>DAHXLC010000009.1 GCA_027371815.1 Candidatus Melainabacteria bacterium | reverse complement strand
AAACGGCTATGGATAACACCAGTAACAATAATTTTACCCATAATCAAGAAAAAAATCAGACCAATTCTATCACTCAAACTAACACTCTTGATGTAATAACCAAAGAAGCCAATAATCCTCTGCCCAATAATAATCGTAACCCTAAAAACAATAATTCACCTAGCAAAGTCAAACCAAACCCTGCAGTAAATTCAAGCGAAACCTCAAATTCAACAATTAATCCCATCTAATTTATTAATCAGGTATACTTTACCCTTTAAATTGTTTTCTCATATATAGTCGATTACGAATTTTCCGCATCAAGAATTTCTTTATAATTAAGTAATTTTGTCAAATTAGTTAATGGCAGGTTTAGATAATATTGGCAAATCAAGCTAATTAATTGTCCATAAGCCAAAAAAATAATTATGCCCCAAAACATTGGTTGAGTTGACTTTCCAGTAAAATAAAATATAAAGAAATAATATACATTAATGCTAAACCAAGTCGTAAGACTAAGCACTTTTAGCTTATGAGACACCATATCGTTGCTTGAATTATCAAAAACAATGATGCCAGCAATTATAAAAATAATCAAATCATATACCATTATATGAGGAGAAACTAAAGGTGTTATCGATATCGCGGTAACATATATCAAGGGCATAAACTCCTGCCAATTGCCACGATTTTTTTTTAAAACCAAAACCGATATATATAAACAATGCACACTTAAAACCAAAGCAAATAAATATATAATATATTTAACTACGTCTCGATAAAGAATCGGAATATATTGAGAAATTATTAGCGGGACATTGGCAATAATATAAGGTTCAATTATATAGGTTGAAGTAGTATATACCTTATCGGTTAAATACAAATCATGAACCCATAGTTTAAGCAAATCAACACCATATAATAATACAATTGTAGAAAAAATCAACCCACATCCAAGTAACCAACCGTACAAGCACTTTCGTTTACCCAACAGAAAAAGACAAGTAACTGGTAGTAATACAATAGGTAGTAATTGAATCTTAAAAAATATAAAAGCAAAACAAATCCCGGCAATAAAAAATTTATTTTTACTAATCATCCAATAACCAATGCAAACAGGCAATAACGTTAAGATCAAAGTCACTTGACCAATGATCAAATAATGTTGAATTGGCAAAAATAATGATAAAAGTATAAAGTATTTTAGCATTTTATTTTTAGCAAATCCCGTTAAAAGCACTGTTATAAGCCAAAATCCACTAATTTGAATTATTTGCCACAAACAATATGACTGACCAACAGTTAGTTTGCTAAAAGGAATAAAAAATGTTGCTACAAGTGGATTTGAATTAAAAATTATTAAATGTGATTTGCTTAGATGAGGTAAATATTGATGAGCCAATTTATTATAAGTATTGCCATCCAAAAAACTTTTCTGACTAAGTTTAGGATATAAATCATTGTATAGATTCATTGAAGCTAATTTACCCGAAAAATTAAAAATATTGCCATAGTCGTAATCATCAAGAAGATCTGGTCTTCGTGTATCAATATAAAAACAAAGGCCAGCTAAAAATATCCATAAGCAAATGGCAAACAGATAACAAACTTTCAACCAATGGTTTTCAATGAATTTATACATAAAGTTATGATTTATGATCCCTTTTGCGAAATTTCTACAGCACAGCCTTGATAGGAATCTAAAATCAACAGAATATTAATAACCGAAGCAATATACATGGTTGAAGGAATTAAAAAAATACCAAATACCGATAAACCAGGAATTAATATTGCTAAATAAAAA
>DAHXLC010000331.1 GCA_027371815.1 Candidatus Melainabacteria bacterium | reverse complement strand
CCATGTGCGAGGCACGCGATGCTAATAATAATTTATCAACCCAATATTTTAACTATGGCCTGATTAGTTATAGTGGTGGTACTGGCACTAATTATTATTTTACAAGAGATAGTTTAAGTTCAATAAGGGAGGTAACTGATGCAACCGGACAGCTCATAAGTCAGTATAATTATACGGTATTTGGGCAAGCGCAAGCAAGTTCTGGCGTTAATGGTCAAATGCCAGGGATAAATAGTGATTTTCAATACGCAGGCTACTACTACCATGCCCCCAGTGGCCTTAACTTAACCATGTACCGAGCCTATAACCCAAACTTAGCCCGCTTTCTTACGCGCGATCCTATTGGCGAAGCTGGTGGCATTAATCTTTATGCCTATGTGGGCAATGATCCTGTGGCGGGCGTGGATCCGATGGGGTTGCAATTTGGATATCACCAAGGGAATTGGTTTGGAATGGGTTGGTCTAATGGTACTAAGCTTGGTGAAAATAACCCTGGAATGCCAATGTTTCCTGGTGATATTGGACCAAACGGGGAATCTTTTAAATCACCAACCAGCCAATTAGATTTATGTGGCTATCAGCATGATCTTTGTATGCATGCTGGTCATTCTATTGCAAATAATAATGCAAGAAAGTGTTGGAATGGTAAATGTCATAAAGATCTTGCGCATTGTCTTGAAGTTGCCGGCCATCCAATATTAGCAAAAATTTTTGAAGCATTATCAAAATTTCCAAATGAAGGCACTTTCAATCCCGATCCACGTCTTTTAGATCCTTATAATCAATATTTCAGGGGTTTTCCTGGATATCTTTTAGAACCAATTCCAATGCTTCAATATTAAAAGATGTTTTATAATATGCAATTACTTTGTTTTGGTTTTAGAAAAATAAAATCTTTGATGATTATGTTGTTAAAAAGTGGATTCCAGTTGAACAGTTCTTTTATAATGCTACAATTTTTTTTAACAAGGAGATTGCTATTGCTAGATTTTGGCTTTACCCAAAGGTGGCGTTATTATGGAACCAGCGTACCCGTATTGTTTATAACAATTTTTATATTTGTTTTTATTGATAATAAATTTGTTTTGGCACAAAATAATTCTTTGGATGCAAAAAAAGATTTAAATGTATTTCAATTATTTTTTATAAAAAAATATCTATCTTCACAACAAGCTGTTGAAAAACCACCAACTTATCTATTAAAATTTATACCGGATATCATTAAAGGTTTTCTTAGTGAAAGTTATTCTATCAACAAGCCACTCGACGAAAAAACAATATCAAATTTACGCCAAAAGTACATTTTATTCCTAACAGTTAACAAAGGAGCTACATTAGCTGTATTTAACAGACCTTTAGTATTTCCATATTTAAAATTTGTAGATTTAAATACAACATTAGAATTAAATATAAAATTTTCAACTCTCTTAAAACAAAATTACCCAAATTTAAGAGGTTTAACAATATCTCAAAATGAAAAAATAACTGATGATGAATTAACTTTAATAAATAATTTTAGCAAACTTCGAGAGCTAACGCTTAATTGTCATATTAATAATCTAAGTAGTATTAATGTACAAAATCTTAATTATTTATCACTTTGCGACAGTGTCAATTTACTTAATGCAGGTAGGCTTAAACAATTACAATTAAACAATTGCTATATATCAAAAGAATATTTACAAAAGTTAAAAGCACCAAGATTAAATAATTTATCATTCAATTCAACTAATTTTGAAAAAGAATCGATGAAAGAATTTTTTGTATTCAAAAAATTAAAACATTTAGATTTTACAAATTGTTTAATAAACAATGAAGATATTAGCTATCTTAATGCGCTTAGACTATTTGAAAATATTGATGTAAATTGTGATCAGTTTTATCAAATGAAAAAATATATACAGTTTTTAACTCCAATCCAATATTCTGACGGTAAATTAACAATTCTTTCAGGCACAAAGCTTCCAATTGAAACTGGGATATCTTTTCAATGTAAAATCTTAAAAAAATTACCGTTTGACAAATTTAATCAACCAGCATGGTTAGTGCAACCAGAATATATACTTAACAATTGTCAAAAATTAAACTTGCCATTGATTAAACTTTTCTCACCAAGGGTTAAAGACGGAGGTGTAAATCTAAAGTTAAATTGTGACTATAATGTTTTTGCTGTAGATTTTGAAAATATTTTATCTCCAGGCATAAACAAAACGCCAAAACTTTTTGTTTGGAACGGCTCTACTGATCAGCTAAATGATAAATAATGAGCCTTCCCACCTAAAAAGTGAACCCCACGAAAATTCTCGAAATTGAAAAATATGCTATAATTAACCCAGAGGTTGATAAAATGATTAAAAATCAAAAATTCAATAAATCATCATCCAAAATAGCTACCGTAGCCAACCCAATCTATGGCATTGTTAAATCAAAAACTGTGCTAACGTCTGTTCCAACTGTATACCAATACGATGCCTTAGGCAGGGTTATAAACAGAACAATTAACGGTAGAGCCAATGTCAATACTTATACTTATGACGCTATGAGCCGATTAGCCACATTTAATAATACAAGCTCAAATTCAAGTAATGGGCTTGGTACATTTAACTTTAACTATGAAAATAATATAACGGGTAATTCACTTGGCGATACCAGATTAGCTAGTATCAATTACCCAAATGGCTTAAATACCAATTTTAATTATTTACCCAATGTTAATGATGAAAGATTAGCTAATGTAAATAACATAAATAGTACCAATCAAGTCTTATCAAATTATAACTATGCTTACGATAGCGCTAGTGAAATAAAAGACTGGCAAGAACATATAAGATCAGCTTCAAATAATGTGAATAATTATAGTGTCAGTGTAAGTAGTGGCGCTCTAATTACAGCCACCTTAGGCAATAACGCCAATAATACACAATTAGCTAGTATAACTGGCAATATTACCACAGGCAATAAATTAAATTTAATTATTAACTATTCAGGCTTACCAGGCGGCACTGTAACTATAAGCTATACGGTACAAAGTACCGATACCATAAACACCATCGCAAGCTCAATAGCTAGCTTAATTAATGCTAACACTACCCTACAGACTCATAATATAACTGCTATCAATTATAGTAATGTAATTGCCTTAAAATCACTATCATCTTATACCACAACCTATAACCAAAGCACAACTAATGCAGCTGGTTCTGGCTATGCTACTACCGCCATAGCCTTTAACTTAAATCAAAATCATTTAACGGCGTTAGCTGTTTCTGGAACAATAACAACTGGTGATATCTTAAATGTTAGTGTATATGACAATGGTTTAAGTGGTGGCAGCACTAGTATTTCCTATACCGTTACCAGTACCGATTCCACTACCTCAATAGCTACAGGCATAGCTAATGCCATAGGCGTTAGTGCAAGCTCTAATAATTCAATTGTAAGTATAAATTCACAATCACTAAATAAAACTACTTACGCAGCCAATGGCAGTACATCAGCTGGGGCTAAGCCAATAACTGAAAGCATGTTAATCTGGCCTAATAATAATTTATCAACCCAATATTTTAACTATGGCCTGATTAGTTATAGTGGTGGTACTGGCACTAATTATTATTTTACAAGAGATAGTTTAAGTTCAATAAGGGAGGTAACCGATGCAACCGGACAGCTCGTAAGTCAGTATAATTACACAGTATTTGGGCAAGCGCAAGCCAGTTCTGGCGTTAATGGCCAGGCACC
>DAHXLC010000311.1 GCA_027371815.1 Candidatus Melainabacteria bacterium | reverse complement strand
GCTACTCAATATGGCAGATTACCAGTTTTAAGTGATTTAGATAGTAATGCATTAACAGATATTTCTAAACCGAAAAAATAAATATTTTTTTTTGCCATAAAAATTTAAAAACTATATACATTCGTTATATTAGACACAATTAATCAGACAAGACATGCTTCGCATATCCAGGATAATCCTTTCGCAACTTTACAATGAATCTGCAAAATGCGAAGGTAAACCACCTTAGTGGTTTTAACATAATAATTAACAATTCATAATAGTATATTAAAAAACAATCGCTCCTGTTTCAGCGATTCCAGCCATTAAATTTTTCAACTGGCTGTTTTTAAGCTGGTTAGATTACTGTCAATAGCTATCCTTTGACTTTACAAGAATTTGCTTTAGTTGTAAATAACCCTATAAACGGCCATGTCTGCATCATTTTTAAATAGGTTACGGAATCGCTGAACTAATTGATTGCTTATTGCATTAATTCAAATTTAAATGTATAATACCCACATCCTGTCATGTACGAGGTAAAGATAATGAGTAAACCTTTTGACGTAAATTTGAAACCAGAATCTAACGGAAGTGAGCCAAACAAAAATACTAAGCCATCAGCTTTAATGAAAGAAGCTTATGATGTTGGTACTAAAGACAAGGTAGTCGATAAAGACAAGGAAAAAAATAATGGCAATGGCATTGTTGATGATGCTGTTGCTGCTGTTGCTGCTGTTGCTGTTGGTAGTACTGCTGGTACTCTTGGTTCTCTTGCTGCTGATGCTGTTGCTGTTGCTGCTGGTAGTACTGCTGATGCTGTTGCTGTTGCTGTTGGTAGTACTGCTGGTACTCTTGGTGCTCTTGCTACTGATGCTGTTGCTGTTGCTGGTGCTGCTGCTGTTGCTGCTACTGTTGTTGTTGGTACTGTTGCTGCTGTTGCTGTTGGTGTTGAAGTTTTTGATGTTGTTAAAGACGATCTAAAGAAATAATTAGTGATGCTGAGGCTGCTGTTGATAAAGAAAAGTACCCTCATTACGTTAGGCCTTAATAGAGGATACTGATAATTATTTTGCTTTTATTAAATTACCTAAAGCTGCCCGAAAGTATTTTTACACAACCAATATTGTTGAATCTTTTAATTCCATTCTCGAGTCATCAAGACAAAAAAATGGTGTTTTTTTTTCAATCACAAGATTGTTTAAAAGTAAATATTCACATTAGCATTCTTAGTCTTAGTAATAGAATTTGGAAAAAGGGAATTCCTCTTTTAAAAGCTAATTTATATGAAGTAAGGCAATTATTTGCTACTCAATATGGCAGATTACCAGTTTTAAGTGATTTAGATAGTAATGCATTAACAGATATTTCTAAATCGAAAAAATAAATATTTTTTTTGCCATAAAAATTTAAAAACTATATTCATTCGTTATATTAAACACAATTAATTAGACAAGTCTCTTACCTCAAAACCTTAACCTGAATTAACTAAATTTCCATAATATAAATTTAAAGCTTTTGGCATTTCGGGCAAAAATGTGTCCCCCGGCCAGCTAACGCTATTTTAATTATTAAGGCGTTACAAATCCGGCATTTCTCATTCTTACGGCCGTATACGTAAGCATAATTCTGATAATTACCATTAACCCCAAATGAATTAGTATAGTCTCGAAAACTAGTGCCACCATGTTGAATCGCCTTACTTAACACCTGTTTAGTAATTTCCAACATTTGGATAATTTGGCGTTGAGACAAATCTACTCCCTTAGCGATTGGGTTAATTTTAGCAAGATGCAAAATTTCATCAGCATAAATATTACCAATACCACAAACAATTGATTGATCAAGTAAAATAGCTTTAATTGAACGTGCACTGGCTTGAATTTTATTAACAACAACCTTTTTATCGAAATATTCTAGTGGTTCATAACCCATCTGGGCAATTGTGGTTAATTTTTCCAGCATTTGTGCTTGGCTGACAAAATACCATTGCTTACCCAACGCTCGCGTATCAATAAAATCAAGATAGGCCTTATTATCCAGTTGCAAACTAACTCGTAAAAACTTAGCTTCATTTTTAACGGTATCATAAATCAAACGTCCCGACATCCGCAAATGAATGACTAAAATAGCTTCATCTTCCAAATAAATTAAAATAAATTTGCCGCGTCGTTTTATTTGAGCAATATATTTAGCTTTTAAACCTTGACTAAATTGATTGCAATCTGGATAAGCTATACTGCTTTCACGCAAAATCTTAACTTTAATAATTTTATGATTTTTAATTACTTGCAAATTCTTAACAATGGTTTCAACTTCAGGTAATTCAGGCATAGGCAATTACAGAAAATAAAAAGTGCAGGCCAAAATCAAATAAAGAGCCAAGAGTTGAAAGCCTTCAAGCCAATTACATTCACCATCTACAGCCACAAACGATAAAATAATAACGGATACGGCAATGGAAAGAACTTCAAAATAAGAAAAGCACAAATTCATGGGCTTACCGATAATAAAGCTGGCAAAAACAATAACCGGAGCCACAAAAAGCGCTATTTGACTACCTGAACCTAAGGCAATATTAATACTTAAATCAATTTTGTTTTTCATGGCAAAATATACTGCCGTTGAATGCTCAGCCGCATTACCAATTATGGCAATTAAAATCACACCAATAAAAGTTTGGCTTAATCCCAATGATTTAGCAAAAGGTTCAAGGCTCGCAACCAAAATATCACTTAAGACGGTTACCAAAATTGTGGCAATTACTAAAATTAAAATCGCGGTTTTAAAAGACTGTTTCGTTTCAATGTTGATCGCAGCAGTTCCAACACTTAATGATTGATCCAGTGACATATTTGTTATGCTGGTATCAGCAATTGCTGCCGTAACTCCCAAATCTGACCAATCATTACCACCAATTTCAGAAACTTTTTCCAGATCAGTTTCACTACTGCCAGTAAATAAATTTTTATGGGTTTTTAAGGTAAAAAACAAACTGGCCAAATAAGTAGAAAATAATATCACGGAAATAAATAAAGCTAGCCTTGACTCATGCAAAACTTTAAGATTATTAGATGATGCAAAATATATATAATGAAATACGGTCGGAATAATTAAACTTATCGAAGCCAAAGCTAATAAAGTAGCTGAAGTCATTGCCGCAACTTTATTGAATCTTTGATGTTGTCGGTTAAACCCACCAAAAAACATGGAGGCACCTAAAACTAACAACACATTACTGATAATTGAACCAGTAAGTGAGGCCTTAACAACGTCATAAAATCCACTTTTCAAAGCAGTGATTGCAATAATTAATTCACAGGCATTACCAAAACTGGCATTTAACAACCCGCCAATAACCTCACCGACATGATTAGACAGGTTTTCAGTAGCTTCGCCCATAAATTTTGCTAACGGAATAATGCCTAAACAAGCACCAACAAAACTATAAATATTTGCTCCATACCGCCACTTACAATAAATGGCCAAAGGAATGAACAGTAACATCAACCGGTAAAATTTAGATTTCATGAAGGCTAAACATAAAAAAAATATTAATCAAATAGAAAATATATACATACTCATATCAATTTTATAATAGAATTAAGAAAATAATTTTAAAATTAGCGAATTATTTTTTACTTACTTGATATAACAAGGATAATTAACCAACATGACCGGAACCAATCTTAATGAAAAAAGTCTTCAATCTATTTCTGACGATCTCAAAAAAAACTTAGGCCAAAGTGGTGACAAGGCTTCACAGTTCCCGCTTACCCGCATGGAATGCGAGAGCGAGTTGTTTTTACAAGCCCAAAGCCAACTTGATGAAGTGGCTAAATCCATGGGTCTAGAGAAACACTTACATGAACGACTCCGTTATCCTAAACGTGCCATGATTGTTAGCATACCCGTAAAAATGGATGACAAAAGTATTAAAAGCTTTGTCGGTTATCGGGTTCAACATGATGTAACTTTAGGCCCAGCTAAAGGTGGGATACGTTTTCATCCTAGTGTTAATCTAGGTGAAGTAGCTGCATTAGCCATGCTTATGACTTGGAAATGTGCACTTATGGGTTTACCCTATGGCGGAGCCAAAGGTGGCATTAACTGTAAGCCTTGGAATTTATCGATGGTAGAAAACGAAAGATTAACCCGTCGTTATACATCGGAAATTATTAATTTAATTGGGCCAGATAAAGACATCCCAGCACCTGACATGTATACCAATGAACAAACTATGGCTTGGATCATGGATACCTATAGTATTAATGTTGGCTACACCGTACCATCTGTGGTTACCGGTAAGCCCGTTTCCATTGGTGGCAGCCTTGGTCGTCAAGAAGCCACCGGACGTGGGGTTGCCCATTGCACCAAACGAGCCAACCAGGATTTTCTTAAATTAAACAGTCATCCTCGAACTGTAATTCAAGGATTTGGTAATGTTGGTTCAATTACCGCTAAAATGCTGTATGAATCAGATTATCAGATTATTGCCGTAAGTGATGTATTTGGAGGTATTTACAATAAAACCGGTTTAGATATCCCTAAACTTTTTCAACATGTACAGAAAACTGGAAAAGTTGAAGGATTTGAAGGTTCACAACCGGTTTCTAATGAAGCTCTTTTAGAATTAGACTGTGATATTTTAATTCCAGCTGCTCTTGGCAATCAAATCACCCAGGAAAACGCCAGTAAAATTCAAACCAAATTAATTGTTGAAGGTGCCAACGGCCCAATTAGTCCAGAAGCAGATAGCTATCTTAAAAAAAATAATGTTATTGTCGTTCCAGATATCCTGGCTAATGCTGGTGGCGTTACCGTTAGCTATTTTGAATGGGTGCAAGGCTTAATGCATTTACTCTGGAGTGAAAATGAAGTAAATAAACGCCTCGAACAATTGATGGATAAAGCTTGTGATGAAGTATTTAAACTTAGTCTTGACAGAAATATCCGTTTAAGAATGGCTGCTTTACAAATCGGGATTTCCCGTTTAGCTGAAGCCAAACAATTACGAGGTTTATACCCTTAAGATTAATAAACTAAAATGCCTAAACTTCTTTTTACACAAAACTTTATTTTCCGATAAAATTCAGATAAAAAATTCAAAAATTGGGAATTAATAATATATAACTATTTTTTAGGGTTAAGTAAATTTAAAATCAATGTTTAATAGTAAAAAGCCATCTTCACCAAGAGACTTAAGGTTGCCTAAACAGCGAACCATTCCTTCATATAATGAAGTACAGTTTTTAATGGAAGAAGCTTATAAAATTAAAGGGCGTTGGGTTGAACAACCATTTTCCATTCCCGATCATAAATCTGAATTACTGTTATCCGTTCGTTTAAATAGTCCTCAAGAAGAGCCAAGTTGGATGCTATCTCAAATTGAAGGTAGCGAGTCATCAGTATTATGGAATTATTCAAGCCGCGATTTATCGTTAATCTGCAACTTACTATTATCCAGTTCAGGAGAAAGCACTTTACAAGATTCAGCGATTCCTAGCGATGCCTTTTCTGGATCCATGGGTGAAGCCACTACAGCTTTAAACGATGGCCAAACGGTTAGCCATGGCCAATATCAAGAAGTAAACAGTTACACTACTTTAATTTTTGATCCACCCCGTCCCGGAATTAAAGCCACGCTTGAAGGTGATTTAAAGAATTTGCAAGTACCCAATCTACTCCAATCGATTAATTTAGCCAAAATGTCTGGCTTGCTTGACGTAAGGAGTAAAGCTGATGAAACCAAAATTTATTTTAACGATGGAACTCCTTACCACTGCCTTTCCCGAGATTCAAAAGGTGACATGGCCTTAATTGAACTACTGATCTGGGAAGAAGGTGAGTTTAGATTCTGGCCTGAAGAAAAAGTTCAGGAAAAGACCGTAATGCGAAGGCTGGACTCTATCCTTATGGAAGGAGTGACGCTATTAGATCAATATCGTTATTTAACCAGTCAGGGATTAAAACTTGAATCTTGTTTAATTAAGAAAAATTCGGTAATATCCGAAGAAGAATTTAAAACCAGACTAACCAAAGGAGCTCCAATTCCTTTAAATCCCCAACTGGATTTTTACGAATTAATTGACAACCGCAGTTCGCTTTTTGATTTATTGCGCAATCGCCCTTTAAACAAAAATGAATGGATTCCGATTATGTTTAACCTGGTTTCCTGTGGACTCATTCAAATTACCGATCAAGCCCCAGCACAGAATCGACTAGCTTATCTAAAATCGTTAGGCTTAGATGAAGGAGCCGTTCAGTCGGTTTTAAAGAGCTTGACTCGAGCCGAATCAGGAATTTTAACTTACCCTTCCTTCTTTTATTTCCTTGACCAGGAATATTTACGCTATGAATATTTTAATTTACCTTTTTCCTTGGTCTTATTTAGCCTAGGACAAAGAACTAGTCCTAATGCGCCCGTAGAATCACTACCCATGCTAGCTGTTCGCCGGGCAATGCAGCGAATTGGCCTGATTAAACGTAACGTTGATATTATCGGACATTATGAAACTTTTGACTATGGTATCATATTACCAAATACCAATTCGGCAGCTGCAATGGCATTAACGAACAGGGTTTCTGATGTTTTACGCGAAGCTCCACTATCATCCAACATGGATCCTCGTGCATTAGCACTAGCTTTTGGTGTAGCTTCAATACCTGATGATTGCCAGGAATTAGACAAATTAGTCAATCTAGCTAAATCCTGTCGCGAACGCGCCAAACAAACCAATCAAAGAGTATTTCTGGCTCGAGATTTAGGTATTAAACCAAATAGCTAACGTATCGATAATAGCGATATCGAATCCAATTAATCAGTTAAAAATGTTTAAATCAAACATTTAAACATTTGATTTTAATGCAACAACCAAAAACCCAAAGTTAAAATTGCAAGCATTACTACTAAAATCAACAATCTCTTATTGCGCTGAAATTTAGTTAATGGCTTAACGGGCTGTAAATTATTGGTTGATTTTTTTAAAACTCGATACGGAATAAAGCTTTCTTTATAAGTTTTTAAAGGAATAGCAAGTTTTAATTCATTAATAAATTCCGCCATATTTTCTTGGCGATCATGCGGAATTTTAGCTAAGCCACGTACAATCAAAGCATCTAATTCTGGTGAGATATTGTTTTCAACACAAACAGTACTAGGTAGCAGTACAGGATCCTTAAATTTCATGGCCATAGTTGCGGCAAAATTCTTACCTAAATAAGGTACTTCACCAGTCAAACACTCATACATAACCGTAGCAATTGAATAAATGTCACTGGTAGCATCTAGCTCTGTACCCATACACTGTTCAGGAGACATGTAAATAGGCGATCCCCAAACCTCACCCATACGCGTCAATTTATTAGCATCCTCACGGATCCGCGCAATACCAAAATCAAAAACTTTGACCTGATATTTAC
>DAHXLC010000328.1 GCA_027371815.1 Candidatus Melainabacteria bacterium | reverse complement strand
GAACTAGATAACTATTTAATTCGATTATTAACAGCACCAACTGTTGAAGATGTTTTAAAAATTAACTAGCACAGTGCTAAAACAAAAATATGTAAGTTATTTCTCAAATTCATATATACCATTATTATTTTTAATTTCCTGATACATTTTATCTAGTGCCATGTCTAATTCATAATCTCCAACATTCCAGGTAATAGCGCCATATTTAATATAGCCTTGAAGAAATATTGTAACATCCTTTAAAGGCTCAAAAACTTTAATTAATTTTGTAGTGTTTAATTTTATAATACCGGATAATCCATCATTAAAAGTTACCGTGATTGAATAATCTGGATTAAATAAAGCGTTTTTAACTTCCCAATTCAACATAGAATAAGTCTCCTTTGATTTTAAAGACTCGATTTTTCTTGGCATCAAAGCTTGCTGACAAAGATTCCAATCTTCAATTAGCTTACCCTTATTGTATTAGATGTAATAAAATGAATACACTAGCATATTACACAAAATTAATGAGGCAGTTATTTAAACTGCCTCATTAAAAAATTTAATATGGTTAATGATAATTTTAACTATTGAGATAATCCCACGAGAGACATACTAATCGAAGCAAAAGCCTGATTTAATGCCTGTCTTTGACTTTGAGCCGAGCCTGGGGGAATAAAATAGGCATGGCTTCCTGACAAGCCGTTTACGGATACAAGCCCATTAAGTATACCTTGTTGCTGGCTATAAACTGTAGGATTTTGCGCTAAGCCAACACAATATAATTTTATACCCTTTTTACCTAATTGTGTAGCCCAAAATTGCGAAGTAGGATCATTTGTTCCAGCGTCTCCACAAGCATCTGGTTCGCCATCAGTAAATAACACCACTGCTCCAGTAGCTCCTTGGCTTACCCTAGAATTACCACCACTACCAAATTCTGAAAGCGCAGTCGCTAATCCCCCAGCAATACAAGTACCACCATCAGCTGTCATGGAATTTGTATAAGCAGGATCACCTCCGAGATACCCACTTTCAGCAGAACTAGTGCCTAACAGTTGAATAGGATAAAAATATGACATAATTTTTGAATAATTACTACCATTAGTTCCCGGAGTAGTATTAAATTGAACACCCGGCTTAACCCATCCTTTATTAGGTGGACTAGGAAAACAATTTGGATCTGGATCAGTAATATAATCATTATAGGGATCTGTTCCATAATCGCTAGTATATTGAACATTCGAATAAGCATTACCAGCAAAGGGTATAAAAGCAAAGTGAACATTAGCATTAGACTGCATCTGACCCAAAAACACGGCGGCTTCACTTTGAGCAGTAAAAATTGGCAACCTGTTACTTAAGGCGGCCTGCATATAGGCATCATAATAACCAGCCTTGGGCGTAAAATAAGGTTTTATACTACTGTTTGAAATGTTTAAACCAGCATTTCTTGCAAATGTCGTACTTTCTAAATTACCGCGAGCTGCTTCAACAACAGTAGGAATATCTGGAAAATTATAGATACTACCATTATAAGAAACTTGTGTATTAGAAATGTTTTGCTGTCCCATAAAAGTACCAGGATAAGCAGTCGTAAAATCAGCCGGAGGATATGTTGGTGGAGTATTCAATCCAGCTGTTGGCGTTTGTTGAAAAAATATATCAACAATAGCATCGGTAAAAGGATGGCTATTTGACCACATGTAATAACCTTGTGTGTTATATATTGACATACTTGGAGTATAATTTTGATTAAAATTTTCATAAGGTGGCGACGGATTCGACGCTAAATATATTGGCGGTTTTTGTTGTTGGCAAAATCCTCCTTGAGGTATACTCCAATAATAATTTGACAAATAATCAAACGGAATTTGTGCACCAGTAGCCGGGTTTGTACCATAACCATAATAGGCCAACGCTTTGGGATACAGAGCTCCAGCAACTGCTCCTAACGGGCTGCCATTAGATTGTAAATTATACACGGTATTATAGCCTATAATTCCACTAGTAGTTTGAGGAACCGTATAAATGCTAAGATTGTCATTGCCAGGAACATAGGCTGCTGAAGGGAAAGTACCATTAACAACATCAACATAATTATTATTAACAGACCTTTGCACTAAAATCATTGGGGTTTGATCATCCATAGAACCAGAAAGATCAAAGCATAAAGCCAAATCAATCATATTGCCACCAGCTCTTGAACCTATCGATAATGGCAGATTAAAACTAGCCGGTAAATGTAATAAATTAAAAAATGCTGGCTGGTAACCATAAGTAGCATTAACCGTCATAATTTTAGCATTAGGGTCGCTCATATTAGACGTTGGCTGATCAGTTTGTGTATCAATCCAGCCAATTGCCAAATTACATTTATTGGGGCCAGGTGGCGATAGTGAAACTTGAGCTGTATCATAATTAAATGTTGTTATTAAACTAGTAGCATTGCCTAAAATTGACTGTACGGAGTTTGAACCCTGATTAAGCGTAAACATAATAGCAGCAGCCTGCATTGCATACCATTGATTAGAACTAGCTCCAGGCGGTGGATAAGCTGGGTTAGGAGCCCAGGTAGGGCTACCACTTGGATTATTATTGGGATTACTAGCATAAGCTAATCCCGCACTAGTAATACTAGACAATTCCAATGAGCCAGCTAAAGAAGCCGCATCACATAAACTTTTCAATTGGGCTAAACACAGTTGATAACGTGCAAATTCATAGCCTAACAAACCTAAAGTCATTACCACAAAGACCATAAAAAATATCATAAGCGTAACGATAGCACTTCCTTTAAATTTTCGCAAAAGATTTTTATTTATCATGAAATTTACCTCACTGTATTAAGGAGTAGTACCAGGATTTAAGTTATTAAGCGGGAAAGTATAACTGCGATAAAAAGTTATTGTATTTTGAGCACCACCTTGAAGCATTACCGAACCAAAAAAATTAACGGGCATGGGTAATTTAACATTAACCATAGTTGTTACCGAAACATAAGGAATATTACTAGCAGCTGGCGGTGGAACAGGAGAAGTAAATATATTTGGACTTGTCCCCTGGATATTATCATGATAATTTATGTTATTAGCTGGAAATAACGCAGGATTACTGACAAAATTGCTATTAACGCGGTGGCTGTATAAAGACTGTTGAGCTGCATATAAAGCTGCTTGAGCTGCTAAAGGACTAATTTGCGAAGCAGTAGCATTAGCTGGGGGATTTTGAAGCTGAGATTTAGAAGCAGCCCGAGCTGCATCGCGGCACGCCAAATCGTTCATAAAAGCTGCGTATAATAATACCACCGCATCCACCACCAGCAAGATAAAAATAACCGCAAGTGTAGCTCCAGCAGCAACCTCGGCTAAAGCCATAGCATTTTTACGCATTCTTTTCGGGTTGTTTTTAGACAATTTCATTTTCATTTTTATTTTTCCCTTACAGAAAGTTTAATTCATTAATCCGGTAACCGAATTATCAAAAATCATTTGATTAGTGGCAACTAAAGGCAATGGAGCTGTTAAACCAGGAATATTACCAAAAAGATTATTGGGTAATTGCACTATGGGATTTATTGTTCCATTTAAAACAATTTTTAAATTATAAATAGCCTGCTGATTAGAGGCTACCGTTAATGGTGAATTTGCCGCATAAATAGTTTCGTTATAGACACCTGGCGATGACTGGGTTACCATAACAATATATAATTGTAAATTATTAGAATAAGCATTAAAATTTATTCCGGTAAACCCATGTTGAAAATTATTAGCAGTTTGCCTAGCTGCATTTAGTGCCGATAATATAGTAACGCCACTGCCATTATTAGTATTATTTAAAAATGTTCGTGATTGAACCGCATTTCTTAAAGCCATATAAGCAGTAGTGTGAAAAATTGAATACCTAATAACCACTGTACCAAGTGATAACATCGGAAACAATATGCCAATAAACATTAACCATAATGCTGGTCCAAATTCAGCAATTGATTGAGCCCTTTTAAGTCGATGGTGTTTAAATAAATTTGCTTTCTTGTCATTGTTTTGATTAGAGAAATTTAAAATTTTGCTCATAAATATACACCTAAAAGAATATCTATTAAAAACGAAAGCTTACAGAAAGACATTGCTTACTTAATTGTGATATATATGTACCACATTAACAGGATTTAATGTTGCAAGGTTAAATTTATTTAATATTAAATATTTCGAACATATTTTATAGAAGTTATTCTTTCCCAATTACCAATTTAAATCCATATCAAGAATGCAAGTTTGGCATTACCAGCTTTTTGGGCGCTCGTGGCGTAATTTCCAGTTTATTAGGACTATTCTTAATTAAATTTGGTTGCATTGGCACACCTTGCGTAGAAGTATTATCGGTTTTAATTTCGTTAGCTGGTTTTACCAAATTGTCAACTTTCGCAGTATTATCTTGAACCGAAGTGGATTTATCACTACTAATTTTTGCATTATCCTCGTTACTAGCGTTATTAGAATTAGCTAACTGATTATGCGCAGTGTTAGAACCTTTTTTAACTACCTGAGCCAAAAATTGATAATAATTTAAAACTTGTTTATTTTTGGTTAATTTCTTACCTTCATCTATGGCATTATTTGCTTCATCAGGATTGCCCTGATTTATTAAACAACGAATATAGCCAACTCTAGCTAAATATAAATAAGGATTATAATATAAGGAATTGCGGAAAGATTCTTGTGCCAAAACCAATTCATTTTCATTTAAGTAAAACTGCCCCATAAGAAACCAGTCAAAAGGACTAGGTTTTTGGATTTTAGTCATCGCAATCAATTCGTTTTTTGCATCCTGGTTATGACCTTGGAGCAAATATGTATAAGTTAAATAACGCCTGGCCTCAATGTCATTAGGATTATTTTTGATTGCTTTATTTAGCAGATTACTAGCTTCTGAATAATCACCTTTAGTAATAAATTCATAAGCCTTAATTACCATTGGATTAACGGGATTGTTTACCTTAACCTTATTATTGTCAGTAGCTTTATTATTAATTACAGACTTTGCCTGAGAATCAGTACATTTAGCACTGGCGATGGTTGGATCAGTTACCTTCGATTGTACTGACGCATTAGCTTTAATTATTAAATTCGTTGGGGCTGGAGCAATTGCCGCTAATTTATAATCCAAGAAATTAATTAGGGTAATTGGTAATTGCAAGCTATTATTATTAATAGATTGAAAATTAAACTTACATTCCGAAAATTTAACCTGCTGGCTAAAACCATTAATAGGGTTAAGCAAAATTATTCCGGACAGGATTAAACTATATTTTTTTAGGGATATACTTCCATTATTTAAAAATTTTGACATAAACTTATGCAATACTCCAAGTTAAATAATACATAATCATAACATTAACCTATATTTAAACAAGAAAATTTAGCAACAAAATATTAAAAAGCTATATATTTAAAGCCATATATTTATGTAAATTTATGTTTACTTTATGAAATAAATTGGCATAACTAAAATATATAGAATTTATGGAAACGGTTATTTAAAACTTTCTCCCTAATTTAATTGATAAAAAATATGTCTAATGAAACTGACAACATAAAACATCTAAAATTAATCATTGTTGATGATCATGAGATTAGTCGCATTGGTTTAAAGCTGATTTTGAATAATATTGAAGGCTTCGAAGTTGTTGCTGAAGCAGGAGATGGTGAACAGGCAATTAAACTTATTGAAGAATTTCAACCCAATGTAGTCTTAATGGATATCGGTTTACCTTTGCTAGACGGTATCAGTGCCACAAAAATTGTTAAAGAAAAATACCATGGCGTTAAAATTATTATGTTCACATCACGCGAAGCCGAACAAGATTTATTTGCAGCGCTATCCGCTGGAGCTGATGGTTATTGTCGCAAGGAAACTCCAAGTGCTGGCATCATCAATGCCATTAAATCAGTAGCAGCTGGAGCAGTTTGGCTTGACCCATTAGTTGCCAACCTAGTGTTAAGATCCTATTTACCTAATCAGCCAAGCCATAATCATAAAGATAACAATATTCATCATCCACAAGCAAAACACAAAGAAAACACTTTATCCGAACGTGAACTTGAAGTTTTAAGACTGGTTGTCGACGGTATGAGTAATCAAGAAATAGCCAATAAATTATTTTTAAGCTTGGAAACGATAAAAACCCACATGCGCAGGATAATGGATAAACTAGTGGTTTCAGATAGAACCCAGGCTGCAGTTAAAGCCATGCGCGATGGACTGGTATAGTCAAAAGGCCAAATTAACGATTTAGTTTACCAGCTAATTATCTGGCACTAGACCACCAAGTTAAAATTAACGGATAAGGTTCATGGCTTCAAGCTTAGCTATGCGTTTAGCGGTAGCTGGATGGGTTGACATTAAATCCAAAAGCCAATTGCCCGGAGCTGGTTTTATAATATACAGCGAGGATAAAGCTTGATTTTGACTATTTAAAGGATTATATTGCACCGTTGCTTCAATTTTAGCTAAAGCACTGGCTAAAGCCTGCGGATTGCCACAAATATGAGCCCCACTAGCATCAGCTTCATATTCACGACTACGAGAAATAGCCAAATTAATTAAACTTGCCGTAATTGGCGCTAAAATAATCATCACTAATAACGCAATTGGATGATCGCTATCCCTTTGATTGCGATCATAACCCATAATATACGGTAAAAAATTAGCCAAGTATGAAATTACACTTACCAAAACACAAGCTATAGTTGTGATTAAAACATCTTGATTTTTGACATGACTCAATTCATGAGCTAAAACAGCTTCAATTTCTTCTTCATCAAGTAATTCGAGAATACCTTGGGTTACAGCTATAGCCGCATGGTGAATATCTCGCCCTGTCGCAAAAGCATTTGGTGATGAAGTTGGAATTAAATTAATGCTTGGCATAGGTAAATTAGCTTTGGCACAAAGTTTACGCACAATAGCATAAATATAGGGAGACTCAGCTTCACTTATAGGGATTGCATTAGCCATTCTTAAAGCTATTGAGCTAGAGAACCAATAACTGCCAAGATTAGTAACCAAGGCAAACACCAAAGCAATGGTAAGCCCCTGACGGCCACCAATCAACCCACCCACTGCTAACATTAAAGCCGCTAAAATTCCCATAAATATTATCGTTTTAACTGTATTCATTATTATATTTATCCTTTGAAAATGCTTCCTAAATTTAGTTTTAACCAATATTTTTCTACTCAATTTAGCTTGACCAAATTTCACACGGTCAATTAATCTCTATATTTAAGATGTTAATCAGCTTAAATACCTTTACATCTATCATAATTTATTTGCTATTATTATTTAAAAATTTTAATATTATTAAAAGCTTTACCAATTAGTTTTATGTTTTCCGTAACCGAAATCAAATTAGCCTTATTACTAATCTTACTAATGCTGGCATGTACAGTTGCAATTTCAGCTAAGTTTTTACGCTTACCTTATTCAGTTTCATTAGTTTTAACAGGTTTAATGGTTGGACAACTTAAAATATTACCGCCAATTGAATTAAGTTACGATTTAGTTTTATTTATCTGTTTACCAGCCTTAATTTTTGAAGCGGCCTGGAATTTAAACAGTAAGGACTTGTTAAAACAGTTAAGACCAGTATCGGTTCTAGCCATACTAGGCGTATTTATTACTTTATTCACCAGTATTGTAATTTTAAATAAAATAGCCTTAGTTAATTTAAGTATAGCCATACTGTTTGGTGCCATAATTGCTGCAACTGATCCAATTTCAGTTTTAGCAGTTTTTAAACAATTAGGTATTGACCAAAAAATTGTCATTATTCTCGAAGGCGAAAGCTTATTTAATGATGGAGTGGCTGTTGTTATCTTTGGTTTTGCGATTAGTTTTGTACTGGGTAATTTAAGTTTTAATATTAATCCGGTAAATATTATCATTAAATTTTTGCTCGTTATTATGGGTGGTGCTTTACTTGGCGTAATTATTGGAATTGTAGCCGGAAAATTTAAACTGTTTTTTAAAAATCACCTTTTAGCGATCACTATATCTGGAGTTGTTGCCTATGGATCATTTCTGGTCGGGGAACTATTTCATGTATCTAGTGTTATTGCCGCCATTATGGCCAGCCTGGTTTTTACTAATACCAAAAACAATATGGGCGCTAGCGCCAGACTTGCTTTAAATGGTTTTTGGGAATACGCTGCCTTTATGGTCAATTCGTTACTCTTTTTATTAATTGGCCTACAAATGAATTTACAACTACTTATCCAAGAATATAAATTGATAAGTCTAGGCATTATTACCATTTTACTAGCACGATTTATTTTAATTTATGGCTTAAGTTTTATTTATCAAAATCAAGATCATAAATTAAAGCTAAACGAAAAACATATAGTCTTTTTAGGCGCATTGCGTGGAGGCTTAAGTATGGCTTTGGCCTTAAGCCTGCCAGCTCAAATACCACACCGTAATCAGATAATTGTTTTAACTTATGGCGTGGTTTTATTTACCTTAATTGTACCTGGATTAAGTATTGAATACGTGGTAAAAAAACTCAAACTTATCCCGCAATATTTTAGCGAATTGTTAACTTATGAAAAATTAAAAACAACCCTAATTTTAGAACAAAATGCCTTAACTGCCTTAAAAGATATTTTTCAAAAAGGTGAAATTGAATTAACCCTTTATGATGAAATGCAAAATCAGCTTAAGCAAAAAATAACTAATTTACTAACGCAAATTCAAGAATTACATTTAAACAATGAATTAATAAGATCCACCCAAAATAAAATGATTCAACAAAAGCTTTATGAAATTCGTAAAGATAGTTTAATTCAAGAAATTCATTTAAACGCCATAAATAATGATTTGGCTAATGAAATATTGACTGAATTAGATGAAAATATTGAAGAATAATCACCATTTTATTAATTAACAAAATTGTTAAAACCATTTAAAGTATCAGAATTTGACTCATATTCAAAAACATCATTTAAAGATTTGGCTTTTTTAAATTGTTTTAAATCAGGATAATTAATCTTATAATTAATATATTTATTTAAATTTGTCTCAATTAAATTTTCAATATTGGCATTTGTATTAAAGCTAGTAATTTCTACAACTATATTACCTAAATCAGGCAAATAACTAATTTTATTTAACACTTTTAATAAGCCTGGATTAATATTTTTAAAATTACCCAGTTTTAATTGACCAACAACACTTACTTGCTTGTCATTAGTTGGATTAGATTTAAATCTATATAATGTATAATTTAATTTAGGGCAATATTTATATTTAATCCAAAATTCTGGCTTATTAATGCAATCTCCATTATCAATAAGAATTTTAATTAATTGATACCCTCGTGGCTGTGGCAAAGTTTTTAAACTACAAATAAAATAAAGTTTTCGAGGCTGATTAATAAAACAAACTTCTAATTTAGGCAATTTCGCAATAACCTCAACATGCTGTTTTTGGTTAATAATCTGTAAACTTTGCGAATTAATATACACCAATCTTGGACCACTAAGCTTAAGTATTTGTTTAAGCATTAGGGTAGGCTCGGCCTGTGCAAGCATAAAACTACTAAAAAATATCAGAATAACCAAAATTAATTTAAACATCTACGTTGTATTTCCCTATCGATAACCATAAATAAATAAATCAAAGATTAGCATATTTATCAAAATAAATTTATAATTAGGGTTAATTAGCAAAATTTACAAAATTATTTATTGTACTAGACTCCGACTCATATTCAAAAATATCATTTAAGGTTTTGGCTCTTTTTAAAGATTTTAAATCAGGATCATGGATATCATAATCAATATATTTAATTGACTTTGTCTCAATTAATTTTTCAACATTAGTACTACTATTAAAACCACTAATTTCTAACACGATATTGCCTAAATCTGGAGAATAGCTAATTTTATTTAATACCATTAATAGATTTTGATTAAGTTTTTTAAAATTGCCTAACTTTAATTCTCCAATAACACTTCTTTGCCGAATATTATTAGGGTTGGATTTAAATCTGTATATTGAATAATTTAATTTAGAGTCATATTTATATTTAGTCCAGAAATCTTTTCTGTTAATTAAATTACCATTATCAAAATAAATGCTTATAATCTGTGTTCCTCGGGGCTTAGGTAAGGAATTTAAATTACTAACATAATAAAGCTTACGATACTTATTTACATAATAAGTTTGTAATTGCGGTAATTTAGTTATAATTTCAACATTTTGTTTTTGATTAATAATCTGTAAGCCCTGGGCATTAATATAAACTATTCTTGAACCATTAAGCTTAGTAAGCTGCCGCAATATTAATGTTGGCTCAGCACAAGCCCAGGTTAAATTAAAACAAAAAATTAGACATAAAAATTTATACATATTATTATTTTACCCAATTAGTCAGTTAAATCATAACCTCACTTATAACTCTACAATTGTTACAAAAGCAAAAGTACTGACTAATAGATTACCTAATCTAACTAATTTAACAAATTACAGCTTAAGCTGTTTATTAAAGTAATATTAAGCACTTTGTCGCCACCCAAAATCCTAAAAGAAAGTAAAAAATTATTGAGAACAGTATTTTTTATATTAAAATTAATCTGTCATTAACTTTTTTGAGGTTTTAAATCATGGTTGTCAAAGAAAGCACAAGAATTGAAAAAGATTCCATGGGCGAAATGCAAGTTCCCGATACTGCTTTATATGGAGCCAGCACAATGCGTGCCGTAATGAATTTTCCCATTAGTTCGCTACGCTTTCCGCGCATATTTATCAAAGCCATTGGCATTATAAAATTTGCTACAGCCAAGGTTAATATGGACAGTCAAAAACTTGAAACTAAAATTGGTAAGGCTATCCAAGAGGCCTGTCAAGAAGTAATTGATGGCAAATTAGATGAACATTTTGTAGTGGATATATTTCAGACCGGATCGGGTACTTCAACCAATATGAACGCCAATGAAGTTATTGCTAATCGAGCTAATGAAATCTTAGGTGGTAAACGGGGTCAACGCAGTTTAGTGCATCCTAATGACAACGTCAATATGGGCACCTCATCTAACGACGTTATTCCGACAGCGATTCATCTAGCTGCGCTTATGGAAATAATTAATGAATTACAGCCAGCACTTAAAAACATTGAAAAAACCTTTGCTAAAAAAGCTAGCGAATTTAAAATGGTTATAAAAACTGGTCGTACCCATTTACAGGATGCTACACCAATCACTTTAGGGCAAGAGTTTTTAGGCTATCAAGGTATGGTTGAACGAGCTTACGACAGGCTTGAATACGCCAAATCCAGGCTAGCTCAAGTGGCTTTAGGCGGCACAGCCGTTGGAACTGGTATTAACACCAGTCCTGATTTTGCCAGCAAGGTTTTAGAAGTAGTAAGCACGATGATTGGCTTTAAAGTTATGGAAACAACAAATCATTTTCAAGCACAAAGTACTATCGATGAAGTTGTTGAAACGTCAGGCGTATTAAAAACTATCGCCTGCAGCATGCTTAAAATAGCCAACGATACCAGATGGCTTGGCTGTGGACCAAGAGCAGGTCTTGCTGAAATTGCTCTACCTGAAGTCCAACCCGGAAGCTCAATTATGCCCGGCAAAGTAAATCCAGTCATTGCTGAAGCCTTAAC
This sequence comes from Candidatus Melainabacteria bacterium, assembly GCA_027371815.1. Lineage (GTDB taxonomy): Bacteria > Cyanobacteriota > Vampirovibrionia > Obscuribacterales > JAKAZS01 > JAKAZS01. The sequence continues at coordinate 5,526 of DAHXLC010000328.1, read as the reverse complement.
CATGGTTTGCGCCCAGGTAATTGGTAGCGATACCACTATAACCATTGCGGGTCAATCTGGCAATTTTGAATTAAATGTGATGATGCCGGTAGCGGCTCATAATTTATTGCAGTCCATAACCTTATTAGCTAATGCTATTGCAAATTTTGATAAGCAATGTATCAGTGGTATTACTGCTACGAAAAATGGTCCGGCTATGGTTGAAAAAGGCTTAAGCTTATGTACAGCTCTAGCACCTGTAATTGGTTATGATCAAGCGGCTAAAATTGCTCATATGGCATATGAAGAAGATAAAACCATTATGGAAATAGCTTTAAAAGAAACCAATTTAACTAAAGAAGAATTAGTTAAATTATTGGATCCTTTTAAAATGGCGATTAGATAAATTAGATAAGTTTGACTAGTTTTGAGCAAGGCTCCACATCATACTTTCACTTAAGTCTTTTCAGTTGTGCTGCCTGTTGCATTAAAGTACAATTTTTCGGATTTTTTTGCAAATGATCAAAACATGATTCAAACACCAGCAAAGATTTTTCTTATTTAAACTCGAATATTTTTAAATCCTCAACAATAAATTCACTTGCTTCAAGCAATGATGGAGCAATAAAATCTGGTTTAAAATCAGCTGTTTGTGCCCATTTTAAAGTATCAATACCATAACCGGTTTTAACTAATATTGCTTTAACAAAAATATTTTGACTTAAAAAATTAAAATCAGCGCTTAACTTTTTACGCCAGTTATATGCAAATTCCAGATCACAAGGTTTATCACCAATAATGTAGCATAAATTTTTCGCATATTCAGGATATTGAATATAAGCCTGTTCTAACATTCCCGTTTTGGGCTTACGACAATTACAGTTAATGGAAAATTCGGGATTATCAGAATTTCCTAAATGCGGACAAAATAAATATAAATCCAGATGAGCCTTCTGCTCATCCAATAAATTAGCTAAGCTTGAATGCAAGTCATATATATGTTGAAGTGGATAATAATTACGAGCAGCACCAGTTTGGTTAGAAGTCAAAACCGTTAAAATATTATGGTCATTCAACTGTTTTATAGCCAAACCTGCATTTTCAATCAATTCCAAATTATGAACTTGCCTTATATAGCCACGTTCAATATTGATTGTACCATCGCGATCCAAAAATACAACAGGTTTAAGTTTTGTCATTATTCATAAGATAAAAAAATATATACTACGATCAATAGTAATTACTACACTAAAATAAAATATATCAGGATTAATAGTTAATCACAATTCTGAATTAAGTACAATAATCTAAAATAACTAATCATAATAATTTATAAATAATTTAAATCACACCAGTAGTAAATCAATAAATAAACGTTAAGCCTTTTACGATGGTTTTGCGCAATAAAATGGTTGTTATCGATCATAAAATAATTTTTCTAAGTGAAAAAAATATATATAAGGGAGTCTTTCACTTTAATGCATATGCATTAAATATCTTTTACTTGATGTTTAGTTTGCAATTAGCTAGATTATTAGGTATTATTACCATAAATTCCTTTTCAATATAAATGACTATGTTTAACTAATGAAACTACATGATCCTAATGCTTCATTTCGCTTAAATCAAGAAGGTTTAAAAAAATTTCTTGGTGATTTGGAATGTGAAATTATGGAAATTGTATGGTTACGCTCAAATCCTACCATTACCGTGCGTGAAGTCTACGATGTTATCAAGAAGGAGCGGTCAGTAGCCTATACAACCATTATGACGACAATGAACCGTCTTTATGAAAAGGACATGTTAAAACTTGTCGGTAAAATTGGCTTAGCCAACTGTTTTTCGCCAGTAATGACTAAAGAAAAATATATTAAAAACGCCGTTGAACTAATGTTAAAAGTCATCAATAAAGACTTTAACAAAGAATATAAAGATTATCTCGAAAAACAGGCTATTAAAAAGAAACGCTAAACTTACTAAGTATCAATTTTACTGCGTTAACAACCTGTTTGCAAAATATAAAACAAACAATGAAAATACTTAACTATTTCCATTAGCAATAACTACAATATTACCACCAGCTTCTTTAGCTTTTAACAAAGCCTGGCCAGTAATTTCAATTAAATGACTAACTTCATTACTGTGTTGAGGGCAAGATGAAACGGCAATCGAGGCCGAAACTTTAACGATGGTATTGTTTTTACTTTCTTTGACTTCTAGGCTAGCAATATTTTTACGAATCCGCTCAGCTACGTAGCTTGCTCCATCCGTATCCGTTTCATGTAAAACCACCACTAACTCTTCACCACCCCAGCGAGCCGGTAAGTCAATTTCACGAACCGAAGCTTTAACAATTTTAGCTATTTCAATTAAAATATTGTCACCGACTTCAAAACCATATTTCAAATTAATTTCATTTAGATTATCAATATCAATAAAGAGAATTGACAAGGAATAACCAACTCGAATTGCTCGTTTTAAAGAATCAGACAAATGTTCTTTAAATACATAACGGTTAGGTAAACCAGTTAAAATGTCCATGCCATTTAATTCTTGAATTTTTGCTTCTAAATTAGTTAATTCATTTTTAAGGCGATCAACTTCACGTTCTTTTTCTTTTAAAGATTTTTCCAAACTAAAATTTTGTGTCTGCAATTTTTTATACTGACTTTCAATGATTCTTTGCCGAGCTGGAGTATGGAAATTTTGTAAAATCTGAGCTAGGGAGCTTTTCATGAACTGATTTGTCCTTAAGGTATATATTTATAGTTTAAAAGCTAAAGAGATTATTAACAAAAATTATAGTTAATCTTACTTAAGCTTTTATATATTAACTAATTTTAGTAATTATGGCTAGTATTTAATAAGTAAAAACCGCATAAATTAACCTTAAATCTGAAAATTTAATTTATGGCAATTCTTTTTAATTCATCCTGGTGAATTTTATCAAGCAATACTAAAAAATATTTACGTTTACGACTATCCACCGAAAATGAGATTATCGCTTCATTTGTACCATGTGGCTTAATTTTTTTATTTAATTCATTAAATTGCGACATTACGGCTGGATAATATAACTGATTATGATCAGAAATCACCACTAAATCATAAAAACTAAGTTGTTTATTGGTTTCATTGGTAATTTTAAGGTTTAGCGTTAGTAAATTAGCCATTTTGTCACCAAGGGGATCCTTGTCGAAAAAGTATTTTTGAATTGATAAGATAACTGGCTTGTTTAAAGAATTCTTAAAACTCGGAACAGTTATATTTTCGCTAGGTAAAAATGCCGGTGAAGCTATTTCTTCACTAGTTACTAATTTAATTTCATCAGTTGGATAGAGGCTAGTAATGTCACCTTTACGCTTTAAAGCGGCAACTAAACCTAGTCCAGCTCCAAGCCCAGCGCCTATAGCCACAGAATATCCATGACTAGCGATAGCTAGTGGAATTCCTGTCATCTGCGCAGATAGTATAGCTCCAGCAATTGCTCCTTTGGTCACAAAAACGGTGTCCGTAGCAACAATTTTACTTAACCCTACTAATTTATTATCTCGCGTAGAAAACTTACTATAGAAAGGAAGGGTAACTTCGCCATCAGGACTAACAATGCTGGAAAATTCAACACTTACATAGCCATTACGACCAAGTCGCTTCGGCGTTTGAACTTGCGTCACCTGACCTTTAACATACCAATTCCCGGGCAGATTAACCGTTGGCCCGTCGCCGACATTAGTAGCTAATCTAGCAATTACTTCATCACCAACATGGCTAAATTGCGAATTTAAATTACAGTTCAAGACCAGATTTACTTTTGTATGAACGGGAATTGCCTGTTTTTCATCAATTAAAACTTGATCTTCATATTTTGAATGAGTAATCGTAGCTTTCAATAAATTAGGTTGAAGAATTGGCTTATTACCAGCAAAATAATTATCTGCCCAGGCTAATTGTACTGAATTAATTAGATATAGCAAAGTCAACGTTAGATATTTTAGGTAAAACTTTTTATACATTATTAAATTTTATACATTATTAATTAAGTAAAGACAAAACATAATCTTTTTAATAAGTTACATTATAACTTAGATTGTCAAGCTCAAATCAATTTAATAAAGTTTTTAAGTCTAAATTTAATAATTTATATGATGCAGTGATGGCAATAAGTAATAGGATTAAAAACAGGCTAATTTAAACCTAATTTCTAAAGAAATTATTGCATTTACGTAAGGTTCAAGGATTATGAGTTAAACTTAATGTGTTAGTCTTGCCAAAAAGTTTTGGAGTAAAAAATATGAATCTTGAAAACTTTACCATAAAATCACAAGAAGCTGTCAATGATACCCGTAATCTTATCAGCAAATTTGGCCATCCTGAAGCCACCTGCGAACATATGCTATTGGCTTTACTTTCTCAGGATCGCGGTTTTGTTAATACCGTGATTCAACATTTAGGAGCTAATCCTAGTGTAATTCAAAATGAATTAGTAAGTTACTTAAATAATCAGCCTAAAGCTTCAAGCGTAAGTACCCAAGGAAGTGATGTCAGGGTTTCGTCTTCATTAATGAATATTTTCGAAGATGCAAAAAAGTATGCAAATGAATTAAAAGATGAATTTGTCAGTGTTGAACATTTACTTTATGCTTTAGCCAATCCTGACAAATCAAAGGCTGGAAGAATTTTAAAGGAAAATGGCGCAACCCGTGAAGCAATAGCCACTTCCATTAAAGCGTTAAGAGGCAATCAACGTGTCACTAGCCAAGATCCTGAAGGAACCTATCAAACTTTAGAAAAATATGCCCGCGATCTTACCAAAATGGCAGCCAGTGGTAAAATAGACCCAGTCATTGGTCGCGACGAAGAAATCCGGCGACTAATGCAGGTTTTATCCAGACGCACTAAAAACAATCCTGTTTTAGTCGGTGAGCCTGGAGTTGGTAAAACTGCTATTGCTGAAGGATTAGCCATGCGAATCGTCAAAGGCGATGTTCCAGAAGGTTTAAAAAATAAAAAATTAATGGCCTTAGATATGGGTTCGCTTATCGCTGGTGCTAAATATCGAGGTGAGTTTGAAGAGCGTTTAAAAGCTGTTATCAAAGAAGTGACTGAATCTCATGGCCAAATTATCTTATTTATTGACGAATTACATACCGTAGTTGGTGCTGGCCGTGGCGATGGTTCAATGGATGCTGGTAATTTATTAAAGCCACCACTAGCGCGCGGTGAATTACATTGTATTGGTGCCACCACTCTCGATGAATATCGTCAGTACATTGAAAAGGATCCAGCCTTAGAACGCCGTTTTCAAATGGTATTAGTCGATGAACCTAATGTTGAAGACACTATATCAATATTACGTGGCTTAAAAGAACGTTTTGAAGTCCATCATGGTGTCCGGATTAAAGATGCCGCTCTAGTTAGCTCTGCAGTTTTATCCGATCGTTATATTACCGATCGATTCATGCCAGATAAAGCAATTGATTTAATTGATGAAGCTAGTGCCAAATTACGTAGTAAACCGGCTTCTTCTTGAATTTGAGTTAATTCGCG
>DAHXLC010000326.1 GCA_027371815.1 Candidatus Melainabacteria bacterium | reverse complement strand
AATTTTATCAACCCGGTTGGCTAAAATAAGCGGGGTTATTTCCATAATTAGGGCAGATAATGTTAAGGAATCTAAAGGTTGCATGTTTTTTTGGTTAAGTGACCAGAAATCCATTTCTTTTAACTAGCCTTTTTTAAACCTAGAAGTAACTTTAGACTAAAACATATTTTCTAATATAATAAATTATAAAAACACCCTTGCCAAGGGTGTTTTTCCCATTTTCCAGTTTTTCATAAAGCAATCTTAAAATGATTAAATAATGAAACGGGTTTAATAATATTTATAGCTAGAATTAGAAATTAAAATAGTTCCATCGCCTTCAGCTGCAACCATTTGCAAAGCCTGAATGACCGCATTTGCATTTTTAGGTTGTTCACGGGTTTCACTTTTAATCTGTTTGGCTTTTTGAGAAACTTTAAGCACTAATTCATACAAATTTACCCCTTCGGTAAGTAATTGATCAAGTATGTGAGTTGTACTCATAAATTTACCCCTTTATTATTTTTAATCTTTGTGCTTTTACTATATGTAACAGATCTAGGGTGGCTTCGTCAAGATCTTCGTTAATAACTTCGTAATCAAACATAAGGCGTGAAGCCAGTTCAATCCTTGCCGTTTTAAGCCTTGATTCAATACTGCTTGGTGAGTCTGTAGCCCTAGAACGTAACCGCGATTCTAAAGTAGGAAAATCGGGCGGTGAAATAAAAATTAATATAATGTCATTTTTAATTTCTTTAACCTGTTTAGCTCCTTGAACTTCAATTTCCAGGATCACGTCCAAACCTAACTGTTGTTTTTCCCAAACAAAGTCTTTTAACGTGCCATAATAATTATCAGCATATTGCGCCCATTCTAAAAAGGCTTTGGTTTCAATTAAAGCTTCAAATTCGGCTTTGGTTTTAAAAAAATAATCGATATCCGCAACTTCTCCTTCGCGAATCGGTCGAGTTGTTACTGATGTTGACCGGATAACTTTAGGCAGTAACGTCAATAGTTTGCGAATAACGGTTCCTTTCCCAACCCCTGATGGGCCTGATAATACAATCAAATTACCTAAATCAGATGAGGCCTTTTTAATTATATTCTGCTTGGTCAAAGCATTATCCATTGGGGAAGAATTTATCATGGTAATAAATTATACTCTTAATATAGAATAAGTAAATAATTTTTCCTCACTTAACCAAAAAAACATGCAACCTTTAGATTCCTTAACATTATCTGCCCTAATTATGGAAATAACCCCGCTTATTTTAGCCAACCGGGTTGATAAAATTTGGGAATTAGACCGACATTCATTAATTATTTTATTTAAGTCCAAAACTTCGTTATTGATTTGTGTTAATCCAATGGGTGCTAGAATATGCCTGGTTGAAGGGGATAATTATGGTAAAACCAAAACAACCAGTTATGAAAATAAACATAATCAAGGCTTTATTATCCTACTAAAAAAATATTTAATTAATGCCAAGTTAATTGATATTTCCTGCCCACTGGGTGAACGGATTGTCAGTTTAACCTTTTTAACCACTGATGCTTTAGGTTCGCTAAGCAAGAAAAATCTTAATATTGAATTAATGGGTAAACATAGCAATATTATTCTCTTTGACAGCCAGACCAAAAAAATTCTTGGATCTAGTCATAATGTTTCTCTAGATATGAGCCGAGATCGCCAACTTATGACCAATATGATTTATGAATTACCGACGGTTACTCATCAACAAAATATCTTTAACACTCATTATGACAATTTTATTACAACCATAAATTCACAAAATGCTCTAGCTTTAAAAGACAAACTAAAAATATCAAGCTTTTTGACTAGTAAATTCAAAGGCATCGGTAAAGATTTGGTCTTAGAAATTATTAAAAGTATAGGAATCAATGACGACTTTAGCCAATTACAAAATAATAAGCCGCTTATGGATCGACTTTGGTTTAAACTCAATGATTTAAAAATTTGCACCAAATTCAATCCCGGAATAAGTAATGATTTAAATGCCTATAGTATTTTTAATTTAACATGCGATCCCAATTATAAAGCCTACACATCTGTCAATTCGATGGTAGCTAATTATTATTGGCTACAAGAACAGAAATTAAAATTTACCCTCTTACAAGAAAAATTATTGGGCAAACTTAAACTCGAGGAACGCAAACTAAGAGACAAATTAATAACAATTGAAAAATTTCTAGCTAATGAAACTGATATTAACAAATTAAAAAAATTTGGTGACTTAATTTATACCAATTTGAGTGATTTACAGTCTGGACAAGAATCAATAATAGTGCATGATTTTGAAACTAATACTAATTTAAATATTGATTTAGATATTAATTTATCGCTATCACAAAATGCTCAGAAATTTCATAAACAATATCAAAAAGCCAAATTAAAACAAAAAAACTATCAAGAATCACATTTAAACCTACTTACCAAATTAACCGAAATTTTAGCCGAAATAACCTATGTTGAGCAGTGCAAAACTTTAGCTGAATTGCAAATTCAGCGCAAAGAGATCAACAACAATCTTCGTGAATTAAATAAAAGCAATGATAAATCAACAATATTAAAATTAGTCTCTAAAGACGGCGCTTTTATTTTTATTGGTCGAAATAGTTATCAAAATGAAGAATTATTTAATAAAATTGCCCGCGCTGAAGATTACTGGTTTCATGTTTTAGGCAATAGCGGAGCTCACGTATTACTCCGTTTAACCAACCCCAAACAAGCTGCAACCAACAGCTTAATTGAAGAGGCTGCCAGCCTTGCCGCTAAGTTTTCCAAAAACAAAGACAATAGTAAAATATTAGTAGTATACACCAAATACAAATATGTCACTAAAATTAATCATGGCAAAGCCGGTCACGTCAAATATGAACGCGAAAAAACTATTACGGTAAACAATAATTGGAGTATTTTTAATACCAATATTACAAAAATATTATAGAACTATACCGAAATTTAACAAAAGCTAATTATAAGGGAGTAACAGCCACTGAAAGCTTTACCAAGCCAAGTCAATTTTGACAACACACGATTAAGCTGAAAAACAAGTATTATCTTATCAAGTTTTTAACAAGTTGATAAGATAAATATATAAAGATCAATATTTATAAACCATTTAAATTACACCAATTGACGAAGCCGCAGCCTATATTAACCAAGGTCAAAATTAACAACTCGTATAATAATGGGTATTAATTTTCTTAATAATCATAATAGTAGTATATAATAATATTTATAACCTAAAAATATAAGTAAGTCCGCTAATAAGTCTACTTTATTTATAAAATTTCACTGATATGGCTTAACATTTAAAATAAATTTGTTGATTTGTTACCGGATTTATCTATAAGTATTATCAATATTGAAATATTATTAAATTAATTGATTTATGCTGTTAATTGTTACTTAGTTTAGGTTTAAACTTTAGGAAAATTATTTATGTCTAGTGATTTTATTAGTTATTTTGAATCAGCTTTGCTTAATCTTGATAATAATGCTTATCTAGAATCTATACTATGTTTTGATCAAGCCCTTGAATTAGACCAACATAATAGTGATGCATTTTACTATCGTGGCCTAGCTAAGTACCTAGCAAAAACAAATGGAGCCATTGATGATTTTAATATGGCTGTAAGTTTAAATGCCAATAATTATTTTGCGTATTATAGTCGGGGAATATTATTTTATGAAACGCAAAACTATCAATCAGCTATTGAAGACCTTAATAAGTTTTTAGAATATGATGCAACTTCATATTATGCTTATTACATTCGTGGTCTAGCTCGATATTTTCTCCATGACTACGCTGGTGCCATAATTGACTATGATTTAGCCATTGATTATGAAGAAGATGATGCTGATTTATATTATAATCGAGGTCTAGCAAAATTTGCACTTAAACACATTGTTAAAGCTATTCAAGATTTTAACAAAGCGCTGGATAGGGATTCAGAAAGATGCGAATTTTATTTTCAAAGAGGGTTAGCTCGTTATCAATTAAAAGATTTAACTGGTGCTCTTATGGATTTTGACATTGCCCTTGATTTAAACCCTAACTGCCAAGAAGTTGTACAGTATCGCAATATGCTTCAAGCCAAATTAACGTCCTAAACTAATAACTTAATTATTTTAAAACAATTAAAGCCAAGCATAATTTTCTTGACCTTATTTATTCATCCATAAATAGTCAAATTAAAAAATATGACTATGTTAAGAAAACTTTATGATAAAATGTTAATAGAAGATAATTGATTTTTGTACAAACTTTTTAGATAAATTTGAGATTACTAATGAGAAAAACTAAATCTTTATATTTAAATGTGCTGTTATTTTGTATTCTTCTTGTTTTAACAATATCCATAAACAATAGCCTTAAACAAACCTCAGTAAGTAATGGATGGGTTTTCCATACTGAAAAAGTTCGTCAGGAATTAACTGAATTACTTAGTTATGTTAATGATGCTCAATCTGGATCAAGAGGGTATCTCATTACTAGCCAAGTTGAATATTTAGAACCTTATTTTAAGGCTCAAGATTTAATTCCAGCAAAAATAAATCAAATTGAACAGTTAACAATTGACAATCCTAAGCAAATAAAACGAATCAAACAATTAAATGAAAAGATTTTTGCTGAGTTAACTATTTTAAAAAAGCTAATTGAATTAAAACAAAAGAATGATTCATCACAACAAATAAATTTATTAAAAGCTGGCAAATTACAAATGGACAGCATAAGATCTTTGCTTAAGGAAATGAATAATATTGAATTAGCTTTATTAAATGAACGATTATTGGTTTTTGATAATGCTAATCACAACTTAATGCTTATCGTAAACATAATTTGTGCTTTTATTATAGTTTTAATTTTCACTATTAATTTAATTACTAATAACTCAATTCAAGCAATCAAAACTCGGGAAGAAAAATTAAAATTACAAACTCAAACCCTTGATTTAGCCCATAAAGAACTAGAAGAGAAATTAACCAGTATTGGATTATTAAATAACGAATTAGCTAAAGCCAATGAGGAAATTCTTGAAGCATCTAAATTAAAAACTCAATTTGTAGCTAATATGAGCCATGAAATCCGAACACCCATGAATGGTATTATTGGTATGTGTAATGCTCTATTAACTACACAATTAAATAATAAGCAATTAGATTATACTCGACTTATTAAAGAAGCTAGCAACTCTTTACTGGTTATCATAAATGACATTTTAGATTTTAGTAAAATTGAAGCTAATAAATTAGAATTAGAACTTATTGAATTTAACATTGATAATGTTATTGAAACTACTTGTGATATCCTAGCTAGTCAGGTTCAAAAGAAAAAATTATCCCTTATGAGTTTTATTGATCCTAATATTTCTTCAAAATTTATTGGCGATCCAGAAAGATTAAAACAAATTCTCATTAATCTAGGCGGTAACGCTATTAAATTTACCCAATCCGGTGAGGTTATTATTAGTGCTAAATTACATTCTCAAGAAAACAATATTACCAATATCTTATTTAGCGTTGAAGATAATGGAATTGGGCTCAAAGAAGTTGATTTTAATTCAATTATCAAACCTTTTATGCAAGCTGATGGTTCAATTAGCAGACGTTTTGGTGGTACCGGTCTTGGCCTTAGCATTTGTAAAAAATTAATTGATTTAATGCATGGCAATTTTGGAATAGATCAAGATCGTCAGATTGGCAGTAAATTCTGGTTTACTATCCCCTTGCAAAACATTACTAATATTGAACCAAGTAAAATCCCGGATAGCCTTAACAATATCCGAGTTCTAATAGTTGATGATGAACCTGGAGCACGAGAAATTTTACATTCTTACGTGATATCCTTTGGTATGCGCAATGGGACAGCTGCTAATGCTAGAGAAGCTATCAAAAAATTAGAAGACCACTGTACCGACAACAGTCAAATTCAAATTGCGATAATTGATCTACTTATGCCAGAAACTAATGGATTAGAATTAGCCAAATTAATTTTAAACAATCCTAAGATATGTAATACCAGGCTTATTTTAATTACGGCTCATGATGCCCCCGGATTTAGCAAACAAGCTATTAAAGCTGGTTTTAAAGCCTACCTTACTAAGCCCATAAAAAAATCTCAGCTCTTAAACTGTCTATTTGAAGTAATCAATAATGGCGAGTCAATTTTAAGTACTTCAGCTATTGATTCAATAACTACAAATAGAGAAAATTTAAATTTAGCTCCCGATAATTTAATCCTGATTGTTGAAGATCATCAGATAAATCAACAAGTTACCCAAATTTACCTAAACGAATTAGGCCTACCCTCACATATTGTCAATAACGGCCAAGAAGCTCTTGAAACATATGCTAATAATAATTATTCACTTATACTCATGGATTGCCAAATGCCCGAGATGGATGGCTATAAAGCCACCCATCTCATTCGTTCCCTGGAACAAAAAAACGGAATACATACACCAATTATTGCCATGACTGCTCATGCCATGACTGGCGATCGTGAAAAATGCCTAGCTAGTGGCATGGATGACTACTTAAGCAAACCAATTAATCCTAAAGAATTTAAACAAACTATATTGAAATGGCTTAAATTTAATCCGGATAATAATTTAAGTATAGATTTTAAAACTTTGAATATAAAATATAACCCTAGTGATTTAAATAAATTACTGGATATGTTTAAACGCGACGGTATGAATTTTCTGATTAATTTAAAAGAAGCTCTTAAACAGAAAAATTCACTAAAGATCCAAGCTTTAGCGCATGGATTTAAAGGTGTCTGTCTAACCCTTGAACTAAAAAAGCTTTATGAATTAAATCGCCATTTAGAAAATTTAGCCTCTGACTCTAAACAATTTAAGCAAACATCTTATGAACAGCTAATAAAATCCGTTGAAACTGAATATAACTTAATTATCGAAGAACTCAAAAAAACCAATAAAGTTTAATACTTTATTGGTTTTAAATTAATAATTTAATTAGCTAGTCAGTAAAAATCAAATTACCGATAAATAATTTTATCAGCTTTACCGTATCTAACTTTAGCTAATTTAGCATATTTATCTTCACTATTGCGATAACCTACGGCTAATAACACTTCACTTCTTAAACCAAGTTTTTCTAAATTTAAAACCTGATCATAATCTGATTTAGAAAATCCTTCCATCGGACAAGTATCCAGATCTAACATAGCGGCTACTGTCATAGCATTGCCTAAAGCAATATAGACTTGTCTGGCCATCCAGTCATTTAATTTTTCTACTGGGGTATTATTAACAAAATTAGTCATCATACCTTTATAATGCTCAAGAACATCCATAGGCATAGATCGAATTTTAGCGGTGAGATTAACAAAATCATTGACATAGGCTTCATTAATAGTATTGAGACGACAAAAGACAATTAAATTTGTACAGTCAGTAATTTGTGGCTGGCCAAAGCTAAATGGCTTTAAGGCTGTTTTGGTTTTACTATCCGTAATTACGACAAATTTATAAGGTTGCAGACCAAAACTTGAAGGACTTAAAATCAAAGCTGACTCCAATTTAGCCCAAAGCGATTCGGCGATTTGGGCATTCGGGTCAAATTGTTTAGTAGCATAACGCCAATTTAATTTTTCAATAGGATTGATTGTTGTTTCTGGTTTCATAATAGTAACCTCTAGTGCTGAATACAGCTTATTTTAGCATTTAGTTAGTTTAGTTGTCACAATTTAATGTATTTTTTTTAAACACCTTATAAAATATATAAATTACCCTTTAAATTCTTGGGGATATTATGAAGAAGTCAATATTATACGTTCTAAGCCTAATATTAATTTTAGCTAGCAATTCTCAATTAGTCATAGCTAAAGCCTCAGAATTAACCGAAAATGAAAAAATCTTCCAGGTATTAAACCGCTTAACCTATGGGCCTAAGCCTGGTGATCTTGAATATATTAAAAAAATTGGCTTAAACAAGTTTATTGACAACCAATTAAACCCTGAAAGTTACGAATTACCACCTTTCTTAATGGCTGACCTTAAAAGTAATGAAGCAATTATGTTAAGCCCAGCCCAAATTCTCCAAAATTATGGCCGGAAAATGATTGCCAGTCAAAATCCTAGCGTTACGGATAAAACAGAATTAAATAAATTGTATGTTAAAAACTTGCACAAAATTTACCTGTTATCAGCCCAAGCCCGCATTGAAAGAGCAATGTCGAGTCCACGCCAGTTGCAAGAAGTTATGACCGATTTCTGGTTTAATCATTTTAATGTAAGTCATGACAAAGGTTTAGTTCACCTTTGGGTAGGATCGTATGAGGAACGTGCCATTCGCGCCAATGCCTTAGGTAATTTTCGTGATTTACTAGGTGCTACAGCTAATCATGCAGCAATGTTATTTTATTTGGATAACTATCTAAATAGCCATATTAAAGAAAATCCGCATGAACAAAATAATAACAAACTCAAACTAGGAATTAATGAAAATTATGCCCGCGAATTAATGGAATTACATACACTGGGTGTAGACGGTGGCTATCACCAAAACGATGTAATTAATCTAGCCCATATTTTAACTGGCTTAAGTTTATGGCACGAAAAAATGCCCAAAAATGCCATACCCAATGAAGCTTTTGGTTCATGTTTTTATCCTAACCGTCATGATTTTAGTAGTCAAACTATCCTTGACCAAAAAATTGCCAGCGGTGGCTTAGATCAAATCAATGCCGCCTTAGACTTATTAGCCAATTCTTCAGCTACAGCACATCATATTGCCTACGAATTAGCTCAATATTTTTTAACCGATGATCCACCAGCTAGTATTGTAAATAAGCTAGCCGACAAATTTAGTGAGACCCACGGTAATATTAAAGCAGTTATGGAATGTTTAATTAATTCACCAGAATTTTTTGATCCAAAATACTATCGGGTAAAATATAAAAGTCCCTATCGTTATGTAGTAGCAATCTTAAGACTAAGCTGCCTTAAATATAGTGATTTAAATAATGCAATGGGGCTCCTTGGGATTATGAATCAAATGGGTGAACCTCTATATTCTTGTCTTACCCCCGATGGCTATAAATGCACCAAAACCGCCTGGCTTAACCCACAATCTATATTACAACGCATAAGCTTTGCTACAGCTTGTGGCAGTGGTAAATTTTTAACGGGTCAAAATGGTGCGCTAAATTTTGAATTAGTATTTCCTTTATTAAAGGATACTTTGACACCAGCAACTATTGATACCATTACTAAAGCTCCTGCACAGTTAAAACCAGCTTTACTTATCGGATCTCCAGAATTTAATTACTATTAAACAAAGGAAATAGCAATCATGACCAATATTAACCGACGCCAATTTATCAGCAATTTAGCAATAGCAACTAGCTTTTTAATGTGTCCTGGTCTTAAAGCCGTTGGCCTAACTGATAGCGACAATGAAACCAGTCAGAAAAATAAACTATTGGTAATTTTCTTACGGGGCGCTATTGATGGTTTAAATATTGTAACACCATATGGTGACAAGCGTTATTACGAATATCGCCCAACTATAGCTATTCCATCACCCAAAGATGATAATGGTCTAGTTGATTTAGATGGTTTTTTTGGCTTAAATCCTGGCTTAAAAGCCTTAAAGCCATACTGGGATAATAAGTCTTTAGCTTTTGTCTATGCCAGTGGCTCACCTGACCCAACTCGATCACATTTTGATGCTCAAGACTATATGGAAAGCGGAACACCTGGGGTCAAATCAACTACCAGTGGCTGGATGAATCGACTGGTATCAGTTTTACCCAAAAGTCAGTCACCCATTAACACCGTAAATTTTGGTCCAATTATGCCACGCATTCTTGATGGCCCAAACAAAGTCACCAATATTTCCTTAGGTAAAGCCTTAGCCAAACCACAAGTGTATGATCGGCCGATAATTAATAAATTTTTTGGTGAATTATATACAAATAGCAATGACGAATTAAGTCATAATTATAATGAAGCTATGAAAGCCCACCGTATTGTTATTGATGAATTACAAAAAGAAATGGTGGCAGCTAATAATGGAGCACCAACACCTAATGAAAATTTTGGTAAACAAATCGCCACTTTATTTACCGGACAAGCTAATATAACCAGTGCTTTTATTTCGTTTGGTGGCTTTGATACCCATGTAAACCAAGGCAATACTAAAGGCCAATTATTTAATCATATAAATAATTTGGGTAATGGGCTAGCTAATCTTATTGAAGGCTTAGGAGCAATTTATAAACACACAACAATTGTAATCATTTCTGAATTTGGACGCACAGCTCATGAAAATGGTAATGCCGGCACCGATCATGGACATGGTAATGTAATCTGGCTATTAGGCGAACCAATTAAGGGAGGAAAAGTCTATGGTAAATTTAGTGGTCTAGCGGCCAATGATTTATATGAAAACCGAGACATTCCTGTAAATACAGATTTTAGAGATGTTTTATCGCTGATTTTAAATGAACATATGGGTATTAGTCAAAAAGAGCTTAATAATATTTTCCCTAATTATAATTTACCGAAACAACCATTACCAATTTTTGGATAATGGTTAACTAACTAGTATTGGCATGCTTTAAAGTCTAAGTGTAACGATTATAGTTATATCGTAATTAATCTGAGACGCAATAAACGCTTACGTTAGTTTACGCAAAAATCTTGTACCTTCAACTAAAACAGGAATTCCCCTGATTAAACAAAATGCCGTGGCAATATAAACCAAACACTGAGGGATATGACTTAAATGAAAATGTTTAAACGTATAACAGTGACTAGCAATAATCAGGCAAAAAGCCAATGCTTTTGTAATAGCATAGGTAAATCGGCTAAAATTAGATGATACCAAAAATTTATTTATAGGATGCTGCATCATGGTATTTACACCAAAAGCTGTATATCCCTCACTTTGAGCAAAACCACGAATGCTGTCAACTAAATTTCCTCTAATTAAAAATATTAAAGGGATCCAAAAACTTATCCAATTTAAACTAGCAAAAACAATCCAATAAGCCATTTCAACAATACGATCGCAGACAATATCTAACGCAGCCCCAAATGGATTCGCCTGATTTAATTTTCGAGCCACGTATCCATCCAGGCCATCCATGTAAATAACTAAAGCAGTTAAGACAAAAGCCAGTAAACGTAGTTTTTCATTATGCAGAATAGCCAACGCAAATACAGCTATTATTACCCGACTAAGCGTAATCAAATCAGCAAGTTTAATTCCCATAATATTTATATTAAATATCTAAATTAGATACTAGATGTGCATTACGTTCAATAAATTCACGCCTGGGGCCAACAGCTTCTCCCATTAACAAGTCAAATATATGATCAGCTTCCGAAGCATCATCTACCGTAACCTGTTTTAAGGTTCTGGTGGCTGGATTCATAGTAGTGTCCCAAAGCTGTTCCGGCATCATTTCACCCAAGCCTTTAAAGCGCTGCACAATAGCCTTATCACCTAATTCAGCTAAAACCACATCCCGCTTATGTTCATTGTAGCAATATTCAACACGTTTACCACGTTCAACTTTAAATAAAGGTGGTTGAGCAATATACACATAGCCTTGTTCCACCATTGGCCTGGCATAGCGATAAAAGAAAGTTAACAACAGCGTTCGAATATGACTTCCATCAACATCAGCATCGGTCATAATAATAACTTTGTGATACCTTAATTTAGATAGATCTAAATTAAGCGCATTTGGACGCAGTAATCCAGCTGTTTTAGCCGAAGAATTGTTTTCTTCTTCATCTTCTTTAACGGCTAAGCCCAAAGCCTGAATCATAGCCTGCACTTCGGTATTTTCATAAATACGGCCAGGCTGAACGCGTTCAACATTTAAAATTTTTCCTCTTAACGGTAAAATTGCCTGGAAGACTCGATTTCTTCCCTGTTTAGCACTGCCACCAGCCGAATCACCTTCAACTAAATACACTTCACATTTAGCCGCATCCTTTTCAGAGCAATCAGCTAATTTCCCGGGAAGCGAAGAATTTTCTAAAGCTGATTGACGACGTACTAAATTTTTAGCTTTTTGCGCAGCTTCCCTGGCCATTCGAGCTTGATTAACCTTATTAATAACATCTTTAGCTGATTTAGGATTTAATTCCAACCAATCGGTTAAAGCTTCGCTAACTACAGACTGAGTAATTCCTTGAACTTCACGGTTACCTAAACGTTCTTTTGTCTGACCTTCAAACTGCGGATTGCCCACTTTAACCGAAACTATGGCTGTTAGGCCTTCACGAACATCTTCACCAGTAAAATTGCTTTCAGCTTCCTTAAGTAAATTATTTTTTCGAGCAAAATCATTTATTACTCTGGTTAAAGCATTTCTAAATCCGGTTAAATGGGTACCACCGTCATGGGTATTAATATTATTTACAAACGTATAAACCGATTCACCATACAAGTCAGTCCATTGCATTGAACATTCAACTACAACATCATCCTTGTTTTGTTCGAAATAAATTGGTGGTTTATGCAATGAGTTTCTGGTATCATTAATATATTCAACGTAACTGGCAATCCCACCTTCATAGAAAAAAGTTTCCGTGCGATTTTTAGCCTTATCCGTAATGGTCATTTTCAAGCCTTTATTCAAAAATGACATTTCACGCAAACGGCTTAATAGTGTATCAAATTCAAAGAAAATTTCAACACGCTCATTATCTTCATTTATATCGTGAAAAATAGTTTTATCAGGCCAAAAAGTTACTTTTGTTCCTCTTAAATCAGTCGTGCCCGCTTCAGTTAAGCCACCATCAGGAATACCTTTTTTATAGACCTGGGTAAAGATTTTATTATGACGATAGACTTCAACTTCAAGCTTTTTTCTATGAAGGTGGGATTGCCAGTTA
>DAHXLC010000322.1 GCA_027371815.1 Candidatus Melainabacteria bacterium | reverse complement strand
TCGCATCTAATTGTATAGATGCAAATTTGATTAACAAAGCCGATATTTAACGAGGTTAATGGAGTGAGCAAAGGAAAAAGCGATTTTAAAAAAGATTATGAGGTTTTATTTATTGTAAGACCTAATTTAGATGAAGATTCTACTGACAAGGTTATTACTTCAATTGAAGACTATTTAAAAAACTTGGGTTCTACTGAAGTGCTAAGTGAGAAAAAAGGTCGCCGACGCCTAGCTTATGAAGTTAGTAAAATGCGTGATGGTTATTATGTATTAACTAAATTTCAAGCTGCTGGAACGGTCATTGAACCTTTTAAACGAATGCTGAATTTATCCGAAGATATTTTACGATCAATGATTGCATGTATTCCTAAGGGTGAATCAAGCTATGCGTTAGAAGCTTAGGTTGGAAAAGGATAGTAAATTATGAGTTTAAGTAAAATTGTTTTATCTGGACAAGTTGTTAAGCAGCCTGAAAAGAGGTATACACCCCAAACTAATGTGGCTAAAACTGAGTTTTTCATTGCTGTAGAATCAATGCGGCAGGAAAATAAGTCTGATCCCAGCCCTATTAAGGTAATAACTTGGCGGGATTTAGCTGAACGTTGTTCTACGCAGTTCAATAAAGGCGATTATGTAACTGTTGAGGGGCGATTGCAGATCAATAATTATGTGGCTCAAGATGGCAGTAAAAAGCGTAATGCCGAAATTGAAGCCCAATCAGTTGAATGTTTACCTGTTGGAGTTAGTACTAGTAGTCCCAGTATGGCGCAAATGCCAGCTGTTAAACAGGTTGCTGTATTGCAAACAGCTCAAGCTCCTAAATTAAACAATATTGATTTGAATAATGTTGATGTCGACATGGATTCAATATTTGCAACTGAAGATGAAATACCATTTTAACAATTTAATGGCTGTGTTGAATTTTGTTAATATATAGTTAGATATTTATATTTGTGAGAGGACAAAAAATTGATTTCGAAACCGATGAATGACATGTTGCAAAGACGACGTAAACTTTGTGGCTTTTGTGCCGATAGAATAAATTTAATTGATTACAAAGATACCAATCGTCTTAAAAAGTATGTAACTGAGCGCGGTAAAATACTGCCCGGACGTATTAATGGTAATTGTTCTTTTCATCAAAGATCTTTAACTAAAGCTATTAAGCGTGCTAGACAAATTATTCTTATGCCATTTACATCTGAAGGGTAGTTTGTAACTATATTAATTACATTGCTTAATTCTAAATATTGCGATAAACCCCAGCTATTTGTTGATACTTCATGCTGCCGAAGTGGTGAAATGGCAAACACGCTACGTTCAGGTCGTAGTGAGCGTAAGCTCTTGTGGGTTCAAGTCCCTCCTTCGGCAATTACTCAAGTCGATCCTTTGGCATTTTTATAATGAGGTTTAACACATAATTGAATAATCCAGACTTTAAAGACCCGCGTAGAATTGATCAGCGAAAAGACTTACCGCCTTTAAATGAAAGAATTCGGGATAAGGAAATCAGAGTAATTGATGAAAATGGTAATCAGCTTGGAATTTTACAGACTAAAGAAGCTTTAAATATTGCTTTTGAAAAAGGGCTTGATATTTTATTGGTTCAACCAGACTCAGTTCCACCGGTAGCTAGAATTTTGGATTATGGCAAATTTAAATTTGAACAAGAAAAGAAAGTTCGTGAAGCTAAAAAGAAACAGCATGTAATGGATGTTAAAGAAATTAAGATGCGTTACAAAATTGAAGAACATGATTATTTAGTAAAATTAAAAAGTGCGCAAAAATTTTTAAGTGATGGTGATAAAATAAAAGTGTCAATTATGTTAAAAGGTCGTGAATTTCAACACGCCAACTTGGCAATTGAATTGTTAAACCGATTGGCTGACAATTTAAATGAATTTGCTATAATTGATAAAGAAGCCAAAATGGAAGGAAAAAGTGTTATTATGATACTTTCGCCAAACCCCCATAAGGTTAAGAAACCAACAATAGTGATTAGGAACGAAAACAATGCCCAAGATGAAGACGAATAAAGCTGCAGCGCGAAGATTTAAAATAACTGCAACCGGAAAAATTCTTAAACGACATGCTGGAAAACGACATTTAAATGAATGGATGTCAGCCAAGGTTAAACGACGCCTAAAAGGCTGGGGAGCTGTCGATGCTGTTGTTCAAGAACATGTACTTAGTATGTTCCCCTACAAAAAATATCTGAGATAGATAGTTGTTACTGATTTTTAATTAAATTTTATTGAGGAATTTAAGATGGCTAGAGTCAAACGTGGAAATGTTTTACAAAAAAGACATAAAAAAATATTAAAATATGCTAAAGGCTTTATTGGTAGTAAGTCAAGATTGTTTACTGCTGCTAATCAAGCTGTAATGCAGGCTTTTAAAAACGCCTATCGTGATCGTAAAAAACGCAAACGTGATTTTCGCAGGCTTTGGATTGTGAGAATTAATGCTATTTGTAGACAAAATGGTTTGAGTTACAATCAATTTGTAAATGGATTGAAACATAAAAACATTTTAATCAACCGCAAAATGTTAGCTAATTTAGCTGTTACTAATGAAGCTGCGTTTGTTCAGTTAATTGAAAATGTCAAAGCGAGTGTCGCTTAATTCTTTGAATTTAACACCTATAACCAGTCCGCAAAATCAGGTTTTAAAGTTAATTCGCAATTTGCATACGCAAATTGGTAGACAGAAACACAATTTATTTTTACTTGAAGGCGTAAATTGTGTCAGTGAAGCTTTAAGACAGGGCTTTAAACTAGAAATTATTATCGTAAGCCAGTCTTACTTTAAAGATTCTGCGGATCAAGCAATTGTAAATTTAAGCAATGTTTCTTTAGTTGAAGATAAAATTTTTGCCAATCTAACGACTACAGTTAATGAATGTGGAATTATGGCTGTAGTTCAGAAATTTAATTTTACTTTAGCTGATTGTCTCTTGAATTTAAATAAAGGGCCTTTATTGATATTAGATAGCGTGCAGGATCCGGGCAATTTAGGTAATTTGATTAGAACAAGTACTGGCTTTGATGTTTCGGGAATAATTTTGCTTAAGGGCTGTGTGGATATTTATAACCCTAAGGTCGTCAGGGCTTCTACGGGGAGTATTTTTAAGGTTCCATTTGTGTGTGATGTTGAGTGCGGTTATCTTATAGATTATTTAAAACAACATAATATAAACATTTGTGTTTTAGATGCTAAAGCTAGGCATACGATTTATGATACCAATGTTGATTTTAATAGAGCCGTGGTGTTAGGCAATGAAGGACATGGTGTTAATGTGGCTTTACAGGCTAAGGCTAGTGAAATTATTAAAATCCCCACTAATCCTAGTTTGGAATCTTTAAACGTTACGATAAGTGCAGCTATAGTTTTAAATCACTGGTGGAGTGTTAAAAATGGATTTAGAAAATAGTTCAGCTCAAGATTTTGATCGTACTAATGTTTATGAATCATCCTTTGAAGGTGATCCAAGAGCCTATATGTCGGTTATTGATCATCTTGATGAATTACGTAGCCGCATTATTAAGGTTTTAATTTATGTTAGTGTTTCATTTTTAGTAAGTTTGTTTTTTACAAAACAAGTACTTAAATTATTAGAAGCCCCAGCTGGTAAGATTACTTTTCAATCATTATCTATCGAAGAGCCTTTATTTGTTTTTTTTAAAGTAGCTTTTTATTTGGCGATAATTATTATTGCACCATTAATTCTCGGGGAAATTTATTTTTTTGTTAAACCTGGATTAACGGCTCAAGAACGCAAAATGGTATTACCATTATTAGTTGGTTCCCCATTGCTGTTTTATGCTGGTGTTGTTTTTGCTTATACCTGTTTACTTCCAGCCATGCTGCATTTCTTTTTGAATTTTGGTCAAGGAATTTGTCCAGTTAATCAGCGTTTAGATTTTTATATTTCACTTGTTACATCTATTTTGTTATATATGGGTTTATGCTTTCAATTGCCGATCGTACTGTTTATGCTCTCATTGGCGAAAATCGTTAATTCGACCATGCTTATAAAAGTTTGGCGGTATGCAGTTTTTGGCGCAACGGTTGTAAGTGCAATTATAACCCCCGACCCAACTGCTTTTTCGATGCTTATTGTTTTAGCTGCCTTAGTAAGTCTTTATTTCTTTTCCATATTACTTATTAAATTATTTGGCAATTAAAGTTGCTGGATAATTTAAGAGAAAATTATTTAAATCTTTAATTGTGAGTATGTACACATCGTTAATTTTGGTCGAATCTAATTCAAGATTAGCATTTGTGAATACGAGAACTGGTATTATTCCGCTTTGATTGGTTAAGGTTTCCATGGCATTACTTTCTAATTTTGTTTGAACTAAAAAATCTTTTTCAAATTCTTGAATTTGTCCTTTAACTTTACGTTTTAATTTATTTTGGCTAGCTACAACTACGCCATAATGAGATTTGACTTCAATAGCAAAGTTATGGTTATCAGGACTAGTTACAAAAAAATCCAAATCACCTAATTGCTTTAGTTTGACATTGGCTTCAAATTTCCAGGGTGATGGTAGTTTATTTAGTTGTTCGCGCACTAGTTCTTCAGATTCTAGGCCTTGCGAAGCTCTTAATGATAAATTATTGTAGGCTTTGGCTATGATGTAAATAATACGGCCTATGGCAAATAAAATAAAGTAAAAAAATAACGGCAACTTTATTTTTAAGAGATAAATAAAAGTGAACGGTATAACTATCAATAAAAAAGCCACAGCTATCAATAAATTAAATGAGCGTTGGCTATTTTCACTAACTAGTTGTTTTACGTGAGAGTTGGGCATAAAGTTCTACAAAAAATAATATTATATGCTTGAAAACATAAAAAAGCTAGCTTCTTTATGTTTTCGCAGCAATTATTTTTTGACTAAAACCCTTGAACTGTCCCTTTTATTTACTTGAGCAGCTTTCCATATTTCCATCCAAAGCCAATAATGAAATGGATTTATTTCGTTGGGATCTTCTGACTCGATTGGTTCAAGTAATTTAAGCCATAATTTAGGATCGGGAAATTTTTTGGCTAAAGAATAGCAGTCTGCCATCCAAAGAACTTGCTCAGAATTACATTTGCCTTGTAACATTTTTTGTACCATTACCTTAGAATTAGTGAAAGCTTATAAATTATTTTGGTAATTATTTGCTTACCTATTTAATACCCAGATAAGTTACTTCTTAAAACATCAAAAAATGTTATTAGACTACAAATTTTAACCTGGAGGCCATTTTAAATTTCGACCAGCTAATAGATGGACATGAAGGTGTTGAACAGTTTGGCCGCCATCATCTCCAGTATTCACTACCAGGCGGAAACCGTTATGTAGTTCTTGTTCAGTTACTAATAAATTTACGAGTTCAAATAATTTATTTAAATTTATCAAAGAGCCCGATTCTAAAATATTGGCAACATGGAATTTAGGAATAATTAAGAAATGCTGTGGCGCCATCGGGTTTATATCATTAATTGCAATGCCTGTTTCATTTTCATGAATTATTGGCACTTTTAAATTACCGGTAATTACTTTACAAAATATACAATTGTCATCCATAAAAATTAATAACTTCTCAATAGGAACTATTATTACGTAGTATAATAGTTTTTGCTTCTTTTAGGATATTGTATGACTGAATTAGTTGATTTTCGATTTTTAAATTTTTCTAACCTTTTACTTGAGGCCAAATCGGTAGAAGAGTTACTTAAGATTGCCTGCAACACTTTGGCTCTGTATGCAAAAAATACCCAAATAGCTATTTTGGGTATTGATAAAGCTGTTAATAAATTTAAAGTGTTAGTATCGGTTGGATATGTCGATGAGGCTTTAGAGCAACTTAATAACTTGGTTATTTTTGAGCCGAATTTATTGTCATTGGTTTTAGCTAAGCGGGCACCAGTGACTAGCTTAAATCAAAAACCGCTGCCAGATTTTAATCGAAAATTAATGAATATTCAAGATAGTTCACTGGAAATAGTTTTTCCGCTAATGGCTAATGAAGAAATATTTGGCTTAGTCATAATGGATTCGTTAACTCAAGATTTAGTTGATGAGGCCAAGACCTTAGAAGTCTTAATTAGTTGCTTGGCTAAAACCATGAAATTACTGACACAAAATGAATTTGCTCGGCAAAAAGAATTGCAATGGGAAAATTTATTAAAGCTTAAAGAAATTACTGATAAAGAAAATTTAATTTTAGATGATTACCTGGATAAAGCTCTTGAATTAGTGTTTCAAATTACCCAAAGTAATCATGGCTCGATATTGTTTGCTGAAGCCGAAAAATTATTATTAGCAGCATATCGAGGTTTTGCCAAGGTCGAAGAAAATTTTTATGGTTTAGAAGTTAATTCAATGAATGCTTTTTCGGCTTTGAATACTTTAAAGCCCGTGATTAATGAATTTAAGCTAAACCAGTATTATGATTATCAGAAATTAATCCAAGCAAATAAATTTATAAATGTAGTTAATATACCTTTAAGTTTTGATAATTTAAAGCTTGGTGTAATTGAATTGTTTATTGCTAATCAAGATGCTGTAGCAAAACTTGATTTAAATTTATTGACGAAAATTGGCAAAATTATCGGCATGGCTTTAAAGAGCAAATATTTAACTGGTAATGAAAGTTTAGCATCATTATTATGTTCAAAAACGGGATTACTTAATCAAGTTCATTTAAAACAATTGCTGACTAAAGAAATTAAACGGTCTAAGCGGCAAGGGCGTTCGATTGGTGTGTTGTGTTTAAATATTGATCATTTAGGTTTTATTAATTCTCATTTGGGTAAACAATTAGCCGATCGGGCAATTGATTATGTTGCACAAAAAATTAAAATTGCTTTAAGGGATATTGATTTGTTGTTTTATACTGATAATGGTGAATTCGTGGTGATTTTACCGGAAACAGTGCAAGCACATAGCCTGCTTGTGGCTGAACGAATAAAAAATATGGTACGAGAAGAAACTTGTCCCTCAGTTGGTCGTATTACTGTTTCAGTTGGCGTCGCTAGCTATAATGAAAGCGGTGAAACCAGCGGTGAATTGTTGCAGCAAGCTAGTCAGGCAATGCATATGGCTAAATTAGAAGGTCGCGATAGAGTTAAACTTTTAGGGCAAACCCATAAACTGGATTCGGATACTTGGAAGCAAATGAGCGATAATGCAAAGTTATCCAACTTTAATGATGTTCAGTCACAATTGCCTAATAGACTAGAACCAACTATCCGCAAAGGCTCATCAAGTAAGGTAAATAATTTCCTGGCTAAGCAAAGGGTTTTTAAACCGAAAAATCCTTAAATTGCGAAATTAAGAGGTTGACTTAAATAATTAAGAAAAGATTTGATTCAATATAAACAAATGTATCTAATTTAAAAGTCTAAATATTAAAAAAAAAAGCATAAATTTCAGTTTTCAATATTTTTTGGTTACACTAATTATAGATTGGATATGTTAATAAATATTCAATTAATTATGGTGTTTGTTCATGATAGGAGGATAGGCCATTGGCTACTGCATCTGCTACTAAATTACATTTAAAACCCTTAGCTGATCGAGTTGTTGTAAAAAAACTTGAAGCTGAAGAAAGAACCCCAGGTGGTATCGTATTACCGGATACAGCCAAAGAAAAACCTCAACAAGGTGAAGTATTAGCTGTTGGACCTGGAAAATTTGACGAAAAAGGTACCCGTCAACCTATGGAAGTTAAAGTTGGCGACAAAGTATTGTTTGCAAAATATTCAGGTA
>DAHXLC010000313.1 GCA_027371815.1 Candidatus Melainabacteria bacterium | reverse complement strand
AGGCTGTAGAAACAGTGATCAATAATCGTATTAACAGTTTAGGTGTCTCTGAAACTGTTGTGCAAACTGAAAACAAAGTCAGTAACGACCATATAAATACACAAATAACTAAGGGGAATTTCCAATCTTTAAATAAATTTGTCATAGTAAATTGTAAAGTGCCTAGCTAACCAACAAAAGCAATTTTAACCTATTTACATGCTAATTTTAAAGCCTAAGCTACACAAACTTGATCGCCGCCTTGGCGAATAGCTGTTTTTAAGGCAATTATAGCCTCATTTATAATTTC
This sequence comes from Candidatus Melainabacteria bacterium, assembly GCA_027371815.1. Classification (GTDB taxonomy): domain Bacteria; phylum Cyanobacteriota; class Vampirovibrionia; order Obscuribacterales; family JAKAZS01; genus JAKAZS01. The sequence continues at coordinate 1,473 of DAHXLC010000313.1, read as the reverse complement.
GTCATGTTCGCGACCATGATGAGGAAACGAAGCCAATCCGAAACTTAAAGAAATACGTAAATTGTGCCAGTTATGTGAAATAACATGCCCAGACGTTCGCTGCCGAATGCGTTCGGCTACAATACTAGCTCCACTGGCATTGGTTTCCGGCAACATAATGGCAAATTCTTCCATCGAGTAACGCGCAGCAATATCAACATCACGAATAGCACTTTTAACTATCGAAGCTGCTTTCTGTAAGACTGTGTCACTTGTCAAGGCTCCGTATTGCATACTAATTTCACGGATGTTATCAATAGCGACAATGCATATTGTCAAGGGACGTTTGTACCGTTTTGCCCGCTTTAATTCATCTTTTACTTCTTTAATAAACGTTCGGGAATTATATAAATCAGTTAGAATATCAAATAGAGCTAATTTTTCAGTTTCTTCAACTTTAGTTAAAGACATTGTTTTTTGCGCATGCGCAATAAGTGATCTTTGTTCCAATTCCTTAACTCTATTTAAAACCTGGTTATCTAGGCTAGTTCTTTTATCAGCAATAAAATTTGGTCGCGAAGGTTTTTCCACCACTCGACAGAACATACAAGATCGGCCGCTACAGATATGATTAGGATTATTAGCCATGGTAAAACCTTTAACAGATAACTTAAATTCAAAGGACTGGTTAATTTTAAGTCATGAGGGACTTCATCAGGAATAGATTACAATAAGAACACATTATTTGTAAAATTAAAATTTAATTAATTTAAATTTTGTAAAAAATTTTTAAGGACTTATTAAATTTATAAAATTTATAAATTTTGTACGAATCTACCATTGACAAGCGTTGTTAACTAATATTTATGATTTTACCATTATTCACAACCTTACGACCAGCAACATATACCTCACTTACGCAAAATTTAAGTGCCAAAATTTGTTCATAAATTTCTTCAACCAAAATATTGGCTGTAAGTGGTTTATTTAACGACCTTAACAATATAACATCAGCTCTTTTACCAATTTCGATTGAACCAATATCGTGAGCAAAATTTAACATCCGCGCAGCTTCAATCGTTAACATTTTCACTATTTCACTAGGCTTAACCTTATTGATTAATCCTAGCGAATTATAAGCAAAATTAGCTTCGGCTAGTAAGTTTAAATCACAATTAGAAGCCAAACTATCAGTACCAAACCCAACGTTTAAACCATTTAAATCACTTAAAGATAACTTACCAACCTGTAAATACTGATTACTTCTTGGACAAATAGCTAATTTTAAATTATGTTTGCCAAATAAAGCTAGATCATTTTCCTGCAAATGAACACCATGAGCAAATAACATATTTGGGTTAAGTAAGTTATGACTAGCCAAAAATTCTAGGGAGCTTAAGCCACAGTTCCGCGCTAAATTTTCATTATTCACCAATTCGCTTTGCGTAAGTTTAAATACCTGGATTAAAAAATTATCAATAACATCGTTACCAT
>DAHXLC010000312.1 GCA_027371815.1 Candidatus Melainabacteria bacterium | reverse complement strand
ATACTATAAAAATTTACTTATTCAAAAAGTGGTAACTGTTAATTGTATTAATATAACAATACACCAACTACTATATTTATATGGGATTTTCCACAGCATAAGCAGTATTAATGTAGTCTAAGAAGATTGTCATGATAACATAAAAATATAATACATTATTTACTAGGTTAGAATGGTTGTCACAGATATGTCGTTTACGGATAAGACTCTAATTTGCAAAGACTGTAACTGTGAATTCTTATTTACAGCTGGAGAACAAGAGTTTTTCCACGCTAAAAGCCTAATTAATGTACCCAAACGTTGTCATAATTGTCGTATCCTCATGCGGGTTCAAAGAAGTGGCTCTAGTCCCGAAAATACCGCCTGTGTTAATTGTGCTGAATGTGGCAGTGCAACCCAAGTACCTTTTCAACCCAAAGGACATCGACCAATTTATTGCGCAGCCTGTTTTCGCAGTAAAAAAGAAGAAATCAAGGCTGCTTCTACTAATAATCGGGTAAAATCGCCGGAAATTATCGAACTTTAATTTTATTCAAATTTAAGACTAATATGGATAAATTTGGTATATTATAATAGTAATTTATTGGTTATTTTTAGATATTTACAAACTTTGAAATCCCCTACTCATAGTCATGATACCTGTCCAAGCTGCGGACGCCAAACCGCATCTAGATCAAAATGTGTTTACTGTTCAACGGTAACTGATTTAGATGTTAAGAGCTTACAGTTTGAAAATTTTAAAGCCTGTGATGACGAAAATGCTCAATCCGAATTCCCGGAAAATATGCGTTTACTTAACCCCAAAACCAACACTGAATTCCAAATAAATATCAAAAAAGTTAAAATTGGCCGTGACGCATCCAATCAAGTAGTTATTTCAGATGATACCTTTACATCAAGATATCATGCCTGGATTACCTTTGAGAGCGGTAAATTTTGGCTTGAAGATTTAAGTTCAACCAATGGTACATTTTTAAATGGTCATCCTTTACTAAAACGTCAGGAAATAAAAGCTGGGGATAAAATTAGAGTTGGCCATACTGAATTATCCTTAATTCAAAAAAATGACAATTAAACAATTTATAGCAAATAAAGAAAGGAATTTTAATGAAAGCTTCTCAATCTGCTGCTAATCGTATCGAATTAGAAAGTCAGATATTATCAGCCGCCTTACGCCAAAGCTGGGAATTATCCGATCGCAAAGGAGTCCGTACAGCCTCTAAAGAATTAACCCAGATTTTTCCGGATCTTTTACCGCCTTTAAAGCATGACACTGAAGACATCATTGCTGATTATTATCAATGCCTAAGTCTATTATATACCGATTCACCAACCCTAGTTGTAGCCCAGTATCTTAAAGTCGTCCGCAATTTTTTAAAAACAGCTAATCCCCAGGAATTAAAAACCGAGTATTTTACAATTTTAAATTCTGGTTTTATCCTGCGTAAACCACGTTTAAGGTTAAGCCACGACTTAGTTGGCACCAGGGCTTTTCTCTTGAATGAAAATTTAGTCAAAGAACCTGTTGAAACGCCTAAAGCCACAACTATTCCATCAACCAAACCTGCTCTTGAAGCCGAACCAACATCTTTACCGCCCAGTACTCAAACCGAACCAGTTGAAGCTAAATCCAGTGAAACCCTACCAGCTGAAAGTCAACCAGTTACGGAAACACATAAGCCTATAGTTGAATCCTATCCAGAAGTATATATAGCCGTAAGTCCAAGGGTTGAACCAGCCAGCACGGCCAAAAAGGCTAAACCAGCTGGCCCTCCGCCATTACCATTATTAGTTGAATTATTACAATATTCTCAAATAATTAGTGAAGCTGAAGTCCAGGCCTTAAAAAATCAAATGTCTTTTGCTCCAGAAATTCCTATTAAAGATTTAATCTTAGGTGCTGGCTATGTGACTGAAAAAGAAATGAATTCCTTGCAATTAGCTGAACAGCTTATTTCACAAGGTAAAATAACCTTACCTCAATTTGCCGTAGCTATGTATGATGAACGCACTTACGGTACACGCATGGCTGAATCCCTCCAGAATCGCGGCTGGCTAGAAACTAATGTTTCTCGATATTCTGGAGACTCACGCTAAAATTTTATAAGTTATGTCAATGTTATCCACAACTTATCCCCGCCACCAGTACAGTGCCTTCAAGCGCACAAACCATAACGGTGTTCATGAATTGGCGGTTAACCATACCCCTAACGAGCCAAAAGCTCTTCAGCCAGCTAATAATGTGACTTCAAAAATCATTTATTTAGCTAATTCCACCAAAATTATCTGTCACAGTATTAATGCGCAAATTGTTAAACTAACCGCCTATAACCCAAACCAACAAATAAAATTTAAAATCAGTCAATCATCTCAAGGCAATTTTAAGTTAACGGACGCCTTTAATAATATTCTCGACCTTAAGACCCAAAGCTTAATCCTTAATGATGCTGGTTATGTTAATTGTCAATCTAATGAATATACCAAAATCATTAATTTAAATGATGAGTTTATCATTGAACAAAAAATCATTAATGATTTAAATAATTTACGTATCACCTTTTACAACATCTATTTATTTTCGGGCATAAAAATTTGCACTTACTATCAGTCCATAAAAAAAAATGATTTATTAATCAAACAATTTAAAGATTTACTCAAATTTGGCGAAAAGCTAAATCACCATGATTTTCGACCACAAACAGCCCAACGCTCAATACCTTTTTCCCCTTATCCCAACAAACTCTTTCGCTTTTGGGGCAGTTGCGGAAATTATCTGGATTTTACAACAATTGAGGATATTAAAATATTCAAACCAGCTAAAATTGGTCTTATGAATAACCATACCCCAGTGAAGCGCTCCAATTATTTTAGCGCCTGGGATTCAGTAAATTTCTGCCTCAACAAGAAAATTTTTACAAAACAATCATTAAACATTGGAGGTTTATAATGTCTATAGAATTTGGTACTGACGGCTGGCGCGCTATAATTGCCTGGGATTTTACCTTTGCCAACGTTCAAAAAGTAACTTTAGCCATTGCTCAATATGTTAAAGTTAATTATTATAAAAATAATAAAAAGCCACCAGTGCTAATTGGTTATGATACCAGATTTTTAGCTGACGAATTTGCCTTATTTGCAGCTAAAGTTTTGGAAAGCGAAGGCATTAACGTTAAAATTTCTGTCGAGGACATTCCAACACCAGCAGTAGCTTATGCCGCTTGCCACAGTGAAACGGCTGGTGCCTTACAATTTACAGCTTCACATAATCCACCCGAATACTGTGGTATTAAATATATACCAAACTATGGTGGTCCAGCTACAGCAGCTATAACTAACGAAATTGTAAATTATATGGCAGATATTAAAGATCGTGAATTAATTTACAACCCAGCCCAAATAGCTAAATTTGACATACGTCGTGAATATCTTGATGCTTTAAAAGCTATGGTCAACCAGGATATGATCCATAAACATAAATTTAATATTGGCTTTGATGCCTTGTTCAGCACCAGCCGCATTTTCTTAAGCCAGGTTTTAGCCGAATTAAACATTAAGGCCACTATCTTACACCAAACCCGTGATCCGCTCTTTGGTGGTGGTATGCCTGAACCAAAACCCCAATACCTAAAAGAATTAATGCAACTCGTAAAAGACCAGAAACTTCACGCTGGAATAGCTACCGATGGTGACGCCGATAGGTTTGCTATCATTGATGAAACCGGCACTTTTTTAACACCCAATCAGGTCTTGTGCTTACTTACCTATCATTTAGTGAAAAACCGTAAATTATCTGGCTCCATTGTAAGAACCGTAGCCACAACTCATTTATTGGACAAATTAGCCAGTCATTTTAACCTCGAAATTATTGAAACTCCGGTTGGCTTTAAATATGTTGGTGAAGCCATGCGCAATGGCAATGTTTTAATTGGTGGCGAAGAATCAGGCGGATTATCGGTTAAAGGCCATATTCCTGAAAAAGATGGTTTATTAGCAGATCTTTTAATCTTAGAAATGATTGCCTATGAAAACAAACCATTATCCAAAATTTGGCAAGAATTACTTAGTGACCTTAAAATGGAATTACATCAAGCTCGTGAAGATTTTAAACTTAATAACATTCAGCCCAAAGAAATTATGGCTAAATTAAAAGAAAACCCACCCAAAACTATCGCAAATTTATCAGTAACTAAAGTTTGCGATAAAGATGGCTTAAAATTTTATATAGATAAACAAAGCTGGTTATTAGTGCGCCCTAGTGGAACCGAACCCTTGTTAAGACTTTACGCTGAATCGGATAATCAGGATTACTTAGCCAAAATCATGAGCGATTTTAGTTTAATTGTTAAAGAAGTAATGGAAAATTATAAAGTTCTTAGTGCAAAAAAATAATTTTAATGTTATCTTTATTAATGATAACCTAAATTAAATTCATTAAACAATTTTACATGCCAAAACCAGATAATTCTCCTCAAAATAATTTGCGCTACCTGATTAAACAAGTTGGTTTTAGTATTGCCCTTATTATCTGTTTATTTTATGCCGTACGGTCAATCAGTGAAAACAGTCAAAGACAAATGCTTTTACGCGAACGTAGCTATGCCTTGCATAAAAGCCTGGAACAGGCTACAGACTTAAATCAAGAACTAAAACAAGGGTTAAACAATTATTTATCCAGTTATGGCATGGAACGCCTGGCACGTGAACGCTTGAACTTGGCTGGCAAAGATGAAGTGGTTGTTCGTATAGTCCATTAAAGCTGAAGTTATTGGTCTAAGTAACACTAAACACTAACTAAATCAAGATACTAACGTCCAGGCAATTAATTCATTGGTCTTATCCTTACACAGCGGACAATTAGCTGGATTATATACATTCAGGTTGCACTCGATACTGCGATAAAATTTTGACCCATAAGTTTTACAGGCTTCCTGAACCCCAAGTCCGTTACCACTAGCAAAAACGGCTGCACCAACCACGCTGCCCTCATACATTTTTACCAATTCCGGCAAACGTAAGCCCACACAACGACCCTGCTGACTAACACCATTTAAAACTAAAACCTTATCACCTTTACTAATTTTCCCTTCAGTAATTTTATTACCAAACCAGCCAGTAGGTAGATAGTCTAAATATGCTGCTTTCACGTTAAGTCTTTTAGTTAATATTTCCACAAATTTTACTACGGATTTTTGAGCTGGGGCAAAAATTGTATCAAAATCAAGCTTTTCCTTCTCAATAAACAATTGTAGATCAGCAACAAGCCAGTTTAAGAACTCAGTATTAGCTGCAATTGGTTCAAATAAAATAAGTGAATCTAAATGATTACCAATTTTGTCAGGAAGTTGTGACTGGGGATACTCAAAATGCCCTTGTGAATAATAAACATTAGGGTTATTTAAAATAGCTTCAAGCTGAGTTTCAGCAAAACTTGAAGCTATTTTAGTGATTTTAGGAAATTTATCTTGAATAGCCAAATTTCCTACTTTCCACAACAAGCAGTAACTAGAGTTTGATTATAACTAGGCACATCAACATACTTGATAGTATTTTTTAACAGGCCGATTTTTTCAGCTTCAATAATCACCGTATCGCCAGATTTTAACCAAGGGTATTTAGCTGGTTCAATTTCTTTGCCGGTAAGCGGATCAATTTTAGCAGCGAACTCAGCAATACAGCCATCACCAACTGTACCAGAACCAATTAAATAACCTGGTTCAAGAGCAATGTTATGCTGTCCTAAAAAAGTAAATAATTTAGGAAAACTCCAGGCTGACTTTAGGTTAGTGCCTGGATGCTTATGATAAATAGTATTGTAATTACTATTAGTACGCAATTCACCATTAACCGTTAATTTTACACTCATGTCAAAAACACCATTTTCATCAATATTAAATTCACTAGCCTTAATAAATTTAGGTCCAATACTTTTGCCAATGATAAATTTACTGTTAGTTGGTCCAAGTCCTTCCATATCTTTCTTTTGAATATCACGAGCTGACCAATCATTTAAAATGGTAAGTAAACAGTTTTCTTTAAAATAAGCAACGGCTTCAGCCATAGTTTTAACAATCGCTTTTTTAGTTATTAAACAGCCAATTTCTAATTCATAATCAAGCGCCTTAACCAAATTAGGCACCTGTACTTCACAATCTGATCCATAAAGTTTTTCCGGTGGTAAATCAATAGCAAAATAAGCCGCATGATCATACCATAATGGCGATATATTAACACCACGACGACCACGAATCTGGACTACATGCTTTTCAAAACCCAGAAAATCAATTAGGGTTCTTGGCTCTGGCACTGATGTACCAAATAAGTCTATATGTTTAATTTCGCGCTCAAACAACATCTTTATATCTCCTCAATTTTTGTATTTAAATATAATTATTAATTATTACATCTATTTATAGATATCTTGATTTTCTAAATATTAACCTAATAAATCAGGCGAATATTAAAATTAAATTAAAATCTGACCACGTTAAAACCTATTAAAATAATTAAGAGCAAATAAATAACCTGAATCTTTGCTAAAATAGATTAATTGTTATATACCATAATAGGATTAGGTCATGAAACATTCACCTGGTTTTTTAAAAATTGTCGATAAAGTCAAACCGTTCATTAAGGAAATTACTCCAGAAGAAATAATGCTAAAATTTAACCACCAGGAACCATTTCACTTCATTGATGTTCGTGAAGATAGCGAATGGGATGCTGCTTATGCTCAAGGAGCTGTACATTTAAGCAAAGGAATAATCGAGCGCGATATTGAACAAGTCGTTCCTAATCATAATGATTGCATTGTTCTATACTGTGGCGGTGGCTACCGCTCAGCCCTAGCGGCCTATAATCTACAGGAAATGGGCTATAATAATGTATATTCGCTAAAAGGCGGCTATCGCGCCTGGAGTGAAAAATTATTGCCGGTTATCAAAAATACTAAAAACTAAGAGGTAAAAAAATGTTTGCAAGTGAAAAGAATAAATTAAACGTTACTAATGTCAATCAAGCCTTAACTAAAGTAATGGATCCAGATCTAAATCGCGACATTGTTTCATTAGGTATGGTATCAAATATTGAAATTAACAACAACGATATTACTTTTACCTTAACGCTAACCACACCAGCCTGCCCTTTAAAAGAAAAAATTGAAAGTGACTGTATAGCAGCACTAAAAGAATTGCCTGATGTTAATAATATTAAAATTAATACCACAGCCAATGTAAGCTCGGCTCCGAAAATAAATGACAAAGAACCAGTTATTGGTATCAAACATATTATTGCCGTAACCTCTGGTAAAGGTGGTGTTGGTAAAACCACTACTGCTATCAATATTGCCTGTGCCTTAGCTCATTTAGGGGCAAAAGTTGGTGTTTTAGATTCAGATATAACTGGTCCAAACTCACCGCTAATGCTTGGTGTTGAAGATTATAAGCCAACTGCCCAGGAAAACAAAATTATGCCAGCCGAAAATTTTGGTGTAAAATGCATATCCATGGCTTTCTTTGTGGCAAAAGACACACCTGTTATCTGGCGTGGTCCCATGCTCGATAAAGCCATCCGCCAATTTTTGCGTGATGTTGAATGGGGGGAATTAGACTATCTGATTATAGACATGCCACCAGGTACTGGTGATGCACAATTAACTATGGTACAGGCAACCCAATTATCTGGTGGGGTTATTGTAACAACTCCTCAAGAAGTAGCACTGTTAGATGGGCGCAAAGGCCTAGCAATGTTTAAACAAATGAATGTACCAGTTTTAGGTTTTATTGAAAATATGAGTTATTTTCAGCCACCAAATACCAATGAGCGCTATGAAATTTTTGGTCATGGTGGTGGCCAAAAACTAGCTAAAGAAGAAGGCGTTCCCTTCCTAGGCGAAATACCTATTGCTACCGAATTACGCCAAGCATGTGATGATGGTAAACCTCTAGTTTATCAGGATCCTAATCATCCGGTATCACAAAAATTTATTGAAATTGCAAAAAACTTAGCCGCTCAAATAAGCATTTATGCCTTAGGCCGTAATGATTAATGCTTTTTGTGTCTGATATTTTGGGGGTATGGGTCAAACTTAATATTAAATTTATTTCACTGAATATATTTTGCAGCGCTCTAACTTATAATTAAAAGATATAAAAAACATAGTTAGCAAATTCAGCATATAACTCTATAACTAATGTCTAGCAAACTTGAACGTATGGTCAAAACGGCCAAAATTATTGCCGATAATTCTTACCCTAGCATTGAATTTTTATGTACTGTATATGAAGTCAGCGAACGTACAATATATGATGATTTAAGAGCCATTAAAGAAAAACTTGGCCTAGAGCTTATTTATGACAAAGACAAGAAAGGCTATAAATTCTTAAGTGATGCTCAAAAATTACCAATGTTTGAATTAACTGAGGGCGAATTTTTTGATTTAGCCATTGGCAATTTACTGGCAACCCATTATTCAGGCAGTCTGCTTGAGAACGATTTAAGCTCAATTTTTCATAAAATTAAAGACAGGTTACCTGATAAAATTTCATTGTCCGTAGATGAACTAAATAAACTATTAAAAGTCAAACCAGATCCCGGCGTTGATTTTAGCGATAAAACATTTAAAACAATCTATAATGCCTGCAAATCGAACCAAGCCATAGAATTAAACTACTGGTCAGTTTCAAAAAATGAAATATCAAATCGAATAATCCATCCTTATTGCCTCCAGAATCATAAAAATACATGGTATTTAATTGCCTATTGCACATTGCAAAAAGACTATAGAACATTTGCCCTTCATCGAATTAAAAACATTAAAACCATAAATGAATTTTTTAAATCACCTAATACAGATGAGTTGAACAAATGGCTCAATTCATCTTTCCAACTGGAACATTCAAATAACAACTATAAATTTAAAATTGAATTTACCGATATTGCAGCCAGGCATATAAAAGAACGAACCTGGCATAAAAGTGAGAAACAGACAACCGTCGACGAGAATACAGTAATACTTGAATTTGAAGCACAAAACTTAGATGAAGTAAAACGCTGGGTACTGACCTGGGGTGAAAACGCCAGAGTAATTGAGCCTAAAATATTGATAGATAAAATAAACACGGAGATTAAAAACATTTTAACAAATTACAACTCAAATGGAAAAGGGTAAGTTTTATGAGTGTCCTTAGGAAAGCAATAAAAGTAACGGTTCTTTTAATAGAAAGAGTTTGTTTTAATGTCAAGAATTTTCTATGAGCTTGAGATTATATTTTAAAATTATTACTATTGATGCGTAAAAAAGGGGTATTTTAATTATGAAGACATTAATTTGTGACATTGGCATAGATCTAGGTGCTGTAAACACCGGTGTATACAGTTCAAGTTACATTATGCATGATAAGGATTTCAATATAACCCAATTACCCAAAAACGGCAAAACTTTTAAAGTTGACAGCAAGAATATAACCTTTACTCAAACTACAAGACGTGTCAAAAGGCACCAAAAACGCAATATCGACCGCCGCCAATTTGCCAAAAGATTGTTTTATTTATTGCTTGAAGAAATAGGAATTGAAAAAAATGAACTAATTTTAGAATTAGTAGCCCGTTTATTAAATAGACGTGGCTATACCTATTCAAATTCTGAAATTGATTTTAGTGATTTTGAAGGGCAAGAAATATGGTTAGAATTTTGTAGCCAATATTTAAATTCTTATTTTATGAACGAATTAACAGCCCCGATGCAAAAAGATTTAGAAAATATCAAATATTCAATTGATTTAACTTTGTTTTATCTTTTTAATTATGAAAAGGAGAATGAAGGCTCAAAATTTAAATTCAAAAATTTTATTAACAAATTACCACCAGTTCAACCAAAAAGTAAGGATAATGAAAACAAACTTTTAAAACTAATAAATGAATGGTCTTCAAATAAACTTAAAGAAGAAAAAGAGGGTCATTATTATAGAACTGAGTATTTTAAAAATATCAAAGAGTTATTAGAAAACAGTTCAGAATTTACAGCATTAAGAGATAAAATAAATACTAGTAAAATAAATTTAAATCAATTTTTGAATTTGTTATGCCATATTTCAAATTTACAAGATAGACAATTGAGACGTTATTTCAATTATGTTGACAACAAAAATAAGCACACAGGCCAAACAAGCCAAAATGAGAAATTTAATGACGAGAGATTATATAAAACATTTAAATATCTTTATGATAATTCTCACGCCAAATTAAAAAGTGAAATAGAAAACAAAAAATTACTCAAAGAATTTTTAGATAAATATTCAAGTGATAATAAGTTTTATCAGTATTTAGCTAATTTTGACCTAGTTAATGCCACAATTCCACCATACGATGATCAAAATAACAGAAACCCACAAAAATGCTATAGTTTAAAGTTAAATCCCTTAGCATTATCCAATTTTATAGAAACTGATCAAATAAAAGGCAAAATTAATATTGAAGAATTAAAAGAAAATTTAAATGTTATCTCAAAAGAATTAACAGATCATATTGCCTACCTTCAATTAACAAAAGATGAAAAATTAGATGATCTTTTTGTATGCTCCAACATAATTCAAAGATTTTTTGATTTAACCAATAAACAACACAAAAAACTATTTGATACTCATATACGAAAAAGTAAAACCAGTGAAGATTCAACATCTATGATTAGAAGTTTTAATGAAAGAACAAATATATTTTTAAATAATTTAGCCAAAACATATTATGATAGTTATGAGCAATCAAAAAAAGGGATTAGTCTAGTTGTTGAATCGCAAAAAATTCTACTAAAAAATCTAAAAAACAATAACATCAATAATAACAAAGAATTGACTGTACCATTATTTTATGCTTGCGGTTACAATTGTCCACACAAAAATAATGAATTAATAGTAGCGCACCATTTAGCCCGTTTATTAATGCTTGACTTACATTCCAATAAAACAAAAATTGACGATTTTATCAAAAGCTATAATGAAATGAAATTTAAAAATTCTATTAATAGAGAAGTCAAACTTAGTAATTTTAGTGCAAATTTGGAAAGTTTGAGAAAAAAATACAAAAATTCATTTGCAACAATTTTACAATTAGTTGAAACTCAAGTAGATACATACAAAATCAAAAACAAAAAATTGGACAAAAATTACATTAAAAATATTGTAAAAAATATTAAAGTTAAAGACTTAGATAATAATGATATTAAAGATATTATAAAAAAAAATGAGGACATTAAAAAAGCAGCTAATTTTATTGGCGGAAATTTTGGATTGACTGACAAACAAATAAAATTCAAAAACTGGTATAGCATGGCACAATTTAGCACGATTTTAACTGGTGATAGAAGCGGTTTTAGCAAAACTTGTAAAAATTGCACAATTGAAAACGCAAAAAGGAATGTTTTACACAATGATGATGCCTTATTCACTGCGTTGCCATCACAA
>DAHXLC010000307.1 GCA_027371815.1 Candidatus Melainabacteria bacterium | reverse complement strand
CTAAATTTGCTATCTTATTTGGTACCTTTAACCCAATTCACTATGGACACTTGGCTATAGCTAATGCAGCACAAGAGCAATATAATTTAAATAAGATTTTTTTTGTACCAAGTTTAGGCGATGTTATTGAATTAATTACTGATGTTCATCCCAATCCAATTAATTCCACCATAAATCCATTCAGTCTTGCCCATTGGGCGAACCTTCTCAATACATCAACTAATTCTGCTTTATTCAAAGTACATCCACTCCTTATTATGAAAAATTACTAATCTAGATAGGGATTCCTATAATTTTTACAGTATTAACCAATTACTCATTTTAAAACATTAATTGGCTAATCACAAAAAAATTAATAAACTGTGGAATTATTGTAACTAATTTTTGGCAAAAAACCTAATAACTTTTAAAATTTATTATTAATTCACTTATTTGCTATTTTTTTATCAATTTTTTTTGATAATTCCAAGCTTAACGTATAGAATGAAAATAAGCCCAATTTATTGAGGAGTCCTTACCTAAATGCTTCAAACTCGTAACTTAATCAAATCCTCTTTACGACGTGAAGCCTGGCTAGAGATTAACTTGACATCGTTAGAATATAATTTAGACCAAATTAAATCCTGGATCAATCTAAACAAAACTCAAATTATGGCTGTCTTAAAATCAGATGCCTATGGTAATGGAGCTATACCTATTGCGGAAGTATTAATTGCTAAAGGGCTTAAATGGTTTGCCGTAGCTTCAATAGATGAAGCAATAGCTTTACGGAACTTAAATAATGAGATTAGCATTCTAATTTTAGGTCCCATTCCTAACTGGGCTATTACAACAGCAGCCGAACATAATATTGATTTGACGATTACTTCTTTGGCACAAATAAAATCAATGCTAAATTATATCAACAATAAAAAAATCAGCATAAATATTCACCTAAAAATTGATTCGGGCATGCATAGATTAGGTATTAATCCTCAAGAAATTATCACTACTATAAACTTAATAACCGCAAATCCCTATTTAAAACTAGTTAGTATTTTTAGCCATTTAGCGTTAGCCAATGATTACGAAAAATGCCATAAACAGTTCCAAGCCTTTACCAATTGTTTAAAAATTTATCCCAGTACTCATTTACCCATAACCCATCTAGCTTCAAGTCAAGCCGTAAGACTATTTAAATTTACCCATTTGGATATGGTAAGATCCGGCTTATATTTATATGGTCTTGAGCCGTGTAATTACTCAACTGATTTAAAACCAATATTAAGTTTAAAGGCAAGAATTAATCAAATTATGACTGTAAGTAAAGATGAAGGCGTAGGCTATGATTTTACTTATATTTTAAAACGTGACTCGTTACTAGCTGTTATCCCTATAGGCTATGCCGATGGAATTGATCGTGGTTTATCCAATAAATTACAAGGTCTGATCAATGGTAAAATAATTCCGCAGATTGGCTTAATCAGCATGGATCAAATGATCTTTGATATAACTAATACCAATGATGTAAGTTTAGGCGATGTTATTGAATTAATTACCAGTGTTAATCCCGATCCAATTAATTCCAGCCTAAATCCTTTAAGTCTGGCCCATTGGGCCAACCTACTTAATACCTCAACTTACGAGTTATCGACCAGACTAAATGGCCGTTTACCCAAAATGTACATCCGGAATACTAACGTCTTATAAATTAATATGCAAAAATTTGCTATCTTATTTGGTACCTTTAACCCAATTCACTATGGACACTTGGCTATAGCTAATGCAGCACGAGAGCAATATAATTTAAATAAGGTTTTTTTTGTACCAAGTTTTAAACCACCACACCGTAATGACAATCCCATTGAAGCAAAATTAAGGTTAGAAATGGTTCATCTGGCCATTAAAGACAATCCTTTTTTTTCCATCCTAGACATTGAAATACAACGCCAAGGAATATCTTATTCAATTGATTCGATTCATGAAATAAACAAACTCATAGATTATCCGCACCAACTATATCTGATTATTGGCGCAGATAATATCAATAAATTTTCAACGTGGCATAATTATAAAGAAATTTTAAACTTATGCAAACTTTTAATTGCTCCACGAAATGATATCTTAATAGATTATAATCTTAATCGTAAGTATTTTATTAAATGGCTAAGGTCGCAAAAACTTCCTCAAGAAATATATCAGAATATTGAACCAATTTTATTACCATCCAATAATTTATCAAGTTCTTATATACGTGAAAAAATAACCGCCCGACAATCCATAAAATATTTAGTACCAGAAATGGTAATTAATTTTATAAACGAACAGAAGCTTTATAGGTAAAAATTAATGACGGCACCAGAAGCTCAGATCAATAACATCATCGATTTCACCCGTAGTAGTGTTAAAAGTAAACGCTTTAGTCACATATTAAATGTAGTATCACTAAGCCACAAATTAGCGCTGGCTTTAAATCTTAATCCAACCGATGCTATTATAGCTGGCTATTTACATGACTGCCTTAAAGAAGAAAAATCAAGCACTCTGCTAAGCTTAGCTAAACAATATCAATTGCCCTTAGACGAAATTGAGCTAGCTAACGGACATTTACTTCATGGACCGGTAGCAAGTCTCATCGTTGCCGAAAAATTTAATATTACAAATGCAGAAATTCTTAATGCTATAGCCTATCACACTCTAGGACATCCAGCCATGTCCGATTTGGCCAAAGTTATTTTTCTAGCTGACTGCCTCGAAGAGGATAGGGATCTTGATTACACTTTTCCTATTTGGAAAACATTATTAGAACCTCGCATTTTAGCCAGTGTTAAAAATACCAAAGATGCTAAAAATCAAGTAATTATA
>DAHXLC010000300.1 GCA_027371815.1 Candidatus Melainabacteria bacterium | reverse complement strand
TAACTTAGAAAATATTTCTATACCAGAAGGTCATGCACAAGAAGTAAAAAGTGGATTAAATTATCATAATCAATTTACTTTCATTGTAGCGGTTGTTTTATCTGCTCAAGCAAGAGATGAGTTTATAAATACTCAAACTCCTGAATTGTTTAAAAATGCTCCTACTGCAGAAAAAATGTATGAATTAGGCTTAGAAAATATTGCTTATTTAATAAGAAAAATAGGCTTGTGGAGGAATAAAGCTAAAAATATTTATGCATTATCTAAAAAAATTATAGAATTAAAAGAAATCAAATCTAATAACCAAGAAAATCTCTGGTATGAAGAATTTCTTGAAAAACCATATGAAGATGATGATTTAATTTTGTATGAAAAGCCAATTTCTAATGAAGGCTTGCCAAGTTTTAGATCTGGCTTGCTTTTGTTGCCAGGAGTTGGAAGAAAAAGTGCAAATGTATTTTTAAATGTTATTTATAAAGCTCCTGTATTCCCTGTAGATACACATGTAATTAGATTAACATCTGAAAATAGATTAAATTTAGCACCAGGAAAAAATCCTAAGGAAATTGAGGATATGTTAAAAGAATCTGTGCCTGCAATTTATTCTAATAAGATTTGTCATTGGCTTGTATGGCATGGAAGGAAAGTATGTTTTGCTAGAAAACCTAATTGTTCTGAATGTAAGTTAAAAAACTATTGTAATTTTGTAAAAAAATGATATCCTGAATAGGATGGGGAAGATTAAAAATTATTATTTAGAGATTGTTTGCGGCATATTTTTATCATTTTCTGTACTTTATTTCGCATATAACTTTTATTATTCAAAACGCAATGAAGTTTTTTTGATGCAGGCAAAGTCAAAACTTTTATTGTTAGAAGCCAGAGCTAATAGATTATCTGCAGAAAAATTGCATGAAGCTGAGAATAATAGTTGTAAAGAATGCTTTGAGAATGTTCTAAATGAAAGTGGATTTAAAGTTCACAATATTAGTAAAAAGACCAACTATATTTCAGCAGTTGTAACAAAAAGTTCAGAAGCAGAAAATCAATTACAAGCAAAATTGGATAATATAAAAATAATTCCAGATTCTGATGATAAAGTTGAAATTAGATGGTTTTATAATTCTAGCACTAAAGTTGAAAATATCATTGAAGATACTAATATTGTGAGTTTTAAGTTGAATGCTATTTGTTTTTTCAAAGATAATGATTGGCAAGCTTGGATAAATGGTAAAATGTATGATGCTCATAATACTAAAATCGATCAAAATTCTGAAATTAAATCTGTAAAATCTAATCAAGTGATAATAAATTGTAATAATAAAGAAATTATTTTAAATTTGGATTGATTAAATAAATTTATTGCATTTATAATACTGAAAAAGCGCATTTTTTAGCATTTAACGATTAATAAGATGCATTCAAAATTTGCTCTTAAGTTTGTTGATCAAAAAATTGCTAAATATTTATTAATTGCCAAATATTTATTAACAATAAAATATTTATTAACAATAAAATGTAACAAGAACCAAAATGTTTAATAAGTACAATTATGTTAAATAATAATTAGCAGCTTGGATAATTTATTTGTATAATTTTAATAGAATGTTAAATATTAAATAAATAGAATATTAAATAAATAGAATATTAAATAAATAAAAATATTACGATAGAAATTAATCATCAACCTTTGATATTTTCCTATTTTTCCTTAATTGTTCAAAATCTTCTCCAGCATGATATGAAGATCTAGTAAGAGCAGATGATGATACCATCGTAAATCCTTTTGCTATTGCTTGAATTTTATAAAATGCAAAAGTTTCTTCGTTAATATACTCTGCTACTGGATAATGTTTGGATGTAGGCTGCAAATACTGTCCTAATGTTATAAAATCAACATTTGCTATACGCAAATCATCCATTACCTGCAAAACTTCATCCTTAGTTTCACCCAAGCCTACCATTAATCCTGATTTTGTAAAAATTTCACTATCAGCTTGCTTTACTTTGCTAAGCAAATTTAATGAATTGAAATATCTAGCACCAGGGCGTACTGTTCTATATAATCTTGGCACAGTTTCTAAATTATGATTAAAAACATCCGGCTTAGATTTTACTATTATTTCTATTGCGCCATCTTTTCTTAAAAAATCTGGAGTTAAAATTTCTATCGTAATATTTTTATTAAATTCACGAATTTTTTCAATTGTATTAGCAAAGTGCGTAGCTCCACCATCTATTAAATCATCACGATCTACTGATGTAATTACTACATGCTTTAAGTTTAAATGATGTATTGCTTTTGCTACTCTTTCTGGCTCACTTTTATCTATTTCATTTGGCTTGCCGGTTTTTATATTACAAAATGCGCATGCTCTTGTACATGTATCTCCTAAAATCATAAAAGTTGCATGCTTTTTAGACCAACATTCACCTATGTTAGGACATGCCGCTTCTGCACATACAGTATTCAAGTTCCACAAATTAATTAAATGTTTCACTTCTAAATAATCATTGCTCATAGGAGCTCTTACTCTTGGTTTATTAA
>DAHXLC010000286.1 GCA_027371815.1 Candidatus Melainabacteria bacterium | reverse complement strand
ATATTTAAATAAAATTTCAGGTGCAAATTTTATACGCAGGCGACGGCATATTTCACCACGGATAAATCCGGTTCGATCTTCAAGCGCCAGAAAGCAGTTCTTGCGATCTAGTTCACTGCCAAAAACCGAGATGAAAATTTTACAGTTACGGTAGTCATTGCTTAATTCAACATCAGTAACTGATATGATTCCAGTTAAGCGTGCATCATTTAAGTCTTTCTGTAATAACTCAGACATTTCTCGTTTGATTGATTGAGATAGTCTTAATTTTCGCTGATTTGATACCATAATGTACTCCTTGAAAATAATTTTTTATAAAATTATTTTTTAACATCCTGCAGGATAAACGCTTTTATGATATCACCTTCAATAAGATCATTAAAACGTTCAAAACTAATACCACAGTCAAACCCAGCAGCTACTTCCTTGACATCGTCTTTGAAACGTCTTAAATTATCTAATTTGCCTTTAAATACTATGCTTTTTTGTCGTTCAACTTTAACCTGACAATTTCTTTGGATTTTGCCATTTAGTACATAACAACCTGCAATTACACTGTTTTTACCAGCTTTAAATAACTGTCTAACTTCGGCTTCACCAATTAATACCAGTTCTTTAACTGGCTGGATTAGGCCTTCAATGGCCATGGCTAAGTCATCAGTAATCTTATAGATAATATCATATTCTTTAATGTCAACACCGAGTTGGTCGCGTACTTTATTCGCATTTTGGTCAGCCTGAACATTAAAGCCAATTATAATTGCACTAGCTGAAGAGGCTAAATTGACATCGTTTTCTGATATATCACCTGAGGCAATCCGTAAAACTCTTACCTGCACTTGGCTAGTCGATAATTTCCGCACTGAGTCAGCAATGGCTTCAGCTGTACCTTGTACATCAGCTTTGATAATTACATTTAACTCTTTGATTTCACCTTTTGTTAATAAATCATGGAAAGATTCTAAAGTGACCTGGTTCGATTTACGATCAACATTGGCTTCTTTGCGTTTTTCTACTAAGATTTTTAAGGCCTGGGCATCACCTACTACTTCAAATCGGTCACCAGCTGAAGGTACATCATCTAAACCCAGAACCGCAACCGGCATAGATGGACCGGCTGCTTTAACGCGACTGCCCATATCATCGAATAAGGCTCGAACTCTGCCTGACTTGGTTCCAGCTACAATATAGTCACCTTCACGTAAAGTTCCATTTTCGACTAGTGCAGTTGCAACAGCTCCACGACCTCGCGATAGTTCGGCTTCAATAATTACACCCCGAGCTGGTTTGTCGGGATTGGCTCTTAATTGAGCTACATCAGCTACCAGTAAAATCATTTCCAGTAACTCATCTAGGCCAGTACGTTTTTTAGCTGAAACGTTTACAGTTACCGTATCACCACCATATATTTCAGGAACTAGTCCATATTCCATCAACTGAGTTAAGATTCTATCAGGATCAGCTCCTGGTAGATCAATTTTGTTAATTGCTACAATTATTGGAACTTTGGCAACTTTAGCGTGATCAATGGCCTCAATTGTCTGAGGCATAATTCCGTCATCAGCAGCTACAACTAATATGGCAATATCAGTTGCTCTGGCTCCACGAGCACGCATGGCTGTAAAAGCTTCATGTCCGGGTGTATCCAGGAAAACGACTTGTCTGATACTACCATCTTCATGCGGAACTTCAACATGGTAAGCACCAATATGTTGAGTAATGCCCCCGGCTTCTGAATCTACTACCTGGAATTTAGTCTGTCGGATAGCATCTAATAAAGATGTTTTACCGTGATCCACGTGTCCCATGATGGTTACCACAGGTGGTCTTATGAGTAAGTTCTCATCATCTTCAAAAATGGTGGCTTCATCCATTTCATTGCGTTGGGCTTTGTCTAAATTAACTGAAGGTAATTCAGTTAGAACGTCAAATTCGAAGTCACGGGCTAAATCCTGAGCTAATTCAGTTTCAATTAACTGATTAACTGTTCGCATAACGCCTTTAGCAAATAAATTTTTAATTATGTCAGTTTCGGAAATATTTAATTTGTCAGATAATTCGGATACAGTAAGCGGCGAAACTATTGCTACTATTTTTGGCTTTTCTTCAACAACGGCTGACTTTGATGATTTATCATCTTTTTTTATGGTTGATTTTTGATCGCCATGGTGTTTAAATGTTTTGGTTGGTCTTGGTGGTACCGCCTTTAGCGATGGAGCTCCAACTCTAAATGGTACAATAGGAGCATTAGGTTTTAAGGTGATTTTTTCGCTTTCCTTGGTATTAATTGGAGTTACTAGAGTTGTTTCATTGGTTAGGGGTAATGAGTTGGAAAATACTTCTGGAGTTGTTTCACTTACGGGAATTGGTCCAGTGGTTTCTGTGCTAATAGTTGCCAGGGGTTCAATATTTTGAGCTATTGGCGTCTTAACTTCAGAACTATCTGAACCGATTATTTCCTGAACAGCTGGATCTGGCATTTTAGATAAATCAGGTTTGCTTGGTTGTGGTGGTATTGTTTCAATAACGGTTTCAGTTAGAGCTACGGTGTCGATAAGCGGAACGCCTTCGACAACTTTTTTATACCGACCTAAGACCCTTGGTTTGGTCAAAGGTGGCGGTAATTCACTAGTTACCGGCTTAGGCATTGGTTTCATTTCTTTAGGAGCGCTCGGTTTAGCCTGAACAGTTTCGGTACTTACTTTCTTTTTCCCCAGATGGTTAATTAACAGGCCTACTACAGATGCTTCTACAGTACTGGAATGACTTTTAACATCATAGCCTAATTCTCTAAGGGCTGTTATTAGGTCAGGATTCGATAAATTCATCTTGCGCGC
This sequence comes from Candidatus Melainabacteria bacterium, assembly GCA_027371815.1. Classification (GTDB taxonomy): domain Bacteria; phylum Cyanobacteriota; class Vampirovibrionia; order Obscuribacterales; family JAKAZS01; genus JAKAZS01. Next base: position 12,259 of record DAHXLC010000286.1, on the reverse strand, counting down.
TAATTCATATATTCTAATTCTGTCGTTCACTTAATTAGACCCCCTAATCTGGTCATTTACCATATACATTGATTATTGATTTTATTTGATAATTTCTTCAATTATATTATCGTTGACATTTATTTCGCCAGTTGACATTTTTAGTCGGCTAGCGAAGTAATGTTTCATTTTTTTGGGATTAGCAAATAACCTCCTGCATTTTATATCTTTACATAAATATAGTGATCTTCCAAAAATAAACCGGTCTGCCTTATTTATCACAATTTGTCCTTTTATTTTAGCAAATGTAATTCTAATTAAGTTATTTCTATCCTCATTAATTTTACATCCAGCACATTGACGAAAAACCATGGTTAAATTTCTTCGATAACCTGATCCAGCGATTTAAAAGAACCACCAGACTGACTTTCGGATTTGATGTCAATTTTCCATTTCGTTAATTTGGCTGCTAAACGAACGTTCTGGCCACCACGACCAATAGCTAATGACAATTGATCATCCGGAACAATTACCTCGGCACGTTTGCCTTGATATTCTGTTTCTTCTTCAGGGTGTTTTTTACTCTCATCAATAACTTTGCCTAAATCCTCAGGACTATTTAAATTATCTAATGAATCTGGGTGAGCCTTGGCTTTAAGGGTAGAGCTAAATTTTGGATCCTCATAGAGAGCCACTGTCGTTATTCTGGCTGGGCTTAAGGCATGGGATATGTAATCAACTGGATCAGTCGAATATCGGATTACATCAATCTTTTCGTTTCTTAATTCGGCTACGACATTTTGAATGCGAACACCACGAGTTCCTATACAAGCACCAACTGGATCAACATTGGGATCATCTGAATATACGGCAATTTTGGTTCGATAGCCAGCTTCACGGGCAATTGATTTGATAATTACGGTGCCATCTTCGATTTCGGGCACATAAAGTTCAAATAATTCACGCACTAATTGTGGATGAGCTTGAGAGACGATTATTTGAGGAACTTTACCGGTGTCTTTTAATTCCAGGATATAAACTCTGACCCTATTGCCTACACGGTAAGATTCTCCAGGAAGTTGTTCTTTAATGGGAATATAGCCTTCAACTCGTCCTAAATTAACCACAATTACTGGTTTTGAATTATTAACTACTTCTATACGTTCAATCTGACCAGTAGTACAGGTGTTTTTGCGGGCTTCAAATTCGCGTTTGACTAATTCTTTTTCAGCTTCACGCAGTCGCTGGGTAATAAGTTGTTTAGCTGCCTGAGCTGCAATTCGGCCAAAGTAAGAAAAATCTGGTGGTGTTACTTCGATTTCTAAAACTTCACCCACACTGACATCCGGAATAAGATCTTGCGCATCAATTAAACCAATTTCATGATAGGCATTATTCACTTCATCAACCACTTCTTTAGGAGCAAAAATACCAATTTCACCAGTTTCACTATCGAAAATAGCTCTAACCCCTTCTATGTCATGGTCTTTGACTTTCTTCTTGTAAGCTGCCACGATTGCATCACACACATAGGAAATGAAGACATCCTGGGGAATATTTCGTTCTCTTTCTAGTTCTTCTGCTGCTTCCAAAAGTTTATCGCCGATTTTAATCACTTTTGCCTCCAAAATATTTGATTTAACGTTTTGCTAAATATCCTTCGTCAAAAAGCTTTACCTCAATTAAATTATTTAATTCTATATTTAAAGAATCATTGGTGGTAATTGTCTCTTTAACTTTTTTATTGGGTAATAATCGAATATTAGTTAAAGCTAATAAATTATCTTTAACCCCATTTAATTTACCAATAAATTCGCTACCGCAATTATTATACTTAACCTTGGTCTTAACTTTTACTAATTGATTAGTAAATAAAATATATTCTTGCTCGTTTTTAAGTATGCGGTTGATACCTGGACTTATTACCTCAAGAACATATTTTGATTTAAATAAATGGCTGTATTCATCTGTATCAAGGATTATACTTAGTTCTTTGGATATTAAGACACAGTCATTAAAACTTACATAGCCATCTGTTTTCATGATAGTGATTTCAAGAATCTTTAAATTACCTTTAGGGATAATCCGAAATTCAACAACAGCAAAGCCATTCTTTTCACACAGAGTGCTTATAATTGGGTTAAGATCTAAAGTTAAAGGTTCAGGCACGGGCAATTCAAGTATAAAAAATGTCAAATTTAGGTAATTAAGGGATATTAAAATAATATGACGTAGGGGATAACCTACGACCAAATTTTTATTGGTTATACTTATGTTATCATGATTGATCTTTACAAGCAAGAAAATAGCTATTTTTTGTATATTAATTAGTTAATAATTATAAATTGGATTGAATATGCAAGTATATTTTTCTAATCAGCAGCGTAAACATAAGTTGAATTTAGGCTGGTTTCAGGCAATGGGGACACAATTTTTATTGTCAACTATTACCAGTGTTAAAGAAAATTATCCGCAGGAATTTGTTTTAGATAAATTTAATGATCTTAAAAATAAATTAACTTTTAATGTCCATATTATCTCTAATCTGAAAATTAAAGCTATCAACAAGCAGTTTCGCAATATCAACAAGGCTACTGATGTATTGTCATTTAAGCTAGTGGACATTAATGATCCATATTTAAATTTTTTGGATGAAGTAATTTATGGTGAATTATTTATAAGCATGGAAAAAGCCATTGAACAAAGTCAAAATTTAAATCATTCTTTAGAACGGGAATTGATTTTCTTATACATACATGGCTTACTTCATTTATTTGATTTTGATCATGAGAATGAATATGATAAAAAAATAATGTTTGATCTGCAAAAGAAAATTTTACGTAAAAATAAAATTCCTCGTAATTTTGAATCTGAATTTACTGCTTTAATTAAATAGTATGAAAAAAAATAAAAATTTTATTTTTGCTTTAAAAAATGCTCTAGCTGGTTTAATCTTTGGTTTAAGGTATGAACGAAATATTCAGTATGATTTTGTTATAGCTTTTTTTGTTGTGCTGGTATCTGGCTATCTTAAAATTAATAAAGTCGAATGGTTTTTCGTTATTTTTTCGATTGGGCTGGTTTTGATTGTCGAATATTTAAATTCGGCTATTGAAAGGTGTGTTGATTTAGTTATTGGATCGCAATATCATAAATTAGCTAAACAGGCAAAAGATGCTGGAGCTAGTGCAGCTTTAATTGCAGCATTGGCTTCAGCAATAGTTGGCTTAATGATATTTATGCCAAAATTAATTAAATTACTATGAATAAATTCCTGACTTGTAAGTTAGTCTGCTGATAAGTCTATGTTATTTATAAAACTTCACTGACAGCATTTAAAGTTTAGCTGTTGATTTGCTACCGGATTTTTCCGTAGCCTAAAAATAATGGTATCATTAGCTGAAAAGGTGTAAATTTTTAGAGATTTTTAGCTTTTTGCACTGGTTTGAAAGCATAAAAATACCAGTGTAAGTATTCTTTCAGCCATTTAAACATGGCAAATTTTGATTGTCCTTGGGTTCGATTACGCCAGGTAGCTGGTATTTCAGTTATTGTAAAATTATTTAAATAGGCTTTAACGGTAATTTCAATAGTCAGGGCAAAACCATTACTGCTTTGAAGATTAAGGCTAGCAAGCATTTTCTTGTCGCATAGTTTAAAAGCATTGGTAGGATCGTGAGTGGGAATTCGCCGTAACCAATGTAGACTTATGCCAGCCAACCTTGACAAAGTCTGTTTAACAGGTGGCCCATCAATTATTTTGCCACCACGCATGTATCGGCTGCCAATTACTACATCATATCCTGAATTGTAAAGATCAAGCATTTGTGGAATCAATTTTAAGTCATCAGATAAATCAGCCATGACGAGAATTACCGGACCATCAGTTATTTGTTCGAAACCCGTATAAATAGCATTAGCTACACCACGAGCCTTATTTTTAATTAAACTAATTCGGCTTTCACCTTGATTAATAATTTTATTTACTGGTATTAGAGTATTATCTTCAGGAAAATCGTAGACAATGAATACTTTGAATGGGCAAGTTACAAATTGAGTTATTTCCTGCCAAAGGCTTGGAAAATTATCACCTTCATTGTACACGGGAATAATTATATTAATATATTGTGAACGTTTTGTATTCATTATTGAATAGCCTTTATGAATTATTTAGTTAAGTTATGATTGGTATTAGCTAAATTTTACCAATTAATAGCTGTTCTTTAATCCAAGGTATTACTTCATCAAGCATCTGACTTAAACTGGTTTTAGCTTCATAGCCAAGGATCGTTTTGGCTTTGGTAACGTCAGGACTGCGATATTGAACATCATATTGATAAGGTTCATCACTTACATAATTAAAAGGAATTTTATTGCCATGAATTTTATCCCAGATTTCCTTAGCTAATTCAATAACTGTAGTAGCTGTAGCTGTAGAAATATTAAAATCTTCATTTATTGCTTTATCACTTTCAACAGCCATTCTAATACCAATAGCTAAATCGCCTCCGTAAGTATAGTGGCGAACTTGTTGTCCGCTACCCAAAATTCGCAATGGATTTTGACCTTTGAGAATTTTTTGAACCAAATCTGGTACCACATGCGACAGCGCCAGTTTGACATTTCCCGAATAAATCTCACGATGCTCAAGGGCTCTGCGTTCACCGATACCAACACAATTAAAGCTGCGGACAATTGTATAGGGTAATTGATACTGTTCAAAAGCACCTTTGGCAAAATATTCACAAGCTAATTTTTGAAACCCATAGGTTGAGTTTGGCGGTGGGCAACGCATCTGTGCTCCTTCTGGAGTCGGAAATTCAGTGGTGTTTTCGTAAACCATGCTGGAAGACATAACTGTCATTTTTTTTAATTTATGATGCTTATAGGCCCAGATAGCTGCATCAAATGCACTGGCTGTCATTCTTTCGTTTTCAGCAATAAGATCGTAAGCAAATTCATGAAAATAGGAAATACCGCCAATCATGGCTGCCGCTGAAACGAAATGGTCACAGTCAATAATTAATTCTTTTAACAGGTCAACATTTTTAGCATCACCAACTACTAATCTATAATTAGGATGATTATCATAGCTTTTAGTTATTTTGCCATATTTGCTAAAATTATCAATTCCTACAACTTTATAGCCACGATTTAATAATTCTTCAACAAGATAGCCACAAATAAAGCCACTGGATCCGGTAATTAATATTTTCATTGATTTATCCTTATTTTATTGCTGCAGTATTGGTTAGTTTAGCCTCAGCTGTTAAGGTGTGGCTTGGTTTAAGAAAATTCCAGACGTCAACTATATGTTTTGTCGTTGGAATTTCCAGGTCTAAATAGACGCGATGGGGAACTCCAACAATAATAATATCAGAGTTTTTTATAGCCGTATTAACTTCGACAAAATCAGTTTCATTAATGTAGGGATCGCTACAGTAGGTATTTTTTGCATATAATTTAATGAGATCGCGAATTTTATAGGATAAACTATCGCGTTTGTCATCACAGTTAGCTTTAAAAGCCATGCCTAAGATGGCAACATTTTTATGGCTAAGATCGATTTGATTTTTTAATTCATTGACAATAAAATTGGGTAAGCCTTCATTTACAAGCATGGCTGCATGGCCTAAGAAAAAATTATTATTGGCGAAAGCGGCTAGCTGAAGTGTGTCTTTCCTTAAACAGGGACCAGCGGCAAAGCCGGCTTTAGCAAATTCTTTCATTCGGGGATAGTCTTGTTTCATGGCATCATAAATTTTATAAAAGTCCAAATCACAGCTTTTGGCGATCATATAAAACTGATTGGATATGGCAAAGTTTAAATAACGGTAGGTATTAGCAAATAATTTAGCTAATTCAGCCTCTAAAGGTTGTAATTCAATAATCCCTGGAGTAAATTTCAAGAAGAATTCGCTGGCCTGTTTAACGGCAATTGCATCAAAGCCAGATATTATTTGCGGAAATTTCTTTAATTCTTCTAGAGCAAAACCAACAGCTAATCTTTCTGGGCAAAAGGCTAAATTTATTTTGGCTTTTTGCGCTTTAATTAATTCATAAATTATTTTGGAAGCTCCTGGATAAACTGTGCTTCGTAAAATAAGTAAGGCATCTGCTTTCATATATTGAATAACTTCTTCGACATTGTCTTTGAGAATATTAATGGTTGGGTTTAAATAAGCATCAACCGGTGTGCCGATAACAGTTATGACTACATCAGCAGATTTGAGACAGCTTTTGTCAAGTGTTGCACTTACGGTTTTACCAATAGTTGATTTCATTAACTCGTCAAGACCTTCTTCGATAAAAGGCTGACAGCCTGAATTAACCAGATCGATTTTATTTTTATCGACATCCAGTAATGAAACTTTAAATAATCCAGTGGAGCCTAATAAGAGGCCAAAGGGTAGACCTACGTGACCACAACCACCCACCACTACAACTTCTTGAAGTTTTAAATTCATTTGATGTTCATTCCTTAAACTTTCTAACTAATATTGGTAATTTTAACATTTATGAGCTTAAATTATTAAATCTTTAACCTAGTATAAATATTGTGAGAAAATTTAAATGCTATTTGGTGAATTGTAAGGAGGTATAATTGGTGTTGGTGCATTCGGTAATGAACGCATGGGTGGGTTCATTCGCGGTACAGTAAATTGATTAAAATTATTAAAATCATTGCCATCAAGTGATTCATTGCCAAAACTGTCAAATTGTTTTTCGAGTTGTTTAAACATCATATTGAATTGATTGTTAAGATCCATCATATTGTTAGGCATAGAGCCTGAATTAGGAATTGGATTGGTATAGAAATAATGACGGTCTTGCATATTGGGTAAATTGTCAACAATTTGTGGATTAGCGACTTTGTTAAGTAAACTAATTCTTTTATCGATGCTTAATTTGTCATTTGCTTTACCAAAAACTGTGTTTTCCAGGCGATCTAACCTCAATTCAGGCGTTTGATAAGTATAGGTTTTCTTTAATATTTTTGACTCAAGAAAAGTGATTTTAGGATATTTTTTACATACTGATGTTTTGCTGGGGCTGGGATTTGAATTAGCATTGGTTGGGGCTGATGAACTATTGTCCGTTACAGCTGAATTTTCGGCTTTACGGTGAGGATTGGCTATAGAATTCAAAGGATGAGAAACTTTGGGTGTTTTGGAGCTTACTATATTTTTTTCATAGATTTTTAAAATATTCGATTCTCTTTCATCAATACTACCTTGTTGAATTTGGCCAAACAATAGTTCTTCGAGCCGATTGAGTCTTTGGGTGGTTTTATTATTGGTATACTCACGGCCAAAATAATGCTTTTCAATAGAGTTTAAATCAACACTTAATGAAGTTGATTGACAGGGATTATTTATTAAAATGCATATTAAGCTTAAAAGAAAAATTATAAATTTATTCATATTTATTCAGGCTCAATAATTATCAACTATTTATTAATAGAATACTTTATAAATGATATAAAATTATTGACTATTACTTTATAGCATACCTTATAAATTATATAAAATTATTAACTTTTATAATTTTTTATTCATCACTGGTTTTAAATTCAGCATCCATTACATCAGGCGTTTGTGAATAGTCTTCACTGATATCTTCATAATATTCACCTTCACCGTCGCCATTTTCGGAGTTGACTTCTTTAAGTGCGGCTGCTTGCTGGAGTAGGACTAAAGAACCACGCAATTCATTCATAATACTTTTAACTACTTCATGATCAGCATCGTCTTGTACTTTTTGTCTTAAATCAGTAACGAGCATTTCGGCTCTGGCTTTTTCGCCAGCGCTTAATTTTGAACCAAGGGTTTTAATATTACGTTCAACGTCATAACATAAACTATCAGCTTCATTACGGACATCAGCTTCTTCTTTGCGACGTCTGTCTTCAGCTGCATGAGCTTCGGCTTCACGAATGGCTAATTCGATATCTTCTTTAGACATATTAGTTGAAGCCGAAATGGTAATTTTCTGTTCTTTGCCAGTTGACTGATCGCGAGCTGTAATATTCATAATACCATTAGCATCAATATCAAAAGTTACTTCAATTTTTGGTGTTCCACGAGTTGCTGTAGGAATACCATCAAGGCGGAAATTACCTAGTAACTTATTATCACGAGCCATCGGACGTTCGCCCTGGAATACATAAATATCAACTGCGGTCTGATTATCGTCAGCAGTTGAAAAAACTTCGCTTTTACGCGTTGGGATAGTGGTGTTACGATCAACTAAAGGAGTCATAACGCCACCTAAGGTTTCAATACCTAAGGATAGTGGTGTAACGTCTAATAGTACTACCCCTTTAACTTCACCACCTAAAACTCCGGCTTGAATTGCTGCACCAACAGCCACTACTTCGTCAGGATTTACCGTTTGATTGGGATCTTTGCCACCAGTTAAACTCCGTACGAGATCTTTAACGGCTGGTATTCTTGTCGAACCACCAACCAAAACTACTTCATCAAGGCCTTCATAGGACAATTTCGCATCTTTTAAAGCCTGTTCCATCGGAATCCGGCAACGTTCAACGAGTGATCTGGTTAATTCATTAAACCTAGCTCTCGATAATTTCATTTCTAAATGCTTAGGACCACTAGCATCAGCAGTTATAAATGGCAAAGATATATTAGTTTCACTAACATTGGATAATTCGATCTTTGCTTTTTCCGATGCCTCAGTTAACCTTTGTAAGGCTTGGCGATCTTTGCGTAAATCAATAGCTTCAAGTTTTAAAAATTCGTTAGCGGCCCAAGCCACAATTGTGTGATCAAAATCATCACCACCCAAATGAGTATCACCACTAGTTGATTTTACTTCGAATATACCATCACCAACTTCAAGAACTGATACATCAAAAGTTCCGCCGCCTAAGTCAAATACTAAAATCACTTCATTATCTTTCTTGTCAAGACCATAGGCCAAGGCCGCTGCTGTAGGCTCATTAATAATTCTTAAGACTTCAAGCCCGGCAATGATTCCGGCATTTTTGGTTGACTGACGCTGTGAGTCATTAAAATAAGCTGGAACTGTAATTACGGCACTGGTAACTTTTTCACCTAAATATTTTTCAGCATCTTCTTTAAGTTTTCTTAAGATCATGGCTGAAATTTCTTCAGGGGAGTAATCTTTTCCCTGAATAGCCACTTTGCAACCGCCGTCATTACCTTCAGTAACCTTATAAGAGATTATTTTCTTTTCGGCTTCAACTTCTGAGAATCTTCGCCCAACAAAACGTTTAATTGAATATACGGTATTTTCAGGGTTTAAAACTGCTTGACGACGTGCTAGCTGACCTACCAGTCTTTCACCTGATTTGGTAAAGGCAACTACCGATGGTGTTGTTCTGCCTCCTTCAGTGTTTGGCACAACAACTGGTTGGCCACCTTCCATAACAGCAACAACAGAATTGGTGGTTCCTAAATCTATTCCAACAGCCTTTCCCATCTTGTGATAACCCCTATGCTCCTTACAACTAAATTACTTTATTAAATATGATTATACTAATTTATACTCTAAATTGCTTAAAAAATAAACAGTATTACATTATTGATTAAATTTTTTTTTAATAAATTTATCACATTCTGATTACTTTATTTAAGCTTTGCCAAATATTTATTTAATAGATGCAAATGTAAATATAAGATAAAATTAATTACTTGCAACTTGACAATCGCTTAATTTTGATAATTTAATTTTTAATTTAATTTTTTTAGATATAATTAACGATGCATACTTTGTTTATTATAAGATTTAGCCAAACCATTTAATTGTTTAAGCTAATACTTTAGTAGCTGAACTTGTGGCAATTAGATAAAGCGTTGGAACAGTATTAAATAATAATATGAAACCTAGACCCTATGTTCCTTTACATTTGCATACTGAATATAGTTTGCTCGATGGAGCAACACAGATTTATGACCTTGTAAAAAAGGCTAAAGATGAGAATATGCCATCGGTAGCTATTACTGATCATGGTGTTATGTATGGTGCTATTGAATTAACAAAAGTCTGTCATGAACTTGGTGGGGTAAAACCAATTATTGGTATTGAAGCTTATATTATCGATGGTGATATTGAAGAAAAAAAAACCCGTGAAGATATTTTTCATTTAACTTTACTGGCGCAAAATAGTGAGGGCTATCGTAACTTATTGTTTCTTAATTCAAGAGCACATTTAGCTGGTTATTACTATAAACCGCGAATAAACAAGGAAATTTTAACAGCTCATAAAAATGGTATCATAGTTCTATCGGGATGCCTGGGTTCACAGTTAGCGCAAAATCTGTTGAAAAACAATTATGCTGAGGCTTTTAAAGTTGCTTTATGGTATAAGGAGAATTTTGGGAGTAATTATTTTTTAGAAATTCAAGATCATGGGATGATTGAGGATCGTATTGTAAATAAGCAAATTGTGCAGATTGGTAAAGAATTAGATATTGAAATTGTGGCAACTAATGACAGCCATTTTACTAATCATGATGATGCTGTCGCTCATGACTGTTTATTAAGTATTCAGATGGGAAAATTAGTAACTGACTGTAAACGAATGAAATTTACGGGCAGTGAGTTTATTAAAAATGGCAGTCAGATGTCAATGTTGTTTAAAGATCATTTAGACAGTGAAATCATTGATCAAAGTATTAAAAATACCTTAGTCATTGCTGATCGTATTGACAGTATTAAAATTTTTCAAGATAACCCGCGGTTGCCAAATTTTGAAGTGCCACATGGTCATACGATCGAAAGTTATTTAAATCACAAGGTTTTTGATGGAGCTAGATATCGCTTTGGTGATCAATTAAATCGTAGTGTCATTGAACGTGCTGAAGCAGAACTTAAAGTTATTGAAGACATGAATTTTGCTTCGTATTTCTTAATTGTCGCTGATTTTATTGAATTTGCTAAATCACAAAAAATTCCCGTTGGACCAGGTCGTGGATCGGCAGCCGGATCTCTTATCGCCTATTGTTTAGGCATTACTGATATTGATCCGTTGCGCTATAATTTGCTGTTTGAGCGATTCTTAAATCCTGAACGACGTTCCATGCCAGATATTGATACTGATTTTTGTATTGAGCGGCGTGACGAGGTTTTAAAATATGTAACCCAAAAATATGGTAAGGATAAAGTAGCTCAGATAATTACCTTTAATCGAATGACTAGTAAGGCCGTAATTAAGGATGTATCTAGAGTTTTAGAATATCCTTTGGCTGAAGCTAACAAGTTAGCTAAATTAGTTCCTGTTGTGCGCGGTAAACCAACGCCATTATATGAAATGGTTGCCAGTCACCCAGAATTTAAAGGCATTTATGATAACAGTCCTGAAGCCAAACAGGTTATTACCATAGCGCAAAAACTTGAAGGAATTAATAAAACTTATGGAGTTCATGCTGCTGGTGTCGTAATTTCCGATGTGCCGTTGCATGAATTGGTACCACTACAAAAAAATAATGATGGTCAGATAATTACCCAGTATAACATGGATGATTTAGCTAAGGTTGGCCTGGTTAAAATGGATTTTTTAGGCTTAAGAAACCTTACTATGATTGATAAGGCTATTAAAATCATTAAGCTTACCCGGGATATTGATATTGATTTAGCTAATATTCCTATTGATGATGAAAAAGTCTATCAAACTATTAGTAATGGTGACTTACAAGGTATTTTTCAATTAGAAACATCGCAAGGTATGCGTCAAGTCGCCCGTGATATGAAACCATCTAATATTGAAGATATTTCAGCCTTAATTGCCTTGTATCGCCCTGGTCCATTGGATTCTGGCATGATTGATAAATTTATTGCCTGTAAACATGGCAAATCAGCCATAACTTATCAGACCCCCCTTTTAGAATCAATCTTACAAGATACTTATGGTCAAATTGTCTATCAAGAACAAGTCATGCAAATTGCCCAGAAATTAGCTAATTATTCTTTAGGTCAGGCTGATTTATTACGCCGGGCAATGGGCAAGAAAAAACCTGAAGAGATGGAAAAACAAAGAGAATTATTTAATTCGGGCTGTCTTAGTAATGGTATTAGCCTAAATATTGCAAATCAGTTGTTTGATATGATGGTGCAATTTGCCGAATATTGTTTTAACAAGTCACATTCGCAGGCGTATGCTTTGGTTACCTATCAAACGGCTTATCTTAAAAGTCATTATCCCATTGAGTATATGACTGCATTACTGTCGAGCGTGGCTAGCGATGTTTCTAATTGAAAAATACCTTGTAAGTCACCATTACTAATAGTTTGATAG
>DAHXLC010000024.1 GCA_027371815.1 Candidatus Melainabacteria bacterium | reverse complement strand
CTAGACTAAATCATAATATTAATGTAAGAATCATGTAATTGTAACAGTTTAACCTAATAATTTAAAATACTAACAAATAATTGGGAAAATTGTTTTAAAATATAACCGTAATCCATTAATAATTCATAAGCCATTAAACAGTTAATATTATGAATAACTTTAGGTGATTTATTGAGCAGTAATTTTAATATCAAATGCTTAAGCCGTTCATAATCTAAATCAGGAAACAGTTTAACCAATTCAATAACATTAACGCCTGAATTCAATTTATATAACCAGGCCGAATTAGGATTTTGCGTTGTTATAACGGTAACGACTTTACCCAATTCATTTAAATTATTAATATAATTTAGTGCCACCAAATCACTGCCTCCAATATTTAGCGCCGGCAACATAAATAGATGGGTGGTGGTATCATCATATTGGTTTTCGAGTTCTTGATATATGTCCTGAAGATATATTTCCGGAATTAGACATTTTTCATATTGTTTAAAAATCCAGGCAGCTGGATAGGTTATTGGTTCAATTTCATGAATTTGCTGCCAGATTGAAATAAATTGCTGATGTTGCTGATCAATTAATTGATTAGGTTCTATAACTTCAAACACAGTCACTTTGGGTGGTTGACTAAAACAGCTGCGGATTTTGTTATTAAAATATTCTAACTTTGTTTTAAATGAGTCAGTTTTAAGGTTTAATCCATTATCAATACTGGCAAATTCAAGCTTATTTATTTCATCAATCGATCGTGGGCCTAAACAATTATAAATCATCATTTCCAGCTTGCGACTATTTGCTTGAATCCGGCTAAAATACACCGTATTTTTACTGGTATTTACCATAAACTCAACAAACTCCCCTTTATACTTTTGGGTTAAAAGACTGCGCGACCCAAAGACAAAAGCACCTAATAAAAGTAAATTATCCTTTACACAATCTTGTGTTTCAATTAAATGAGCTGACTCAGTAAAAAAAACAATATGTTCAGGCAATATAAAGTTATTATTAACTAATATTTCATAATTATTAATCAAATAATTTGCTGATATTAAATCACCACCATCAAGAAAAGCAACATTCGTACCACAGGCTATTTTCAACCCATATTTACGTATAGCGAAAGGATTATCATTGTTCACTTCAATAACTTTATGACAATTGTTCGCAATTACATAATTGTTAACAATTGAACGGGAAATATCATCGCCTAAACTTAACAAGAAAATTACTTCAACCTTAAGGTTATTAGCTAGAGCCATATTTACAGCTAATTGCATACTGGCTAGACTTGGCTGTAAATAGTAGCCAGGCTGGCTTATGGTAACAATCAACGAAATATCTATTTTTAATTCCGATTGCATCACAAATAGGTCAAGAAAAATTCATTATTCATCAGTATACTAGGAAAGATCCCGCTAATTTATAAAAATATATACAATAATTTAATGCACATTGATTAAGTAAATTTTATTACATTAACTAGACTAAATCATAATATTAATGTAAGAATCATGTAATTGTAACAGTTTAACCTGATAATTTAAAATACAATCAAGAGGTCTACTATGCCAGTTAATACCAACAAATCCCAAGATAACACCATAACAGCTAAAGATGTTGAACTTAATCTTGATACAATAAGTGAAAAAGAATTACTTAAGATTGAAAATGAAGTCTGTTCATACGGAGATACAGTTCATTATGCAGAAAAGCCAAAATTTTTTGAAACCTGTAATGGTAGTTACCTCTATGATACTAACAATACCCCCTATTTAGATTTACAAATGTGGTATTCTGCGGTCAATCTAGGTTATAACAACCAAACCATAAATAATGCCTTAAAAAAACAAATTGATAAATTACCTCAATTAGCCTGTCAGTATTTACATAAAGAAAAAGTCTCACTAGCCTATATGTTAGCTCGTGGTGTCGAACGTAATTTAGGTGCCAAAGGCCGCATTCATTTTAACGTAGGTGGAGCTCAAGCCGTAGAAGATGCTTTAAAACTAGTACGCAAAACCACTGGCAAAAGTAAAATGCTAGCTTTTGAAGGTGGCTATCATGGTCGCACTTTAGGCGCTTCTGCCATAACCAGCTCTTATCGTTATCGAGAACATTATGGAGAATTTGGTGACAGAGCTGAATTTGTACCTTTCCCCTACTGTTTCCGCTGCCCGTATGGAAAAAAAGTCGAAAGTTGTGAATTGTTTTGTGTTAAACAAATCGAACGTAAATTTGAACACGAATATACTGGTACCTGGAATCCTAAAACTCAAAAAGCTGAATTTGGTGCCTTTTTTATTGAAGTTATCCAAGGTACTGGTGGTTATGTCATTCCACCCAAAGGGTATTATGAATACTTAGCCAAAATATGCCGCGATCATGGCATATTACTTGTCGATGACGAAATTCAAATGGGCTTTTTTAGAACAGGAAAACTATTTGCTATAGAGAATGAAAATATTGTTCCAGATGT
>DAHXLC010000273.1 GCA_027371815.1 Candidatus Melainabacteria bacterium | reverse complement strand
AAACGGCTATGGATAACACCAGTAACAATAATTTTACCCATAATCAAGAAAAAAATCAGACCAATTCTATCACTCAAACTAACACTCTTGATGTAATAACCAAAGAAGCCAATAATCCTCTGCCCAATAATAATCGTAACCTTAAAAACAATAATTCACCTAGCAAAGTCAAACCAAACCCTGCAGTAAATTCAAGCGAAACCTCAAATTCAACAATTAATCCCATCTGATCAGCAGTTGAATTTACTTATTCTCGATTAATCAGTTCTCGATAATTAAATAATTTACGAAAATCCGTTAAAGATAAATTTAAATATTGTTGATAAATTAGGCTTAAAAACTGCCAATAAGTTATTAAAATAATTAAGGCTAAAAATACTGGTTGCGTTGATTTACCACAAATATAAAAAATAAATAAGTAGTAAACATCAATACTAAACCAAAATCCAATGGCTAGATTCTTTAACTTAGTTACTAATTGACAATCAGTTTTTAGATCAAAGATAAGAACACCAGCAATAATATAAATTATAAGATCGTAAACAATTAAATGAGCTGTTACCACAGGCGTAATGCAAATACTTGCCACATAGACAATAGACATAAGTTCAGCCATTCGGTTTTTGTTTCTTTTTAAGATAACTGTTAAAACGTATAGAATATGAAAGCTTAAAATTAAAGCAATAAAGTAAATACTAAGTTTGCCAAAATCGCGAAAGTCTAAAGGAATAAACTGAGCAAATATAAGTGGTACATTAGCAATAATATACTGCTCAATAACATAAGTTGATGTAGTATATATTTTATCTGTCAAAAACAAATCATGACACCATAATTTAACTGTGTCAAAACCAAATAGTAATATATTTGAAAGGAAAATACTCAGTAAACCAATTAACCATCCATAAAAGCAATTTCTTTTATTAAGCAAAAATAAACAGCCAATCGGTAATAAAACCATTGGCAAAAGTTGAATCTTAAAGATGATTAAAGCAAAGCAAAGACCAGCTATAAAATACTGGTTGTTTTTCATAAACCAATAGCCAAGACATATTGGTAATAGGGTTAAGATTAAAGTATATTGACCAACAATTAAATAATGATGCAGTGGTAAATACAAGGCTGACAATATAAAATATTTATTTATTCTTTGGCAAGATATTCCAGTCAATAAAATAATTAATACCAGAAAACCTAAAATCTGAATAATTTGCCAGACCAAATAAGACTGACTTAAAGGTAATTTACTTAAAGGAATAAAAAATGTTGCTACAAGTGGATTAGACATATAAATAATAAGATGATTCTTTTTTAAATATGGTAAATATTGATGAGCTAATTTATTAAAGTTATAGTTTTCAAGAAAACTTGTTTGATTAAATTTAGGATATAAATCATTGTATAGAGTCATTGAAGCTAATTTACCCGAAAAATTAAAAGTATTGCCATAGTCGTAATCATCAAGAAGATCTGGTCTTCGTGTATCAATATAAAAACAAAGGCCAGCTA
>DAHXLC010000264.1 GCA_027371815.1 Candidatus Melainabacteria bacterium | reverse complement strand
GAATCGTTAAATAGTATAATAGTTAACGAAAATGCTAAAATTCGATGTGAGCCATTACCTAAAGTTTATGGTAAAGCAAATTTATTAAGCCAAGTTTTTTTAAATTTACTTACTAATGCGATAAAGTTTCGCAGTAATGATAATCCAGTTATTATTATATCTGCCGAAATAATTGATCAATACTGGATGTTTTCAATAAAAGATAATGGTATCGGAATTAATCTAACTGAAAATAAAGATTTATTTACTATTTTTAAACGCGGTAATAATGTCCAATCGTATCCTGGAACTGGATTAGGTTTAGCAATCTGTAAAAAAATAATCACAGCACATCATGGTAAGATTTGGGTTGACTCTAAACCAGGACGTGGCAGTACCTTTTATTTTACTTTACCAATAGCTAATTAATGATATTAGTCCATTTTCGCGGATATTCTTTAGCTGTAGCTTTTTGTTTTTCAACAATCAGAATTTTATGTTCTTTAACATGAGAGTTTGGGTAGGCCTCTAGGATACCAATTTGCTCACAATTTAATAGTTTAAGCAAATTAGCAGATTCCTTTAATTCACTTTCAAGTTTGGTACTGGTTTTTTGAATTAAAAATAGCCCCCGTGGTTTTAAATAAGGAGTTGTCAATTCAAGGGCAACTTTAACACTGCTAAGGGCTCTGGCTGTAGCGAAATCAAAATGTTCGCGATATTTTGGCTGATGCGCTAATTCTTCGGCGCGACCAAGTATGGTATTGGGTGTATTGCTCCATTCTAAATTCGCAATAGCTAAATTAAGAAAATTAATTTTCTTAAGGTTCGAATCTAATAAACTGACTTTAAGGTTTTCAAAAAGAATGGCTAAAACTAGCCCGGGTAATCCAGCCCCAGTCCCGACGTCAATTAAATTAAGACCTATAAGACTTTGATTTTTGGGGTATTGCTTAATTATTACTGGGACTAGTGATAAGGCATCGCCAATCTGATCTTCAATAAAATCAGGCAAACTCTTCTTGGAAACCAAATTAACATTTTGTCCATATTCAGTTACTAAACTAGCATAAGTTAAAAGATTCTTATATTGTCTTTCCAGTAGTTTTTGCCCAGACTTTTCAATTAACCTGGTTAATTTATCATTTAATTCGTTCATATTTTGTATCTTATACTAAATAATTGCTAAATAAATTTAATAATATAGTCTAACTTTAATATCATTTAAGCAATTAATAACTATTGTTTCTGCTTTATAATAGGTATTTTATTTACTAAGCTATGGAAGATACGAAATATTTTAAATCTGAAGGGGATAATCGTCCAGATATTGAACGGATGGTTCTTGTAGCTGCTTTGAAACAGAGTCTTGACAAAGGCGATCTGGATGGGGTTAATTTATGTCATAAACAATTGTTTTTAACAATGATGGATGGTAATTCGCTCAATACTATACCGGTGGATAATACAGAGAGTAAACCAGTTGTAACATCTCAAAACGATAGTCAAGTTGATATGACAACTACTCAGAATTCATTGCGTAGTCATGATAAATTTAACCAAAGTGATATTGAATTCCCCCAGTATTTAAAAGATTTTGAGAATAAAACCACCTTATTTAATAAGGATAAAGCCTATCAAAATTTATATAAATTACTAAGTGTTACTTCGTTTGCTTCATTTTCTGATCTTAAGCAAAATTATTGGTTATTAATTAAAGGCATAATGTCTCATAAGCAAGAATTTTTGAATGAAAATAACTGGAAAAATTCATTGCAATTTTTAAATATTGCTCATGATATTTTGCGAATTCCTAAATTAAGAGCTCAGCATGACTTAATTGCTCAGAATTTACCAATTGTAAATGATTTTCCGGTGGTAAAAACCAGTCTGACTAAAATTCCTAAAATTACCCGTAAGCTTAAAATTGGCTTAGAAGAACTCCTGGTAAAATCCGGATTAATTGACAACACAGTGCTTGATAAAGTTATTCGTGAAAATCATT
>DAHXLC010000204.1 GCA_027371815.1 Candidatus Melainabacteria bacterium | reverse complement strand
CAATTCCTGGCCAGCCGTAATTAAATGAGTATCATTAAGATTAATCCAGTCCAAGCTAATGTATATGCTGAAATAAGTCAAAAGAGTTTAAATAGTTTTTTAAATGCCCCTAATACCTTAAACCGGTTATCGGCTACGGCTAATGGCAAAGTAGCGATGATTGCTAATATGTTTGGCGTAAATAGTAATAATCTTGGATTTTCGGTAATGGGGCTAGAAGCTAATTTGGCTAACCATAATCAATTAAAATTAAACCTCGATACCCGTTTAGGCCTTGGCCAAAATACCGCAGTAGTTCCAGTTGAAGCTTCTGCGGTTATTAGTTTAGCTAATGGCTGGATTAATCTTAATGATACTCATTTAATTACGGCTGGCCAGGAATTGCCTGCGCCAATAGCTAATATGTTAGTAAGTAAAATTAATAATTTGGCTAAATTTAATGACAACTCGCGAGATATTAGTTTTCAGTTCACCAGATTAACCGTGCAACCAAATCGTAAATTTTTATTAAGTGGGCAGGCTACCATTAATAAGTTACGATTTGGTAAAAATTAAATATTTTCATTAAAAACTATCTACATTTTATTAAAACCGTGTTAATTTTCTATTTGGTAACAATTTACTAGTACTAGAAAGAAAAAAATGTTTCGCCGCCGCGATAATCGTCAATATGATCAGTTACGACCGATAAAATTTACCCGCAAATTCACCAAAAATGCTGAAGGTTCAGTATTGGTTGAATTTGGTGAAACTAAAGTATTTATAACTGCTAAAGTTGAAGAACGTGTTCCAGCTTTTTTAATGGGTAAAGGTCTTGGCTGGATCACTGCTGAATATTCATTGTTACCGGGATCAACATTGGTTAGATCGGTACGTGAAGTGAATCGTGGAGCTGCATCAGGTAGAACTAATGAAATTCAAAGATTAATTGGGCGTAGCTTAAGAGCTATTGTAGATAGACGTGCTTTAGGAGAACGAACTATTTCCATTGATTGTGATGTGCTTCAAGCTGATGGAGGAACTAGAGTCGCTAGTGTCAGTGGTGCTTATTTGGCTTTGTATGATGCTTTGCAAAAAATTAGAAGAAAATGGTAATGAGCAAAGCCTCGTATGGCAACAATCAGGGTCCAAACGATGGGAACGACACGCAATGACATTTTTAAGCCTTGTTGCTTATAAATTTGCCACATTATTTTAAAAGCCGATATAATTACCTGAAAAGCTGTTATATCCTTAAATATTTCGTTAATTGGATTTTCAGTCAACAAATTCTGTTTAAACAAATTTAATCTACTACCTTATATATCTATTGCAATATTAATAGATCTATTGTAATAGTTATTTTAAATGTTGTCAGCAGGTTTTAGATTAAATTAAACTCTATTTTTGTTTTAAGGCCAAAATTTGCGCATCAATTATTTCTTTTACCCCTTTATTTGCTAGAGCCATAAGCTCTGGCAATTTGCCATAATCCCAAGGGGTACTTTCCGAAGCAATTTGTAATTCAATTATATTACCAGAATGACTTAACACAATGTTACTATCCATCTGCGCCTGCGCATCTTCATGATAATTAGGGTCTAAAACCAATTGACCATCAACCTGAGCAATACTCACTGCGGCCATATGTTCAATAATGGGTAAGTCTTCACCAGAATTATTTCTTCTAATTTTTTGCAAAGCATCATACAAAGCCAAATAAGCACCACTGACACTAGCGACTCTAGTTCCTCCATCAGCTTGAAGCACATCACAATCAATGGAAATAG
>DAHXLC010000197.1 GCA_027371815.1 Candidatus Melainabacteria bacterium | reverse complement strand
CAGCCGGTTTTAAGCATGGTTGAATCAGTACCGGTTTTAATTTCGGTGCTACTAGATTTCTTGGCGCATGCCAATAAAGTTAATTGCGCTAGAATTAGAATCATTATAATTAAGCTGAATTTAATTTTCATTATTTTAGTTATTTGCTTTTTCAACAACACCTTTTACTTCATCCTGTATAGGTAATCTGGCTATAATTGTTCTACGGCTAATTGAAACAAGTTTGGGTGAATTTTCTAATCTAGCCCAAATGGTTAAATAATAAATACCTTCTTTCCCATGATTAGATATGGGAATTTTTCCTGAAAATGTTTGCCCTTCAGTTTTAATGCCACCATGAATCGGTATTTCGGATTGTGGCTTAGGTTCGCTGGCCGTACTTGATCCTGATAAAGCTATAAGTGGTGCTACTAAGGCTACCGGAGGAATAAATACCCCACCAGCTACAGCGGCAATAATTCCTAATGTCTTTAAAGTGTTAACAGCTACTTCGTGATGACTTTGGGCTTTATTTGCATAGCCAACATAGTCTAAAGGAGGGAAGTAGGTTTGTATATTTACATCATCAGTCGGTGTTAAGACCTTACTGTTTGAATAGTTGTTCTGATTATTTGTAGAATTGGAATTCGCTTCCCAGGCTAAAGTCATTCGTTCGAATTTATAGGGTTTTAATACCATACCTTGAACGGTTATTTTTTCTCCCACCGTAATTTCTTTAGGGATGTTATGCATGATACCATGTGTTGAGATAATCTCAAGCGTGGCAATTAATTTAGTCTTGGATTTATTCCAGTCATAAGCAAAGCCATAGCCTGTAGCATCTTCACTTAAAAGAGCTTCGCGACTATCTTCGGTTTTAAGTAGATTCTTAATTAATGTGGCGATACTAGCCTTAGATGCCTGAGTTAAATAGTTCTGATCAGTTTTAAGGACAGTGGTATTTTCGCTAATCATGTCTTGGCCATCACGATTTGTGTAGCGAATATCTGGATTAGTAGAATAATTCTTGGTATCTAATAATTTATGGGTTAAAAAGTCGATTTGTTCTTTAGCTAAAATATTGGCGGTTTTATTTTCAGTTAAATTGGTAAGCCCTAAGAAATTGCGTGATTGATTAATTAATTCATTAGCGTAGGACGTTAGTTCTTCCGGATTTTTAACAGGATCTTGATTAAGCGGATTTTGGATGATTTCATCAAGAAATGATAATTCATGTTTATTAATAAGAGCACTTTCATTAATGTTTAAGTCTTCAATATTAGTTACACTTTCACTACCAAAAATTGTTTTTTTTAATTTTTCGGTTCTTGTATATAAACTATCAGATGGATAGGTTTCTTTGAAAGTGGCTTTTTCTAGATCGCTTAAACGAGTTTGAATGTCAGTTTTAGGTTTAGCTTGGCCAAATATGGCGATTTCAATCCTACCCACTACCGGATATTTGTCAATAATATCTTTGTCGGTTGTGTCAGCTTTGTTAAGCGTACTGTCAGTATAGCTATTTTTTGCATCAGGCTTTTTTTCCGTTTCGTCTTGAACGTCTAATGAAGGTGTTAATTTCTTAAAATTAAGATTATCGTTATTGGTTGATTCAATCGCTAAGGCATACGTATTATTTTGCCAGAAAAAATTAAGGCAGAAAAATATTTTACAAATGGTGAGAGCCGTATTTTTCATAATTTAATTTTATTGAATAATAGCTTTATCATAAAGTTTATCGGTAAATCACTTAAATATTATTAAAATAATTTAAACTCGCTGTAAATTTTTTAACAGTAAAAGCAAAGTATTTTAAAGCTTTAGTATTTGTTTAGAGTAATGGTGGATTGATTTATTTACAATGAAGCAATTAAAGCTTGTCTACCGGTCAAGCCATTTTCTTTGCGGTGGGAATAGAAGGTGTCGTTTTGGCACGATGTACAGTAATTGTTAACACTTATATTAGTTATATTTAGGCTTAAGGCTTGGTAACGGTTTATGGCTTTTAAATCCGGATGAGGTGTATCGTATTGAGTTACAATATTAGAATGAAATTTTTTGGGCAAGGATAATTTTAAAGATTCCATAGTACTTTCACTAGTTGGGTAACAGCAGGCACCAATAGCAGGACCAATAGCCAGGATAATATTATTTGGTTGTGAGCCTAGTTCAAACATTTTTTTTAACGTTTTTATTAGAATTGAACTGGCTGTACCTTTCCAACCGGCATGTATACCAGCGAATATTTTAAGTTTATAATCAAAGGCAATGATCGGAACGCAATCTGCAAAAGTTAACAAAATTGGCAATGCTTGTGTTTGCGTAATAAGTGCATCCGTCAGCGGTAATTCACTAGTTTTACTAATTATTGCAATATTATCAGTGTGTTTTTGACTAGGGACAGTTAGATTGGCAAAATTTAAGTTTAGTATGTTGCATAGTTTTTTGCGGTTGGCTAGTGCATTATTAATAATTTCTTGATCCTGAATATGTCGTCCTAAATTAAAACTGTCATATGGCTTAGGGCTAGCCCCACCAATTCTGGTGGTAAAGGCATGGGTAAACGCATGAGCGTGTTCTAGTAAATTGTCGGCTTGAAAAAGTTTAAGGCCGGCTATTTCTTTAATTTGCCAGTTTGCTGTTTGATCTAAGGATTTGGTTTCAGTTTTAGACAAGGGATAGGCCTCCGCAGATATTAATATTTTGTCCGGTTATGGATTTAGCTTCAAAACTCACCAAAAAATTAACTAAACTGGCAATTTCAGTTTCTTTAATTAGTCTTTGACTGGGTATAGCTAATCTGGCAATTTGCGCTGAATCTTGCACTTTAACATTATTTAATTCACACCAATAAGGATCGTTCATTTGTTTTAAAGCCATTTCATTATCAACCCAGCCTGGCGATACACAATTAATGGTAATATTGTACCGAGCTAATTCTTGGGCTAACGTTTTAGTCATACCAACCAGGCCAGCTTTAGCTGCGCTATAGGCGCAACTGTATATTTCACCATTGGTACCAGATATTGAAGAAATGTTAATAATGCGCCCGTAATTTTGCACTTTCATTTGTGGAGCTAATTTGGCAATGGTAAGCATACAATGGGTTAAATTAGTATTGATAACCTTATTCCAAGTATTAATAGTAAAATCAAAAATACTTTCGGTTGCATAAATACCAGCATTGTTAACTAAAATGTCAATTCTGCTGGTCTTGGTTAGGCTTAAGTCTAAAACATTGTTTAAATCCAGGTCTTGTGAAACGTCACAAATCAGGCTTAGACATTTCTGGTTTTGGGCTTCAATTAATGATTTTACTTTATTAAGATTCGTTTCATTGCGGGCAATTATAATTAAATCAGCTCCAGCTTTAGCCAGATTGATGGCAATTTGTGCACCAATTCCTTTACTTGCTCCGGTTACTAAGGCTGTTTGATTTTTAAGTGGTTTATTCATATGGTTACTTTGGTTTTTAATTTGGTTTAACGAATTACATAATTCATGATTAAAAATAAATTACTTTACAAGTTTTAGTGCAAGTGATTAAATTTTTTTAGACATATTGACTACAACTTCAATTAGTATTAGTCTAACATTAAAATTTCTTTGAGATAAGTATTCTTTATAATAAGACAATGAATAAAAATAAATACGCTGGTAAATTGCTGGTTTTGCTTTTGGTATTAACGCAAAATTGTGTTCGTGCTGCTGAAATTGAAAATAGTGGTCTAGCTGTTAGAATTGCTGGAGAATTGGTTTTTATTAATAAATCCGCTAATAAAAGTCGCAGCATTCAAGAACGTACCCAGACTATTCAAGATAACCTTGATGGAGCATTGCTTTCGGTAAAAGCACTCAGTCCTAGCTGTGTTGCCGTAACTTATTACAATGGTATTCCCATAGTTACTTTAGGTGGGTATAAAGTAGTAACGGTAGACGAAGATAATGCTAAGGCCTATCATACCACTCCCGCAAAACTTGCTCAATTATGGGTTTTAGCAATTCAAAGGATATTAGCTGATAAAGATAATGTGGAAACCTATATCAGTCAGCTTAAACCCCAGGTAAATAATTCGAGCGCAACTAGTAATAATGACGTTGTAGTTTCTCATAACAATTTGTCTAATACAAATAATAGTGCCAATAATTTATCGTCTAATGATTTAGTGATTCAAAATCTAAAATCTGCTAATAGAACCAGTTTTGCTGACAATAGCCAATTCGCCTACAAATCGCGGGTGGTTTTTGCTAATCAAGGTACAACGATGGTTTGCAAATTAAAAACAGCTTTATCTTCCACCGTCAATCAAGAAGGTGATCCGGTTGAATGTGTGGTAACAAAATCAGTATCTAATGAATATGGTGAAATTCCTAAAAATTCAATTCTGTATGGCGATGTTGAAAGTACCAAAAACGGTAAAATGCTATCGCGATCTGGAGCTTTAAGTGTAAGGTTCACTAGTATTAAATTACCTAGTGGTGAGGAATACCCGATTTCGGCTCATTTAGTTGGTACGGCTGGAAAGTATGCTACGGCAAGTGATGCTAATGGAACCATGCAAGGTGAAACCTGGAAAAGTAAAGTTGGTAGGGCTGCCATGTTTGGCTTGATGGGAGCTGCAGCTGGAGCTGCTTTAGGTACAGGAGTTGGAGCAATAAGCGGTTTGTCGGCAGCTGGAGCCGGTGCTGGTGCTTGGAGTGGTACCGCAATAGGATCAGTAGCTGGAGCTGGTGGTGGACTATTGTTTAGCCATGGTAAAAATGTTGAGCTGAAATCAGGATCGCAACTAAATGTTCAGTTAGATGAGCCATTGTCGGTAGCCGGCAATGGACAAAATTCAGCCAATACAATGTATTAAATTAGAAATTTTATATTAAGGTTTTAAGACCATGTTTAATTGAAAGTTTTGCTCTATAAGTCTAGATGTAAAATCAGCGCTTGTATCTTGGCGATCTTGTGTTAAATATTAAAGGTTTATTTATTTCTAAAGCCTCATTTAAAGAATCAAGGCAAAAATCAGTATCTATAGTATTTGACAATCGCCATGAAAGTATATAACGGCTATGGAGAGTTCATAACAGCAGTTAAATATAATTTACCTTGATTGCACGTATGTTATATCTGTTGAGGTCGACTTGATTAACTTTCTCAGTTGAATTAAATTCAAAATATCAAAAATTATTGCTTGATAGGCTCGAAAAATAAATTATATACTTGTGGGATTGGTTATTCCCGGCAAGCAATTAGATCAGTAATGCGCAAATTTGATTATTTGTGGCGAACTTTGCGGTTAATTTTTTGCGGTGTTAGTTAGGGGAATACCAATCATACTAGATCCTATATGTATAGCGGAGCCGGTATTGGCATATTGGGGTTGGGTCGTATAAGCAATTCTGCCGTCAAGAGGCAAGATTCTTTCAGGATCAGTAAAACCTCGGGATTTTAAAAAACTGGCTAAAGCATCAACTTGCGATAATTTTATGGTTTTTAAATGACTGTGTTCTTTGATATTATCGATGCTCAAATCTCCAAATACACCAAATTTATGCCATTTAGCTAAGGGGTGAAACCGGGTTACGACTTTGTAGGTTTGATTATCTTGAATAGGTTCGATTTTACCATTACCTTTATCAATGGTTAAGTCGGTAATTCGATCGCCACTAAATCCATTTGAATTAGCTCCCGGTTTGCTTAAATCAATTTTGTATCTAAGTTGACTGGGGTGGTTAAAATTTCCTGATTCATCAAATTTACTGGTGGAAAAATGATTTGAGAATAATTCACTAAATTTGGTCGTTATAGTTTTTGATCCCGGATTAGGAATATCTCTAACCCCATATTCTAAAGCTTGTTTAATTTGAGCTCCAGTCATATCTAGCCCAATAAGCTGATTCGTTTCAGTTTGTAAGTTACCGGAATGCATGAAAATATTGGCTAAATCAAAACGGCTTAAGTTTTTTAATCCTGGTAAACCATCTCTAATACTGCCTGATTGAATAATTACTAAATCTGGATTAAAATCTGACTCATTTTTAACATATTGGTAAATGGAATCAGCAATAATATGCCCTAATCTGGTTTCTCGTGAACGAATTCCATCAAGGCTAATGGGTTTAGTGAGGGTAGTATTATATTTTTCATTTTTTAAACTTTTAGCTTGAGTTAATGAATTATCAATGAAACTTTGAATTTCTTCATTAGGTTTAATATCCTGGGTAATTGGATGCATTCGTCCTAGCGTTAAATTCTTGTTGGCGCTACCATCAGAATTTATCTTTAATTTTAACTCACCTAGCCATTTGCCTTTTGAGCCAGCTTGAACTATCGGAATTTCATTGCCGTTATTTTTAATCCATATTGGCGTAGGTGTTACATCATGGGTATGACCACCAATTATGGCCGCTACTTTTAAATTTTGCTCGTTTAGATTTTGGGCAAGTTGCATATCTTCATTTAGTCCAAGATGACTAATTATTACAACTTTATTGATACCTTGAGCATTTAATTCTTTGATGTATTTTGTGGCTGTTTCACTTGCATCTAAATATCCAATTTTACCAACGGCACCTTCCTTGGTAATTAGTCCAAGTTCAGCAATTCGTTCTGATCCATGAGCAGTTTCAATCTGTCTTATTACATAAGGACTGGTTAATTTTTCATAATCAGGATAGGCGCTTAAATCCAGGTTAGCGGCTATGAGTTTAAGTTTAGGATTAGCTTTAAGTATTGGCTCCATAACTACTGGATAACGTTCGGGCACAAAACCTCCGCTGGGATGATCGTAAGGATGATTGCCCGGAATTATGGTGTCGGCTCCCATTTTAGCTAAGGCTGTGTTTTCGACTTTGCCACCATCGGTAAAGGTAAAATTTAAATTGCCTGATTCGACATCACCAGCTACGACAAATTTACTGGGAATTGAACCTGCTAACGCCTGTAATTTAGCAATAGTTGTATCCATCGCCGGTAATTTGGAGAGTGAACTATGAAAGTCATTAATGTGTAAATAATTTATCTTGGTTAAACTGTCACTGGGTATAGATTTGGCTTTAATATTAGTAATTAAGTCAGGTGCATTAGTTATGGCACTTGCCATAACCCCAAGCATACCACCAGCTATACCACCCAGTAAGGTATTTTGTACCACAACGGATAAGGTTTTAGGCAAATTAGTTAGCGGATGAGTTTTAATTTGTTGATAATTACCCACTAATTCATAGGGTAAACTAAAGGCTAGACTACCACTAGCTCCACCGGAAAAACCCCGCAAGGCATTTAACTTAAATTTTGGCAGCAAATTTTCATTGGTTAGGGTTTTACCGGCAAAATTAATTTCTGCAACACTTGCTTCATTGCCCAGCGCATCTTTGCCAAGATAATTTATATAACTACGGGCAATTTTTTGATCGAAATAGCCAGCAACTACACCGGACAATCCATCAAGAGCACCAACCCATAAATCGGACTGGCTTAGATGGACTTGGTTTTTTGGCAAAAGCAGATGTTCTAATCCATCTTTGACGAGATAATTGGTTATAGCCCCACTGCTAGCGGCTAAGGGTAAGGCTAGTAGGCGCAATGGCGAAATTTCGGCTTGAGTAACTAAGCCAAAACTAATAGCGCCAGTTACTGCAGCAGAAAGGTTGCTGGTAAATTCACTGAACGTTTTTTTGTACTGGTTGATTTGTTTTAGCTTTGGTTGTAAATTGTTGTCTTTAGACGTTTGGGGTCTAAACTTTGCCACGGTTATTGCCGCTTGTGTTTGAGGCAATAGGCTTTTGAACTGGACTAAACTGTTTGGTTTGGTTTGAGCCGAAATATTTAAGCCGAAGGAATTTAAGGCATTGGTCAAGTTTAAGCTTTTATTGCGATTTAGACTTGTTTTGTCTGGGTGTTGCTTAAAATTAAGATCCATAAATCAAACCAGTAAAAAGACTGCAATAGATAAAGTAATTTTAATGATTTGTCCTGGTTTTGTAATTAGGGTAATTACGAATTTAAGGTAAATAAGTTGAATTTAAAATATATGTATTGAAAATGTTACATTTTTATGGATCAAATATTGCTTTTATATAAAAAAGCATAAATTGAGAAAATTTATGAATTATTATAATTATTAAGGTTTTAGCTGACTTGCCGTTAGCTTAATAATTTTGGGGAGGACAAATCATTAAAATTACTTTATCTATTGCAGTCTTTTTACTGGTTTGATTTATGGATCTTAATTTTAAGCAACACCCAGACAAAACAAGTCTAAATCGCAATAAAAGCTTAAACTTGACCAATGCCTT
>DAHXLC010000191.1 GCA_027371815.1 Candidatus Melainabacteria bacterium | reverse complement strand
TGTAAAGAGATTTCACCACTGCTATGTCCATAACCCTGGTAATCATAAGCAAAAATTCTGTAGTTAAAATTGAAAACTCTCAATCAGCAGTAATGCAAGCTGTACAAACCACATTAAGAAGCGTTTTAGGCCAGCATGAATTAGACCAGGTGTTAGCCGAACGAGATAAAATTAATGCCAGGCTACAGGAAATTATTGACAATCAAACGGAAAGTTATGGTGTAAAAGTTAATAGCGTGGAAATCAAAGATGTTCAAATTCCGGAGAACATGCAACGGGCAATGGCTCGTCAAGCTGAAGCCGAACGCGAACGCCGAGCTAAAATCGTATCAGCTCAAGGTGAAATGCAGGCAGCTCAAAACTTAGCTGAGGCAGCCCGTATTATAGCAACTGAGCCCGGAGCGATGAATTTAAGGCAATTGCAAACTATGGTTGAAATTGCTACTGAAAAAAATTCCACCATAATCTTCCCGATACCAATAGAACTTGCTGCATTACTACCAGCTATTAAACAACGTAAAGAATAATATCAATATCGATAATCTGTTTTAACCAAAAATTTATAACTAAAAAAACCAGAGTCAAAATAAATAACTCTGGTTTAAAACTATTTAACTATCCTTAAAAACAAATTTTAACGAGGGTTATAATCTTGATTAACTTGTTGTCTTAAACTGTTTTCCTGCTGATTAAACTGTTGTTGTTGTTGTTTAGTGATATAGCCACCATTGGCCTTAGCATCAGCCTGTTCCTGCTGACGAATACTTTTATCCTGTTGTTTTAAATTATTAAAATTACCACCTAAATGTCCACGATCTTGATTAAGGCTACGATTAATATTGTTATCCCGTCTTAAGACTTCATGACGACGGGGATGACGTCTATCAAAACGTTTTGAACCATTACCCCACTGACCATAACTTGGCAACAAGGAAGTCGCCAAAAACATTCCGGAAAATAAAAATAATGACAATTTAATATTCATAATAAATCTCCTTAATTAAAAATCTTAATAACCTAAGGACACCAAAGTAACTGTTAAATCTAAAACATATATTATACTAGACCAATTTTAAAACTCTAGGGTTCCCTCACCAAAGCTTTAGAATCTAATAGATTTAAAGATTAACTTAGTTTTAACCATTGCCTTACATTTAAAATTAAAAAACTTATATAAAAACTTGGTTTTTTCCTAATTCTTTGGCCTGAATAAGGGCTATTTTAGCATCACGAATTAACGTTTCCGGGTTAAGATCTTCGCCATCAAATTGACTACAACCAATACTTGCAGTTATTTTCAAATCAGCAATCCCTAATTTATCGCTAGGGAATAAACCCTCAATTTCCTGTCGTAGTTTTTGGGCAAGTATTTTTGTTCCATTGACATCAGTATTTGGCACGACTACCACAAATTGATCAAAGCCATAACGCGCCAGCAAATCACTAGCACGAATTGACAAGGATAATTTTTGGGCAATCATTAAGAGGATTTGATTAACAATATCGGCATTAATTATATTGGACAATTCTGAAAAATTATCTAAATCAATAAACAGTAATCCGGTTGGTAATTTTAAACGAGCAGAAAATAATAATTGCTGTTGCAAAAAACCAATTAAAAATTCTAGATTATAAATTCCGGTAACCGAATCCATTCCAGTTTGACTAGTCATAGTTTTGCTTAACTGACTCACCAGAAATTTAGCCAGCATAAGTTCAACTGCTGAATGCATATGAATTTGCAAATGCTCAAGAATATATCGTTCCTGACTAGTTAAACTACTTCCTGGTTTAGAAGCAAAAATTAAAGCTACTAGCCCCAAGTTTTGTGTATTTACCGGTAAAACTTCAAATTCACCAATACCGACAGGACTGGATTCAGAAATAATTCCGCGAATATCTAACTTATTAAATTCTAATTCTAAACCCAGACTTTTACTAGTTTTATCTACTATTAAGATAAGATCATCCTGCGCAAAAGGCTTATTTAATTCAAATACAGCAAACTGAGCAATAGAAGTAGCCACAACAATGCCCATAAGGTCTGAATTTATGTAATTTTGCATATTAAGAAAATAATTTTCAACAAACGTATTTGGTTCAGTTGTGAAATCAGTAAGCTTCTTACAAAGACGCGAAATCATTTTTTCAGTTAATAAATTAACAATCATATTTTGATAATTTTCAACTAAATTATTTTCTTTAAATTTTAAATTAGTCGAAAGAAATGATTTACAGTTATTAGCAACAAAACCTTCAATTCTAGACTGTTCAATAAGTTTTAACACTAAATTAATGGTTTCATCTGGTTTTTGCTCAAAATCAACTTCATCAATAATTAAATCAGCAATATTCACAAAACTTGCTAAATTTTGAATATTCTCATTTACTGAAATAATTAATGCTAAAGGTAAATTAGCTATTTTATCTATCGCTTTAATAAACGGGAATAAAAAACTTTCCTTTAAATCGTTAGCTCCAATATGGGCAATTAAAATATCAGCTCCAGAATTATTTAATTCATCAAGCACTAAAAAACCATTCTGAACGAAAACAGTCTTGACATTTACTTTGTCTAACAAATTAATTATATTTTTATTATTACTTTTGGCACTGTCAAGGTAAATTGCCTTTAAATCATTCATAATACTCAAATCTTTATTGATAATTTCATCGAAAACAACTGAATTTACTTAAGTTACTTTAGCTATTCTACAAACAATAATACAACTGAATTGAAGTTTTTATGATTCATAATATGATTCTTAAAATATTTAATTTTTTTAACAAAGATATTAAAAGTTCCTTATATAAAAAAGTTAAATTAACCATATCTTATATAATGTTTTCAATTATCCAAAATTTCTCCGATTTTTTTAAATGACTACTCAATTTGCTACTCCTACAAACACAGAATCACTTGACTTTTCCTTAACCGAAGATCAACAAATCATCAAAGATGTTGTAAGCGAACTAGCCAGTAAAGAATTTGCTCCAAAAGCTGCCGAAATAGATAAACATCACCGGTTCCCCCGCGAAAATTTTAATTTATTGGCTTCATCAGATTTATGCGGGTTACCTTTCCCTGAACTTTATGGTGGCGCACAAATGGATCATGTGGCCTATGCCATAGTTGTTGAAGAATTAGCCAAAGCTTGTGCCACCACAAGTGTTATATATTCAGCTCACGTTTCATTATGCGCTACACCAATTTACATTTTTGGCACTGAAGTACAAAAACAAAAGTTTTTAAATCCTTTATGCAGTGGTAAAAAAATGGGCGCCTTTGCTTTATCAGAACCTGATTCTGGCTCAGATTCAGCTGCAGCTAAATGCATGGCCAAATTAACTGGTGATAAATTTATCCTCAATGGTTCAAAAAACTGGATTACCAATGGGATTGAAGCTGACTACTATATTGTTATTGCCCAGACTGATTTAGCTTTAAAACACAAAGGCTTAGTTGCGCTAATTGTTGAAAAAGATACCCCGGGTTTTACTTTTGGTAAATTAGAAGACAAGTTAGGCATTAAAGGATCATCAACCTGCCAGATTAATTTTGAAAACAGCCCCGTTAGTGTTGAAAATATGTTAGGCACTACTGGAGATGGTTTTAAAGTAGCTATGGTCACTCTCGACGGTGGTCGTATTGGCATAGCTGCACAAGCCTGCGGCATTGCCCAGGGGGCTCTTAATCATGCTAATCATTACGCCAAGGAACGCATTGCTTTTGGTAAACCAATTAATAATTTCCAGGCAATTCAGTTTATGCTAGCTGAAATTCAAACCGAAATAGATGCCGCTCGACTTTTAACTTATCATGCCAGTTTAGCCCAGGATAAAGGCTTAAAATTTACCAAAGAAGCAGCTACAGCCAAATTATTTGCTTCGGAAATGTGTATGCGTAATACCATAAAATGTGTACAAATTTTTGGTGGCTCCGGCTATGTAACTGATTACCCGGCTGAACGCTATATGCGGGATGCTAAAATAACGGAAATTTATGAAGGTACTTCAGAAATCCAAAGACTAGTTATTGCAAACTCTTTATTAAAATAACTAATTCTCCTTTCCGGCAACCATAAGTTTATTTTAATCTCCATCTCAAATTACTAAAGGAAAAATACATATGTCATGGCAACCACCACCTCCTCCACCTAGACCTGGCTCCGGCTCCAATCCCCAAGGTCAAAATCCTTACAACCCTAATCCCCAAGGACGAAATCCTCAAGGCCAAAATCCCCAAGGTCAAAATCCCCAAGGTCAAAATCCCCAAGGCCAAAATCCTCAAGGCCAAAATCTTGGAAATAATCAACCTCAACAACAACTGGATTACTATCAAATCCTTCAAGTCGATAGGGAATCACATTCCACAATAATTCGCTATGCCTATAGATATTTAGCGGCAATGTATCACCCAGACAATGCCGAAACTGGTAATGCCGAAAAATTTAGAATAATTACTGAAGCCTGGAAAACCCTGTCAGATGAAACTAAACGCCAGATGTACGACATGTCTTTAGGCGCCCAGGCACCTAGAGCCCAACAAACTTCAACCACACAACCTGGTGGACAAACTACTGAACAGCCTCAATTTGGTCGTGGCTCACTACCTCAACAACCCAAAACCAGTTTGACCTGGAATGAAATTGAATTAAGAATTGCAGTTTTACAAATTCTCCTCGAAGCACGGCGCAAAAGACCCCAAACCGGTGGCGCCACTGCCAAAATTCTCATGGACTGCCTTGGCTTAAATGAAATTACCGAAATGGAATTTATCCTCTGGTATCTTCGCGAAAAAGGCTTAATTGAAGTAGGCGAAAGAGTCTTTATGATTTCCGTTAAAGGCTTTGATTACTTAACCGATCAGTTGTCCAAAACCCAAGTACTTGGTGGCCCAAGTGCTACTGAACAAAAAGTTGACAGCGTATTAAAAGCTGGTTTACCAGCAATAATTAATAAATAAATCGCTTAAAACTAATTTTCTTCGGGCTTTTGTTGATCATTGTTAGTAACTGTGTTTACTTTGTCTGGATACTGACCAATTTTAACGGCAATGGCTTTACCGGTTCGATTACGAATTACATAAAAATTTAAAATGTCATTAATTTTATGAGCTCTTACAACATCCTGTATATTTTTAGGAGTAATGATATCAGTACCATCGATTTTTTTTATAATATCACCTTGATCTATACCAGAACTTTGAGCTGGGCTATTTTCCATAACTTCGGATACAAAAACACCAGCTGATTTATTCGGCACACCTAAACTTTTAGCCAAAGTATCATTCATTTCCTGCATAACTATGCCAAGCCAAGGACGAGCAATATGCTTGTTTTCAATTAAATCAGCAGATACTGTTTTAGCCACATCAATCGGAATTGAAAAGCCAATATTTTGAGCATTGGCTTGAATAGCTGTATTAATTCCAATCACCTCACCATGTAAATTCAATAATGGTCCACCAGAATTACCGGGATTAATGGCGGCATCTGTTTGTATAAAATTAACATTGCCATTATTAACATCAGTTATAGTACGACCTACAGCTGAAATAATACCAAAGGTTACAGTATGATCAAAACCTAATGGTGATCCTATTGCTACCACAAATTCTCCTGGACGCAAATTATCCGAAATTCCTAATTTAGCTGCTATTAAGTTATTAGCCTCAATTTTAACTACCGCCAAATCCGAAAAACTATCTAAACCAATAACATTGCCATCATAAGTCTTTTTATCATGTAACGTTACTTTAATTTTAGTAGCGCCTCTAACCACATGGGCATTAGTTAAAATATAGCCATCATTACGGATAATAACGCCAGATCCAGTATTATGATTTTCATACCGCGGCATTTTGGGATTGTTTTTTAAATTATTAGGATCAACCGGTTGACCATTAAAGAAAAATTGAAACTTACCAAATGGAACATTATAAGCTGGCATATTACCCAATTGAATTGCTGATTTTTCTACAACTTCAATATTTACAACAGCTGGACCTACATTGGCAGCTATATCTGCAATTGTCTCAGAATCAAGAGGAATTCTTGTTTTTGCCGTATCACCAATTTGCGCCAAACTTAGTGGACAACTAAATGACAAGATAAAGCTTAATCCCAAACACGCTTTTACAACTGCAATTCTGATTTGTTGAATCATTTACGATACCTCGATAATACAATTAAACACTTTTACTTATTAATAATATCCGGCTAAAGGAAAATTACTAACTATAAATTTATGACGCCATAAATAATGAGATGTTCCTAAGATCGACCCATTCCTAACGACTGAGCGGACTGATATAATTTTCCTTCTTTTAAAATTGATGGCGCAATTACAATTTCAATATTTTGCATTTCAGCTAAATTACTAGCCCCAAGAGTTGCCATACTAGTCTGCAAAGCTCCAATTAAATTTTGTGATCCATCATCAATAGTAGCTGGCCCAAAAAGAATTTCTTCAAGATTGCTAATTGAACCGACTTTTACGCGCGTACCTCTTGGCAAAATCGGACTGGGTGTTGCCATTCCCCAGTGATAACCACGACCTGGTGCTTCTTTAGCCTTAGCTAACGGAGATCCAATCATCGTTGCATCAGCTCCACAGGCAATTGCTTTACAAATATCACCAGCTGAAATCATTCCACCATCTGCAATAACACTAACATATCTTCCAGTTTTGGCCAAATAATCAATTTTAGCCTGAGCACAATCAGCAATAGCTGTTGCCATAGGCACACCAATACCTAAAACCGATCTTGAAGTACAGGCTGCGCCCGGTCCAATTCCCACCAGAATAGCACTTACACCAGCTTCCATTAAATCGCAGGCTGTTTTATAGGTAACACAATTACCAACCACAACTGGAAATGGTGCTTTCTTACACAATTTAGCAACATTTAAACTGGACGATCCTAAGACTGACTTATGAATAATACCAGTTACGGTAGATTGAACCACTAACACATCAATTTTATTTTCGATTAAAAGATCAAGATATTTTTCGGCAAAATTAGGCGTAACTGATACCGCTACTATTGAATTTACTTCTTTTAATTCTTGGATTCGTTTTATGATTAGTTTATCTTTAACTGGTTCAGCATATAACTTTTGAAATAATTCAATAAACCTACTGTCATCACACTTAGCAATTTGATCCAGTACATCATCAGGATTTTCATAACGTGCTTGCAAACCCTGAAGATTCAAAACTGGCAAAGCTCCTAATTTACTTAAAATAGCAGCTGTTTTAACATTGACAACGCTATCCATTGCTGAAGCTAATATTGGTATTTTAAAATCAAGCTTATCTATATGAAAAGTTGTATCACAAAGCTCAATGTCAAGTGTATAAGATCCTGGCACTAACGAAATTTCATCAAAACCATAAGTTCTTCTTGTTAACCTATGGCTATTTAATGACAATTTAGGACGCAAATCATAATTTAAGTTTTCCGTAGACTGACTCATTTAAATGTTAAACTCCCAATAATTACTTGAATATAATTTTAACATATTTCTATATGTAATTAACGTTTTATCATATATATTAATATCTAATCATAGCCTTTGTACTGACTGATTAAGATCCAGTATACTTATAAATTAATCGAATCATATTCAAAATTTTCAAGATGAAAGAATTAATAGTAATTGGCTTAAACAGTGGTACATCCTTAGATGGAGTTGATGCTGCTATATGTTTAATAAATTTTACCGGTAAGCCCAAAATTAATTTTTTAAACGGCTTAGTACTTCCTTATGAAACTATCTTTAAAAAAAAATTACAAGCTGTTCTTACCAGTAATACCATAAACCTAAAAGATCTCTGTCTAATTAATGCTCAACTTGGTGACTACTTTCTTGAGGCAACTTTAAAAGTTATTAAAGAAACCAATTTAACTACTAACGATATTAATCTAATCGGCTCACATGGGCAAACTTTTTGGCATAGCCCCAACCCTATTTTGTATTTCAACAAGCCAACCTGTGGAAGTTTACAGTTAGGCGATCCCAGCATAATTGCCCAAAAGACTAAAATTCCTGTTGTTTGTGACTTTCGTGTCCAGGATATCTGCGCTCACGGTCAAGGAGCTCCTTTAGTTGCCTATCTCGACAAAATTCTTTTTGGTAATGATAATATTGCTACCGGTATTTTAAATATTGGTGGCATTGCCAATATAACATTCATTAACAGCAGTAATAATGTTGAACTTGCTTTTGATACTGGTCCAGGCAATATGATTATTGATCATGCAGCCAAATTATTATTCCAACTTGATTTTGACCAAGATGGAGTTATTGCAAGTAAAGCAACATATGATCAAAATAGCCTGAATACCTTAATGCAACATAATTATTTTAGCAAAAACCCTCCTAAAACTACTGGGCGTGAAGAATTTGGCTATACTTATGCCAATAGTGTTATCAATTTTCTAGAACACCAAAGTTTAGACAAGGAAACTATCATGTCTACAATCACTGCATTTACAGCCTATTCAATAGCTCAAGCTTATGAGAATTTTATCAAACCTCATGAAAATATTGAAAGGCTCATTGTAGCAGGTGGCGGTGCCTATAATAAGACATTAATTGCTCAGTTGCAAAATTTCATCACACCCAAAACAACTATTAAAATGCATGATGAATATAGTATTCCAGTCAAATATAAAGAAGCCATTTTATTTGCTTTATTAGCCTACACTCGATACTATAATCTTGCTAACAATATTCCTAAAGTAACCGGAGCCATTAATCCAGTTTCCATGGGAAAAATAATTAATCCCAATTATTCGCTCAATTAAGCCACCTGGTTAAGGAAACTATAAAGTCAAATGATTAGATTACTAGTTGTCGAAGATAATCCCGAAATTAGCAAAAAACTTATTCCTGATCTAAGCAAGGAAAATATTTTTGAAATAGTTGGCCTA
>DAHXLC010000298.1 GCA_027371815.1 Candidatus Melainabacteria bacterium | reverse complement strand
GATTTTTTTAGGTCAATTACTCGTTTTACTAATTGAGACAATTTGCTTTCCAAACGCCCTTGAGCTTTGTCTAAAAAATTTAGTCCGTTTTCAAAATTATTTAAATCGATGTAAGTGATTGTTTTTCGATAATTATCTTTTAATAATTTTAGAGTCTGTTTATCTAATTTATCAGGTCGGTCAAAGGTAAATATCTCATTAACAGCCCTATTTGGTATCTCATTAAAGGTTAAAATGTTAAAGTTATTATTTAACGCCTTGCTGCCTAGATAACCGAGCATATTACCGATTGAAGCTGCGTCTAAAGTATAATAAATATTATCGTCGTTAAAGACAGAAGTATTAATTTCTAGCGTTTTTAAGGCCTTTAGTAAATTATGCGGGCTTAAATTAGGCAAAGAAACGTCTAAAATAGTTTTAGCGACAGATTTGTCGCTATCGTTAAATTTATCTAGAAGACTATTGTATTCAGAAATACCAAAATGGTCTTGGTTAAATTTTTCAACAATTTGTCCTAATAATTTTTGGTATTGAGACTTATGGTCAAAAACCTCAATTCTACCGCTTCCATCTTTTCTTGTTTCAAGACCTTCTTTAGACCAATGACTAATCGTATCGCCAATTTTAGACACGCTTGACCCATCGCTTAACTCAGCGTTAAAATTGCCATAAGAATCAACAATTAAACTTGTGTTTTTAAAATTGACTTTAATATTATATGGTAACACCGAGCCCTTTTGTGTTGCTGGCGTTAAGGTAATTTCAGCTTGGTCTTGAGGGGATCGATAAAAAATTATCCCATCTTTATTGCGGTCAAAATAAATTCCGTTTTGACCTTTAATCGTAGAAAATTCACTTGGCGAAATTTTATAAGTATTTTGACTTTCGTTATAAGATTTTTCTGAACCCACTGTACTAAAAATTTTACCATCGGATAGCTGAATTTTTGTATAATTGTCACCAGCAATAATTTTGGTATCATCAGGCAATAAATAGACGGTATTATTTTTATTCTTCGATATCATTGTCCCATTATCGGTTGTATAGTGTTCTCCCTCAAATAAACAGGCGGCTTCTTCTGGTAATACATAGCTTGGGATATCAGGGAAAGTGGGAAATTTAGGAATGCTTAAATTAAAAGTATGTAATAAATTTCCACTTGTATCATGGATAGGTATTTGGATTAAATCAGGCTGGCTATGTTCAAGTCCTGGAAACAATTCTTTAATTGGATTACTAGCCAATTCATGGTTAGGCATTATTTTAATATCGCTAATGGACGTTAAATCTAGAGGATTTAACGCTTTAACGTTGGTATTTTTTATAAAAGTATCGCCAATCGATAAAGGAATACCAGCGACGACAAAAGCTGTTACCGATTGTAGATCATTGGTAAAGTCAGCCAATTTACCTTTATTGAGTAAACTTTGGCTATTAGATCCGACCAGACCACCGGTAAAGCCTGTTACCAGACCTTGAGCCAGACTGGTATGCAGTCCTTGCGCTATTAAAGAGTTGCTGGTTTCTAATTTAGTGGCTAAATTATTTAAGCCTAATGACGCCCCAGCCATACTAGAAAAGGTCAAAGCTCCGCTTATTGCATCTTTACCACGAGTTACCCAAAAATTATGGCTGTTTGAGCTTGGTGTAAATATACCTTCATAAACACCGCCATTAATAGCCGCTTTTTTAATTATAGCGTTACTAGATAATTCCAATTTATCAGAACCAATGCCTTTATCTAAAACCATAAAGTCTAAGGCAATGCCCAAGCCATTGCCAATTTGACTGGCCACCCAGTTTAAGCTGCCAAATTTGTCTGACTTAGGCGGTTCAAAGGCCTGTACTTTCTGTTCAAGATGACTATCTGTAACCTGGTCATAAATTTGCAAAAGTCCATTAACCGGTGACTGAAAGGCACTATAAGTGAATGATTTATAAAAACTTTTACCCAAATCTTTAAGCCCAATTAAACCGCTGCCAGGCTTTTTTTTAAGATTGGGTGTAACTTCTAACAAAGATAAAGCGTCTTTCATTTTTTAATTTTATCGGTAAAGTTTATAGTTGTAGTTAGTCATATTTTAATATTAGGGAAATCAATTTAAATGGGGTTATTACGGGTTTAATATAATTTTCGCTACGTTAGCTCTAGAATTAACTTTTATGTTAATAAATCAATAAAAATCAAGTAAATATTTTTCGTATTTACCCCATTTAAATTACCTCAATTCTGGTGTTAAATTTCATTTGATATAGATAAATTTGTAAGGCTCGTTTATTTAAATTAAGGCAATTTGGCAAATGTCTGATACAAAAGAGTTTAATTCGATAACTCAAAAGTCTAGTAATAAAATCCACGGTATAAAACCCGCACACCAAAATATATTTAACCAAGCTTTAAATAACGAAAATATTTCTATAAAACCTAAAATTAAAGATAGCCTAAAAACACCAAATAATTTATTAGCTAAAACGCTCGATTTTGGCAAAACCCTAGTTGACAGCCTAGCCTATAGCGCTTACGAATCACCCTTGCTAGGTGTGAGTCAAATCGTCAAAGCAGCAATTAACGTTAATATCGAAAAGTTCTTACCCCAGGTCAAAGCCCTACAACCAAGCCAATTCGGCACAAGCAACTGGTACGCTAGCCAAATCGGTTCTGGACTTGGCATAGCCTTTGATTTTATTATAGCCGATAAATTAATTGGATCTAAAGTTACTGATTTGGCTGACAACGAAACAGTTAACTCAATCAGTGCTAAAATAATTACACAAAGTGCTATCGCTGGTGCCTTTTACGAAGGTGTATTCAGCCCAAGTAATGTAAATGCCAACTACGAAAATTTATTAACCGCCAGGCTTAAACAGGCTTTTAGTGGCGCTTTAACTTTTGGCGTTATGGCAGGTGTTAGCACTGGTTTAGGAAATTTAATGGCTGGCCTAGATAACAAAAACTTATTAGCCAAAGCCATTGATAATAACCTGGTTAATGGTGTAATATCTGGCAGTATCGGTGGCATTGTAAATGTTAATAGTGATTCATTATTAAATGGTCATGGACTAGCTAGTTTTAAAAATGATATTCAGACTGCCTATGCTTATAGTGTAGCTGGTATCCCTTTAGGTCTAGCGCACGTGTTTAGGGAATCTAATTACAATTTAAATCCAGCTAAAGTTTCAAATGATCCTATAACCAATGATTTGGCCTTGCAAAATATAACTCATACCAGTATTAATGAAACTACTGTAAGTCCAACTTCTGATTTGAAACCCATAACTGAAACTGGCTTGAGCATTCCTCTGTTTAACATAGACAATCAGCCAGTTCGGCCATGGTATCAAAAGTCATTAATTCAAGAGTATCCAAAGTTAAATCCGATTGATACAAGCGATCCTTGTATTTCACCAAATTCTCAAATGATTAAGAACATAATTGAACCAGAAGATATAATTTTCAAACAACAGGAAAAAATTATTAAAGAGCTAAATCAACTGGCTGACAGAAAAAATATTAAACTAGATCTTCATCAAGAGTTTAATATAGCCAATTTGTTAACCAATAGAGATTATGGTAATAAATCAATGGGTGATAAAATAACAACTTCTGAAGCTAAGTTATTAGACAAGTTGAAAACCCAATTTCCTGAGGTATATAATGACGCTTTAACAGTCTTAAATAGCCGTGGCTCTAGAACTAGATTAATATTAACTGGGTTGGAAAACGGACTTAACATAAACAGCGTTAGAGAATTATCCGACATTTTAAATGGTAAGCTGGATTCAAATTATGAAATTGGGGATAATATTTTAAACCATGAAATATTTTTTATTAAGGAGCTCAATGATAATTGTGGCCTTATTTTTCAAC
This sequence comes from Candidatus Melainabacteria bacterium, assembly GCA_027371815.1. GTDB lineage: Bacteria > Cyanobacteriota > Vampirovibrionia > Obscuribacterales > JAKAZS01 > JAKAZS01. Next base: position 25,178 of record DAHXLC010000298.1, on the reverse strand, counting down.
CAACACTTGATATAGTAAGTCGACGTGGTAATAAGGCTCAATTATTAGCTTTAGCTATTCAAGAACATATTAAACCTGAATTAATTAACAAATTGTCAAATACGTTAGAAGACAATAGAGCTTCATCACAATCTCCAAGCGATAATATAACCAACTCAGAAATAAAATTACTTCAAGAATTAAAAAGCATTTCTCCTAAGGTTTATGAAAATGCCATAACTTTAATATCTAACCGTGGCATAATTTCAAAATTAACCATATTAGGGCTAGAAAATAATTTAGCGCCCAATCAAATGAATAATTTAACGACATTACTGCAAGATAAAAATATTACCCAAAATTTAAACACCAGTAATTATCTTGAATTTAATTCATTTTTAATTAATAACTTAAAAAATGATATAAGTTACAACTCATTATTATATTTAAGTCGCTATGTTTTAAAAACTAACGATTATAGCTTAAACAACCAGAACTTAGACCAGGAAATTATTAAAAATTTAGGTCATTTTGTAGATTTATTCCCACCCGAAATTGCCCTTAAACTAGCTCAAGATTCTAGTAACAAATTAGTTAAATGGCAAAATATACTGGCTAATTTATACGATTTAAAATCGGGTAAGGTTTTGCATAGTTTAATAATCAACCATATCAATGATAATGGACATTTATATGCTGCTGATTTAAAAATACTTAGTCAAACAGCTAAAAATTTAGCCGACATTCCCAATACTAATTCAATTAAAAATATAAATATGCGGACAAATAACCCAAGTCATCCTTTGGTAAATATTATAAACCAGTCGCTTAATGCAATGCTAGATAACATACCAGCTGATCAAACTATTGTTTTATTAGGTCGTGATATGTGGCCATTTTACCCGTTGTTAAAAGAAGTTAATCGGCCAGTGCAGTATTTTTTGTGGAGCCGATTACAATTAGACGACAAAGTTACCAGTCAACAATGGCTTAAAGAAATTCCTCCTAATGCTAATGTTATAGATACTGGCTTTATTGGCACGATTCCCAAGAATATTCAAAAAATAGATGCTAGTATTAAGGGTTTTTTACTTAGCACGCAAGATAGTGGCGAGCTTAAAGCTTATTTCCCGGCTTTACTTCCTAACTCTGTTATTTCTGATGCTGGTGTTATGGCTATTGAAGAAATCGACAAACCTATATATCGAACCAAAGGCTATGACATCATTGCCAATAAAGCCATTGCTCTTCAGGAATTTCACGATAGTGGTGATGCTTCTAATGACTCAGCTATTAACTTAAACAAAATAACTCAAGCTAATAAACAACTACTAGAAGCTCTAGGACTTGATTCATGGACAGCATGGCGTTATAAAAACTTTACCGGTACCACTTCCCAAGAACGTTTTGGCGCAAGTAATGCTCAAGAATTAAAGAACCATTACAAACGTGTAGCTCAAGCTAGAAAATCTTTATAAGTAAAACCAATATTAATTATATGTTTGATGTACTAAATCAATAAATTGTTTTTAAACGTCTATTTATTTGTAATTACAATGAATTTAAGCATTGGCATTCGTATTTACCCCATTTAAAATAGATAAATAATTGGCTTTAATTACTATTAATACAATTAAGCTTATTTTTAATTTCTCACAATATAGCCAAATAATGTCAAATTTAGAGCAATTTAATGCCATTAACACAAAAGCTAATGATAAATTATTAGCTAATTTAAACTTAGTTAATTTAAATCCAGGCAATAAAGCTAAGCTCTTAAACAAAAAGTCTTTACAAAATACAGTTGTAGCTAAAATTAATCAGCCTAAACCCGACAGTTTTAAACAGCCTGATTTAATAGCCAAAACCCTTGATTTTGGTCGGACTTTAATTAAAAGCTTTTCCTATAGCGCTTACGAATCGCCTATACTAGGTGTGAGTCAAATTGTTAAAGCTACAACTAACGTTAATATCGAAAAATACTTACCCCAGGTTAAAGCCTTACAACCAAACCAGTTTGGCTCGAGTAACTGGTACGCTAGCCAAATAGGTTCTGGCTTAGGTATAGCTTTGGATTTTATACTAGCCGATAAACTTATGGGTTCTAAAATTGCCAATCAAGCAAATAGCGATATCATTAATGTCACTAATAGTAAAATTATTACGCAAAGTGCAATTTCTGGAGCTCTTTATGAAGGCATATTTAGTCCTAGTGATTTAACTGCTCATAATAAAAATTTACTAACTTCTCGTTTAAAGCAAGCTATCAGTGGTAGTTTAACATTTGGAGTTATGTCTGGAGTTTCAAATGGATTAGGAAATTTAACGTCTAAAATAGCTGATCGTAATATTTTAGCTAAATCATTAAACAATAACCTGGTTAATGGTATTGTTTCAGGCAGTATCGGCGGCATTGTAAATGTTAATAGTGCTTCATTATTAAATGGTCATGGGTTAGCTAGTTTTAAAAATGATATTCAGACCGCCTATGCCTATAGTGTAGCTGGGGCCCCTTTAGGTCTAGCTCAGGTGTTTGGTAAACCAAGTACGGATGAATTTAACATAAATCATTCCTTAAATCATACAATAATCAACAGTGAAGCTCTAAACAATGATTTGGCTTTTCAAAATATTGCTCATACCAGTATTAATGAAACTAATTCAAGTCAAACCACTGATTTTGCCTCTATATTACCTGATTTAAAAGCTAGTTACAGCGCTAATAATGAAATTACCATAAAAAGTATTGCCGAATTAACTAAGGAGTTTGATAAAGCTAAAGAGGTCGAAGAAATAATTAAAGATTCTAACGGTAAGCAAGTGGCTAAATTACATTTTAAAATCCTGCGCCTTTCCAAATTGCCTGATATAGCTGAATATACTAAACCTGAATTATTAGACAAAATCAAAACAGCTGATTTTAGAAAATCAAAATCTGTTTCATTAGATAATGGTGTTAATTTATTTATTAACGATAGAGGCGTTATTAATGCCTGGTTTAAAGATGGAGCTCAACTTAAACTGGATTTATTTGATAAAGTTTATGATTACAGCTTAACCCTACCTGATGGCACTGAAGTTGATAAAACAAAATCTGGTGATAATCATGAACTTTATACCTATAGTTTACCCAATAATCAAACAGTTGCCTTTAAACCAGGTCACAGTCTTGAATTTTTTGATCACAAAGATTCAGAAAGCCGAATTACTATTTATAATAATGGTGACTTGCATTTAGATTATTTTAAGCGAGGTCAATATCTTGGTACTTTAAAAGAAACTAAGTTAGAGGATGGTACCAAAACTCATATCAGTCAAAATAATATTAACTTTACCCGCTATCCAAATGGTAATACTGAAGCAATATTAGATGATGGAACAGAAATCAATAATTATCAAGGCAATAACATAACTACTTACCCTAATGGCTTAGAAGTTGCCAAGCTAAATGATGGCAATATTAAAACCAGAAATTTAACTCAGGAACTTAATGATTCAATTGCTAAAATTGTCGCTAAATTTAACAGTGATCATTTTAATCAAACCCAATATGAAGCTATTCTTAGCAAATTTAATGAAAATACCAAGCCGTTAGCTAAGTCCATTTTAGACTTGTCTTTACCGAATATGTCCATTCGTAAATTTATGGACAGTGTTATTTTAACAAGAATGTCAAGTGAAATTGACAAGCCAGAAAGATTAATTGTTAAAAGTGCCAGCTCCAGTGGAAATGCCATAGCTTATCTTTATCGCAAAGCACTTGGTCTGGATACATCTATAGTACCAATGGATGATATAGATCCTCAGGCTAATTATAAAGCTATTTATTTTGATAGTCTAGAGAATCTGGATTCTAACGAATTAGCTAAAGTAAAGTCATATAATGCTACTACCAATCCTTATAGTTTTAGTATTTTTGATGCTAATAATTTTGATAAAGGTATTAATTTCCTGGATGTAGCAAACGACAGTATTTATCCTAAATTAAAAAAATTAGTAGCTCAAGCCCGTCAAGTACAATTAACATTGCCCGATGGCCCATTTTTAACAGCTAGTGAAATTGCTGATGTGGTTCTAAATAAAAATAATAATATTATAGCTTACGAAAACTATTTAAAACTAGCTCGTCCCATCCCTCAAAGTACTGATATATTATTAACACCTCCAGTTACGGATCAAAATATTATAGATTTTTTAGATAATCAAGAATATAAAACCTTTAATGCTAAACTAGTAGCCAGTAATTTTTTAGCTAACGATGCCCAATTTTATAATGTTCGAACTATGTTAGATAGAGCCAAAACCCTTTATGCTGCTATTGGCTATAATATTGAGCCAATGCATCCACAAAGCTTGAACAGTCTTTTAAGCAAGACGAAAGCTAGTTTTGATTATTTAAATCCAGAAGATAATTTTCCATCACTTAAAAGCCTAAAATTTGCAGTAGGTCTAGATAGTACTCATGGAGCTGGCAGTAGCGCCTTTGTTAATTATATGTTTAAAGTAGCTAATAATATAGACGATACTAAATTTCTGTCACGAACTAATTTAGAAGATTATTTACATTACAATGAAGAATTACCTAAACGCTCAATTGTTTTACTTGATGATACAGCTTATAGTGGCAATCAGATTGAAGAAACTATTCTAAATCATTTTGAACAGCATAAAAACAAATTAGTAATTGGTTTATATGGTGCCTATCGTGATTTTGAAAAAAACATACGCCATTCAGCTGATAAGAATCCAGGTTCAGAACCAAACCTGGTTGTTCTAGAATCACATTTGCCGATTGAAAATAAGGCCTTAGATAAGGTTAACAGCCATAGCAAACAGTTGTTCAAAACAACAGATGGTAACTATAATGAAATAATTTTTCAAATTACCAGATCAAATGCCTTGCGTCATTTGATTGATGATTCTACAGCTTTTGAAAATATTAACAGTTTTCAAATTTGGCCATATATGACACCAGATACATCTTTAAATTTAGTTAGAAATTTTGGCCATTTTGTTCTAGGTTTTAATTAATTATATTTACCAAAATTTGCGCTAATTTTTTTTGATTTAGTTAAATTGTCATATCATTTTTTACTGTAATTTTGCCCGAATTAAGCCTTATGAATTCTTTGAATTTTGTATTGAAGCATTTTTGCGTAGACTGTTTAAGCCATCATAAATATCATTATGGATCTAATATTAAAATTGGTATCTGTTTTTTTTGAGCTGCTGCAATAAGCTTTTGGGAAATAGTTAGTTCGTTAGGGTTAAGTGAATTGTCTTTAAGATGTACATAACTTGGTACCTGACCACTTAAAAATAGCGATTTTAATTCAGCCATACTTTTTGTTTCAATCGCAATATTTTGTCCGCGTCTTAATACACCAAAACCTGCAATTAATGGATTGTTAATTTTTACTTCGTTATGCTCATTATTGCGTTTGCCCGATTCATCTGTTGTTAAGGCTTCATGTACTATAGTCGCTGTTTTAGCTAGTGTTGAATTTTCTCCTAAATCTTTAATGATACTATCATATGAATCATATTTAAACAAATCTGGCAAAATATTGTCAAGACTTTGGTTGATACCATTAACCTGTAATAAATTATTTATTTTGTTTTTAAAATCCTTGGCATTTCTTTCCTGCGGCCAAAATTTAGTTAATTCGATATGACCAATATCATCTATACTTCTGCCTGTTCCTAAATTACGGTGATAAGCTTGTGAGATATTTTCCATAGGACTTTCAATTATGGCAAAGATACTTGCATCGTTAAATGTATGATAAAAATAATTACAATTAGGTGTTATTAAAGAAGTGGACATTGAATATTTAGTTGATTCAATTAATGGTAATTGATCAATAAATGACGAATCGAGATATCTTGATTGATGGGCTAATAATGCGTAGGGACGATTAAATTCAGTAATTGCAAATTGCTGGGGAATTTTAGTTGTTAACAAGGGAGTTAAATGAGAATTTAGCTCTTTAGATTTAAGCATAAGAAATTTTCGGACATTTTTTAATTCTTGGTTAACTTCATCAGTGTAATAAGATGAAGTTGAATTAATCGATTTTATATCAGCCTCATTTAATATCTTGGTTTGAATATGGGTTACTGGACTGCGATAAATGTTAACCATAGAATCAGCAAATTGAGAATCATTTTGTAATTTGTCATAAGTATGAACATAAGGATTATAACTTACATCGGCGTGATGACTTAGTAAAGCCATAATACGTAAAATTCTTATATTAGAATAGCCTAAATCTTTTAAAATCCCATAACTCATATTAGTTGACTTTAAATCATGATCAGGATCTACAACATTAGCTTCTTTACCAATATCATGAATTAATGCTGCCCACAATACATTAGTTTGATCATCATTAGATAAAGAATTAAATTCTGAATTATTACGAACCCGTTCAATTACTTTAGCTATATGTTTATCCAGAACAAATTCATGAAAGCCATGCTGCGGACGATCAACAATACCACCACTAGTTGTGTAATCACCAAATATTTGAGGATATAATTTACCTAAAATGCCATTATCTCCTAAGATACTATTCATTGGTAAATCACCATGAAGAGCTAATTCGCTGATACTGCGATAATGATTTTGTTCAGCTGTTGACCAATTAAATTGTGGCTGCATCCGTAAATTTGGTGTTTGAATTAAATCATTTGGCAAAAGATCGTTTCTAGTTAAGTGTCCAATTAGGTTCGCTAATTTAACTTTATATTCATAATTTGTATTAGGATTGTTGAGCACTTCATTAATCGGACGTAGAAAATATTCATTAAACTCGCTTTCTGCCCCAGGTTTAAGACTGTTAGCTATGGTTATTGCAATTTCTTTAGTTATGACCGAATGTTCTTTTAAATTATCATATTTATTTTCGTTCATTGATGTTGATTTATCAGAAAAATTATTTAAAAATAAAGTTTTTAAGTATTGCAAAGTTTTTATTTTATCAGTTGTACTTGCATCTTTTGCTAGATATTTAAATAATTCAGGAATTACGTAAGAAATTGTTTCTTCTTTAGGGTAATCCAGATTATCCTTTGCGTACACTGAAAGAAGTGCATTAATACTTTGTTCAAGATTATTAGTGGCAAGAAAAGTCTGACTGGCTTTAACTACTGCTTGATCATCTTCTTCCATAGTATAAGCTTGAGATTTGGCTATGGTTTTAATAAATTCAGGATATTTTGCCGCAATTTCAATACCAGTTTGAGGATCATGATAAAAGAAAATTTTGGCCAATGTTTTAGGGTCAATATTTTGGCTTAAAAAACTTCTTATTGTATTATCGATGTTATTTTCATCATAATTAGGTTCAGCTATTTCACTGTATAAGCTTTTAAAATTTGTATATGTTTCTGGATGGGTAATATTAGCTTCAATAGAATTTATCAGCGTTTGTATTTTTAAGGGAAAGTCATTTGAATTTGTTTCAGCTTCGTTACTATGTGAATACTTAGCGGATTTTAAAAAATTCTTTAAATTTCGATCGCCGCCATAGGTTTCATATTTTGTCAAGGTTTCAATTACCTGAGGATATTGACTAAGACTTATGTGAGTTAAGTATCTAGAATAATCAAGATTGTCTTGAGGATAATTTTGTAAGACAAATTTAAGTGCATTAATGTGATTGGTTTCAGGCAATGAATTTATCGAATTTAATAAGTCATTAGGATTAACTAGGGCTTTTATTTTAGCTAATCTATACCAAGATTTAACCCGTTCATTTTCAGGAAGTTTAGTAATAGCCTTGGCTAAAAATTCAGTAATTTGGGAGTTGTCTTTATTAATTGCTACTTGGTCAAGCATTTTGCACCATGTTTCAATTTTATTTAGGTTAGGCAATTTATCAAAAGAGCCTAATAATTCATTGGGGTCAAATTTATGCAAATATGGAATTAATTGATTAAAACCTTCAATTAAATTATTTTCAGCAAGCCCGTTTAAACTTTTAACAAGTCCTTTTTGCATTTTATAAAAATTATCATCATGATAATATAATTTGCTTAAATTATTAAATATTTGATGCCAATATTCATACTGACTGCTTTTCGGTAACAAATCAAGGTTGGCGATGACTTCATATCTTGATCTTGGATCATTAAAAGCTAAGCTAAAAGCTTCTAATCGGTCTTTATTGGGGAAAGATGCAATTGATTCAACTACGGAATTTCTTATTTTACGAATATTATTTAATTTTTTCCAATCTGTTTGGCGCTCTTTAGTTAGGTATGACTTGTCACTACCTAAATTAGCGGAATTTTTAAAAAACTCTTTAAAGGCAAAAATTCTTTGTGATCTAGGTAATAGCTGAATTAATCTAGCTGCAGCAACTTTGGATGATAAATCTGGATTTTTAATTAAAGAATCAAAAATTTGAGTTTGAATTTTGGGCTCTAATTTAGCAAAGCTATTTTGAGCATATTTTATTATCGAATTTTCACTGTCATTTAAGCCATTAACTAAAATATTAATACTAACATTATTTACTTCGCCTTTAATATTGTGAATTATAGCTAATTTTTTATTGTCATCAAAATTTCCCCATTCTTGTTGAATAAAATCTAAATAATGATAATTAGTATTTTTAAGAAATTCCTGGGGGGTTTTTTCCCCATTACTGAGTTTAAATTCATTAAACTGATTTTGCCATAAATTTAAGTAGGTTGGGTTATTAATAATTTCTTGAATTATTTCCTGATTTGATTTAATTTTAAATTGTGGGTTTATTTCTTGATTGACTTTATCTTCAATTTGTCGGGCTTTAATTTCATTTTCTAGACAAGCTTTGATAAATGAATGATAAGCTTTATCTGGATTGTCTAGTGTTAAGTAGATTTTGGCTTGAACTAATTCAGGCGCCATTGAATTTGTGTTATCAGCATGAGCTAATTCGTGCGCAATACTACTAATATTTTTATCGCTACTTTTAAGAATGATTTGACCATCAATTAATTTGGTTTCGCTTTGATTGTCAAGTATTCTTACCCAAGGGTTTTGTTTAGTTAAACTATTTAAAGTTAAGGATTTAGCAACCTGAATTGGTTCAAAATTTTCTTTTAGATAGGTATTTACTAAATCACCGCGATTTAATGAATTATTGACCACATGGCTCAGTTTTCCCATAGATTCAGTAATGGCTGGCATGGCCAAATTAAGACTGGCTCCCGAAACGCTAGCTTGAAAGAGGGTTTGAACCGTTGGTAATTGGTGACTACTTATCAGTGTTGAAACAATAACATTACTGCTAGCTCCACTTGCACCAATTATAGCTAATCCGGGAATTTTAGCAGGTAAACTATAATTTTTAATTAAACCATCTCCTACTCCATAAATTCCAAATGACAAACCCTGACCAATTGCATTACCAATTCTGGATTGACCGGATCCGACATCTTGGGCAAAGCCATAAGCACTAGCTCCTAATGAATTGGCTAAAACATCATTTTGGAGTATTGAGGCAGTTAAACCTTTAACTTCAATACTTTCACCAATTGAACTAAGACCAATGTTGACCGATTTGCCAATTAGCATATAAGGGACAATCATCCCTGCTCCAGAAGCAATATTTTGGATAAACCAGGTGGGGGTTAAAAAATTAGCGTTGTCCTGGGGTAAATTATTAAGATGAGTTAAAGTTTTTTGGCCACTAATCGCATTAACCGTATTGCTTATGGCTTGTTCGGGTTCAATAATGGCTGAATTTATGAGGGGATTGACGATGTTATTGTTAAGCCAGCCATTATTTTTAGGCTTTAGTGGTAATTCTTTAGGTTTAATAATAGCTTTTTCACTCATAGTTAAATAATATTTAAAAATTCAATTTAACTTAAGTGGTGATTTGCCCATTTTAGATTAATTATTTCGTAATATACACATAAATATAATGTTAATAATTCATAATTTAAATTATTAACTGATTGGACTATTCGCTAAAGGTTCAGATAATGCATTGGGATATCGTCATTTTAGCTAGAATACAATTTGCCTTAACGATAATGTTTCATTACATTTTTCCGCCCATAACAATTGGCCTGGGTCTTTTGCTCGTTATATTTGAAGCATTATGGCTTACAACGCGTCGGCAAGTGTATCATGAAATTCTTATATTTTGGATCAAAATATTTGCGGTGAATTTTGCCATTGGTGTAGCTACAGGAATTGTTATGGAATTTGAATTTGGTACAAACTGGTCGACTTATTCGCGTTTCGTTGGTGATGTTTTTGGTTCGGCTTTAGCAGCAGAAGGTATTTTTGCGTTTTTCTTGGAATCAGGCTTTTTATCTATATTATTATTTGGTGCCAATAAGGTATCACCAGGGATTCATTTTTTATCTACAATTATGGTTTTTCTGGGTTCGGTTTTTTCATCAGTTTGGATTGTCATAGCTAATTCTTTTCAACAGACTCCAGCTGGATATCATTTGGTTCGCCAAAGTAATGGATTCCTAAGAGCTGAAATAACTGATTTTTGGGCAATGGTTTTTAACCCATCCAGTATGTATCGCTTAAATCATGTTTTACTTGGTGCTTTTATTATTGGTGCTTCGTTGGTTATTAGTGTAAGTTCATATTATTTATTAAAAAAAATCCATGAAAATTTTGCTAAAACCAGTTTTAGTGTTTCCTTAATGGTGTTAGCTATAGCTAGTTATACAATGTTACTCTCAGGTCATGAACAAGCTCGTGCAGTTGCCTTTAATCAGCCAGTAAAACTAGCTAGTTTTGAAGGTAATTATCATACTTGTAATACCCATGGTACTAGACTTAGTTTATTTGGTATTCCTAATGCCAAAAAATTAAAGCTCGATTATGAAATTTCTATTCCTGGTATGTTAAGTTATCTCGTTTATAATAATTTTAATAAACCCGTAAAAGCCTTAGATGCTTTCCCTCAAATTGACTGGCCACCATTGATGATTCCTTTTATTTCGTATCATATTATGGTGGTTTTGGGTATGTTTTATATTTTATTATCTAGTTTAGGTTTGATATTACTCAAAACGAATCAATTGTTCAATCACCGATATATTTTATGGCTTTACGCAATTCTAGCTGTTATTGGCACTATTGCTAATCAGGCAGGCTGGGTTTGTGCTGAAGTTGGCCGGCAACCTTGGATTGTTTATGGATTGCTTAGAACTAGTGATGCCTATTCAAAAACTGTTGATGCAAGTCAAATAATATTTTCGTTAATTATGTTTTCGTTATTGTATTTATTATTATTTTTTGTCTATATTTATATTCTTAACGAAAAAATTCAACTTGGGCCAGTTACCGAATTGAAATATAAACATAGTTCAATTCTGGATGCTGCTAGTGATCTTAATAAACATGGTGAATACTCCATGACCTCTATCCCTGAATTAGATAAGGATGATTATAATGCCTGATCTAAATCAAATATGGTTTATATTGTTGATTGTATTATTATCTGGGTATGCTATTCTTGATGGTTTTGATCTTGGTGTGGGAATTATTTATCCTTTATTTTCTGATGATACCCACAAACGCATTTTGTTAAATTCAATTGGACCGGTCTGGGACGGTAATGAAGTATGGTTAGTTACATTTGGTGGAGCATTATTTGCAGCTTTTCCTCAGGTGTACGCTACAGCATTTTCCGGTTTATATACGCCATTTATGTTACTATTATTTGCCTTGATTTTAAGAGCCACATCAATTGAATTTCGCAGTAAAAAACTCCATAAACTATGGCGCACCATTTGGGATTTGGCTTTTTTCTTAGGTAGTAGCCTTGCTACATTTTTATTTGGTGTTAGTGTAGGCAATTTATTGCAAGGTATGCCGATACATAGCGATATGGAATTACACTGTAATTTATTAGGACTATTAAGACCTTACCCGATTTTGTGTGGTCTATTCACTTTATCAGCTTGTGCCATGCATGGAACTATTTATTTATTATTTAAAACTACAGATAAATTAAAAAAACAAATTGACCGATTTAGCTGGCATACATTTGGCATATTTTTAGCTTTGTATTTAATGGTTACGATATTCACCCTAATAAATATTCCACAAGCCATAAGTAATTTTAAAATAATGCCGGTTGCCTGGCTAGCTGTTATTGTTAATATTATGGCATTAGTGAATATTCCACGATCACTATTTCTGAAAAATTATTTTAGTGCTTTTTTAAGTTCATCATTAACATTTATGGCTCTTGCAGCTTTATTTGGAATTGCCATGTATCCAAATTTAATTACATCGTCAATTAATCCAATGTTTAATATGACAATTTATAATTCTGCATCATCGGTGAAAACATTACATATTATGCTACTTATTGCTATATTTGGTATGCCTTGTGTTTTAGCATACACTACAATTATATACTATGTATTTCGTGGTAAAGTAGAACTTGATTCTTCCAGTTATTAACTTTATAATATATAAAGTAACTATAATTTAGATTGTAAAATTTCATGAATAAATCAAATTGTTTTATAATTACCGGAGGACCATGTGCCGGAAAAACTACTACTATTAACGTAATTAAAGATTTTGGCTTTAATGTAAAATATGAATTAGGTACACAAATTATTCAAGAAGGACAATTATTTCCTTATCATAACCGCCATAAGTTTCAAGAAGAAATTTTTTTAAGACGTAAGCGCTTAGAAGATAATATAAGTCATAGTGCTGATGTATATTTTTTAGAACGTGGATTTCCTGATGGCCAAGCTTATTATTTAATTGATAATTTAACTCCACCCGATTATTTTCAAATGCTAGACTTGTCTCATTATAAAATAGTGTTTCTTCTTGAAGAATTACCATTTTTTGAAAATAATGGTATTCGCTGGGAAAATCGTGAGTTTAGTCAAAAACTTAATAAATTACTACTCCAGTCTTATCAAAAACATAATTTACCGGTTTTTCATATTCCTTATGCAGAGCCTAAATTAAGAGTAAAATTAATCTTTGAAATTATTGCTCAAACTTTCCCCAATATAAAATGCCCAGTACAATTTTAACTTTTTCGTAATATATCATCTGGAATTAAAACGGTTGGAATTTTATCGATTTTTTTATCAACTATTTTACTGATTTTAAGTTTATGGGCATTGATTAGGGCAATAATTTTAGATATGGTTATTGTATTTGGGTCGTAAATAACAACTGCACTGTGGGGTTTTACCATCATTATGGCTGCTTTAAAAATCCCTTTTGTTTTATTTAATTCTAGATCCATTTTTAAATAACACATCATACAACTTGTCCCAAATAAGTTTAAATCAAGACGATGGATGTTTTTAGTATTTACTGAACTATTATTGGATAATGATTTAGTTGGTATATTTTCAGGCATGGCTATAACGTTATTATTAAATAAACTAACAAGCATGAATGCAATAAATAGTTTAATAGGCATAAATTTTATCCTCAAGCGAAAGTTGGTATTTTTGTAAAATCTGTGAATCGTATGGTGGATAGATGATACCATATTCGGTAATAATCCCAGTAATTAATTCGTTAGGTGTTACATCAAAACTTGGATTTAAAATAGTCACACGATCAAAAGCAATTTTAGATTTATGACAGTAAATAATTTCATCTTTATGTCGATATTCAATTGGTATTTGATAACCATTAGTAATGGATATGTCAATAGTTGAAAATGGTGCTGCTACGTAAAAAGGAATATTATGGTATTTGGCTAAAATGGCTAAATTATAACTACCAATTTTATTGGCGGTATCACCATTTACGGCAATGCGATCAGCACCAATAATAATTAAATTAATTTTTTGTTGTTTAATTAGATAACCACTTGCCGAATCTAGGCTTAAAGTTGCTTTAATTTTGTCTTTAAATAATTCGTAAGTAGTTAGCCTTGCTCCTTGATTTAATGGTCGAGTTTCATTGACAAATACTTCGATATTTTTATTATTAAAATGAGCGGCTCTGATTATACCTAGAGCTGTACCCCAACCACCTGTAGCTAGTGGGCCAGCATTGCAGTGCGTCATTATTTTATAACCTGATTTAATAATACTTTCACCAATGTAACTAATTTTTTTATTTATTAGAATATTTGTATTATAGATTTGCTTTATTTTATCTAAGACTAAGTCTAAAATTTCGAGAAAATCATAACCAATTTTAATTTGAGATAAGATAAAATTATGCATTTTTTCACTAACAAATGAAAGATTAACAGCTGTTGGTCTTGATTCATTTAATTTAATTTTGGCTTTTTGTAAATATTCTAGAAATCCATTATCTAGGCATTGACTGTGATATTCAGCGATGGCTAAATACATACCCACAGCAGCTGCCAGTCCAATAGCTGGAGCACCACGAATTTTTAATGTTTTTATACTAGAAATTATTTGTTCTAAACTATTAACTTCATAATAATGCTCTTCATATGGCAAGATTGACTGATCAATTATATAGATTTTGTTATCTTTAAAAATTAATGGCAAAATCCCTGCATTACTTGTTATATCATTAATTGTCATGGGTTGAATTATCATATAAATATTATAGCAAATTTTTTAGAATAAATAAATTCGTCTATATAACTTGCTAAATTCTTTAAATGAAGTTTGATTTACCGATAATTTGCTTTAATGATTTAAGGATGCTTAATTAATGTCATATACCAGCAATCAGGATTTATGGGGATTTTACATATTGTTCCATCTTTTACTTTCAAAAAATTAGTAATTAATTCGGGATAATTTAAAGATGTTTGTTTAGGATTATAGAAATCTTTGTACATCCCCAATAAAATGGCTAGTAAAAATAAAGGAAAAATAATTCGATTTATTTTTTTATAAGTAATTTTATTGATAAAGTACCCCAAGCTTATAACATAGCCAATTGAAGGTAAAAAATAATATCGAATGGCATTTAATGGTTCTGCCAAGGATTCAAATCCTCGTATATCAGCAGTTTGAAAGGATCGATAAAAACAGCCAGTTAACATTAAATATGTATATAAAAGATAATATTTTAATGGCCACGGTCCAGTTACTAGTGTATAGATTAAAATGCTGCAACCAATAATTGTAAAAATTACTGGGAACAATAAATGCTTACTATATTCAATATAAAATAAGGATACTCCTTTTATGCCTAAAATTGACCCGATAAAAATCTGCCCAGCTAGGGCTTTTGTTAATATCGGAAATATTTTGTTAACTGTTACCAAATGACTACTTGGCATGTATTTTGCCACGCAGTATAATTGCAGAAACGAACAAAATAAGGCAATGCTAAGATATAATAGCGAAATTTTTTCTTGAATCTTAATTTGTCGATTTATTAAGTCAAGCTTAAAATACTTCAGCAATATTATGGGAATTAGAAACAAGCTAAATGGACCTGTAAGACCAGAAAGCATAAGCATTACTAAATCAAAAATTTGCCAGGCCTTGTTAGTACTTGGCTTGGCAATTATAATAAGAAGGCCTACTAAAGCTAGATACCATTGAGCATTAGTTAGGTTTAAAAATACTTCATAGCTATTAGGCATAAACCAGTAATAAGATATAATTAGCATTTTCATTGTAGTTGAGCTTATGATACCATTAAAGCGATTGCTGATAATAATCAATGGTGGCATTAATTTTATTATAAAAAAACTTAAAATAAAAATATTGCATGCTTGTACTAAGGGAAAGAATTGGGTGATTAAAGCAATTATTCGCGGATAGGTAATTAAATAGCCACTGTAGGTATGTGTAAATGGTTCTAGCCAGTTTTGATAATAATTATAGGCTTCAGCAAAACAAATTTTGCCATCTTCAGCCCAGAAGCGAGCATGAATTATTAAGTCAATATTGCGAAATAGGCTTATAAAAGCTTCAAAAGCTATAAATAAAAATAATAATAATTGATTTGATTTCTCGGAATTTTTAAGCATACTCATTAATTTTATTACTTTTTATTGGGTAGTTTTTGTAAAGTTTAACTTAAATTTGGTAAACCAATTTGTAAAGTAGTTTAATTATTTTAAATGTTAAATTTTAAACAATTTTTGATTACTTGATTGATGTTTTTTGAGCGTTAATAATTGTCAGTGATTTATTGAAGCATAAATTTTGTCAAAAAATGAAAATGATCCTGGATATAATTTACCAGATAAGAATAGTTTAACTAAAAATTTTCCATTATCATCATAATTACAACAAGCAATAGTTATATCAAAATTTTGCCTGTTTTCCTGAAAATTCTTATGTAATCTTACCACAGATAAGGCATAGTCATTGTAGCTAAGTTTATTTTTTTTAATTTTAATAAATTCTTGACTTAGAATATTTTGTTCACAACTCTCATTGTCAAGTTTAATGATTTCGTTTTTAATAATTTTAGATTTTATTAGATTATTACCCAGACTTCGGCCATTATTTATGGTACCAAGATTTAACTCATAGACTTGAATTTTTGGTTGTAGAATACTAAATAATATTTTGGCTGGGTTAATGTAAATATTTTTTTCTTCATCTTCTTTAAAATCAAGATTTAATGAGCCATTATAGCCTGGCTGACAATATTGTTCAAATAATCTTGCTTCATTATTGTCACGATTGATAAAAGTTGGTGAAATTGAAATTGCCTTAACAATTACTTAACCATGCCATTTCCCCTTAAATTCTTGAGGAAAAGATTTTAGTAAATTATTTACGGATGTTAATTCAGCAGTTTCATTTAAATTAAGAATATTTCCATTTTGCGTTTCTAATAATTCAATTTTACCGAATAATTTTTGCGACCATGCCATATTAAGGTAATTTGTAAATATTATGAGAATTATAAATAGTTTTAATCTCAACATAATTAATGTGATTTGGCGTAAATAGTCAGATCGGTAATTCTTGCTTCATTAAAAGCTTTAATTCTTTCGGCACATTTATGGCAATTGCCGCAATGAATAAATATTTGATCCTCACTTAATTGAGGATCAATACAGGAAAACGATAAATTTAAGGGTGCATTTTTAGCTAATTTAATAACTTTGGCTTTGTTTAAGTTAATAAATGGTCTTATAATAGCTAATTTACTGTTTAGACCGATGCTAAAAGCGTGGGCTATTGTATCCATAAATTGCTGACTGGCATCTGGAAATGGATTTCCTTGAAGATGCCCTAAAGCAATAAAGTTTATATCGTTTTGTGCACACCAAATTGCCGATTTAGATAGTAATATAATATTTCGGCCGGGCAAATAAACACTATCATCCAAGCTGGTGTAGTCAGGAATGTTTACATGATTGATACTCCAATGATTAGTATATAAATCACGAATATCTAGATTTAAAATTGTTAACGGTTGTAGCGATTTATTCTGACAGGAAGTAATAAACTTATTTAGATAATATATTTCAGCTTCTTCAAAATTTAAGTTGGTTTTAATATAAATTGGATAAATTGATTTATATTCTTTAACCAATAAAAATAATAAAGCTATACTATCAAGCCCGCCGCTTGTCAAGCAGGCTGCTTTTAAATTATGGTGTGGTGATTGAGTTGTTGGCAATGTTATTCTTATATTGTCAGAATAGATGAATGTATTAACGTATTTAGTTAGGTTGGGTTAATGGATCAACGCAATGTTCAGATTGATTGAATTACCTTATTATAGATCATTTTAATAAATTAATTATTCTTTAATTTCTTATAATTGCTGTTATCATTATTTTCAATAGTATAAAATCAGCTTTATTACTTTGTTTGATTTAGGATAGATTATGCGCAAATTTTCTTTAGCTATTGATCAAGGTACTACCAGTTGTCGGGCAATTCTTTTTGATAATACGGGTATGGTTATCGGCGTTAGTCAAAAAGAATTTAATCAAATTTATCCTCAGCCTGGATATGTTGAACATGATCCATATGAAATTCTTAATAGTCAAATTGAATGTATTAAAAATGTCATTCTAAATAATAATATTGATGCTCACGCTATAAGTTGTGTAGGCATAACTAATCAACGAGAGACCTGTTTGATTTGGGACAAAATTACCGGTAAACCAATAGCCAATGCCATTGTTTGGCAATGTAGGCGAACTGCATCCCAAATTGATAATTTGGTTCAATTTACATCTGTTATTCGGAATAAAACGGGCTTAATTCCAGATGCTTATTTTTCGGCTTCAAAAATTGCTTGGCTGCTTGATAATATTCCAGATGCACAGAATCTTGCTAATTCTGGTAATTTGATTTTTGGTACCATAGATACTTGGCTAATTTATAATTTAACTTACGATCGAAATCTTTTTACTGAGCCTAGTAATGCTTCGCGAACTTTACTATTTAATATTCATACCTTGAAGTGGGATACTGATTTGTTTGAAATTTTTAATATTCCGCTTATTATGGCACCAACAGTTGTTGATTCTAATGCAAATTTCGGTCATACTAATAAATCCTTACTTGGATTTGAAGCACCGATATTGGCTGTCTTAGGCGATCAACAATCGGCATTATTTGGTCAAGGTTGCCTGGATAGTGGTCATGTAAAATGCACTTATGGTACAGGTAGTTTTGTTTTGGTGAATCTCGATAATCAAATTATTATTAAGGATGGATTATTAACTTCAGTAGCATGGAAATTAGCTGATGTCAGCCCTTGTTATGCTCTAGAAGGAGCTAATTTTATTGCTGGAGCTATTATTAAGTGGTTAATTCAAGAATTAAAAATTTTGCCAAATCCATCTGAATCAGAAAAAATTGCCAATTCCGTTGATAACAATGGTGGCGTATATTTTATTCCTGCATTTGTTGGTTTAGGTTCTCCATGGTGGCGACAAGATATTCGTGGTATTATTTATGGTCTTACGCGTGGAACCAATCAAGCTCATATTATTCGAGCCAGTCTTGAGGCTATGGCATATCAAGTAAATGATATTATTAATAAATTTAGTTGCCACAATCTTGTTTTAAAGGATTTACGTGTTGATGGAGCTGCAAGTAATAATAATTTCTTGCTACAATTGCAAGCAGATCTGGCTAATATTCCCGTAATAAAAGCTAAGACTACTGAATCAACAGCATGGGGTGTAGCAGCTTTAGCGTTTTTAACCTGCGGTGAAATTAAGAACATTGACGCTTATAAGCAACTTTGGCAAAGTTCTAAATCGTTTATCCCCAAAAATCATAATCTTGCTGAGTACCAAAAATGGAAATATTTGGTTGAACAGATGCTTAAGATTGATTGGAATCCAATGTTAAATTAACTGCTTTATTATTCAAACTGACTAATTTCTGATAGACTGTTAAACAAGATATTAAGAGCAATAAATGGTATATAGCCAGATAGGAAATCTTAAATGGGCTATATAATTGCATGAATAGACAAAGCCAGGATGCAAATGGGTAAAAGATAATGAGGAATGTCCATATTATTTCTGAGCTTTCTGGATTATTAAGAATTTCCTTAAAATTAAGCGTTTTTAAGGTTAAGGCTGCTGGTATTGCCAATAAAATTGAATCATGGATAAATGTATGTGGTCCTAAAAATACTGATGATACAAGCAGTACTGAATAATACCAATATTTTAAAGTGTCATTTAAATAACTGATTCTTCGATTTTTTAAAATAAAGATTATTATAATTACAATAGCTATCAATGATATATAAAATGAAAATTTTAAGCTTAAAAAAGTACTTAAAATAGCTCGTAAATTGGTCATTCGTTCAGGATAATTACCAGCTAAAATTAAGCTGTTCATATTTCTAGTGGTTTCTGAATTTATTAAAATTTTGGGAAATTCTATGGTTTCTGGAATTCCTATAGTTGCAATGGCAATCATGAATAGTATAATTTCCGTAAGCACAAATGAAGACAAAATTCGCATACGCTTATTAACAAGAATATCAGTTAATAACAAAAATATATATTGTGGCTTGATTGTTGTTAAAGCAAGTAAAATTCCAGCTATTTTTGCTTTATGATTAAATTCTAAATATAAAAACATGGAAAACAAGCCTAAAATCAGATAACTTGATTGACCTAATTTTAGGCAATATATTGATGGTACACTGATAAACAGGCTTAGAGAAAAAATCAATCTTTGTATTTTGTTTAAATGTTGTGTTTTGATTAGTAATTTATTTAAGCCATATAAGGCTAACGCAACCGAACCAATACACCAGCTAAAATATGCCTGGGTCATAGAAACTAAGGTTAATGGTATCATTAAGGCAAACATAAATGGAACATAATTAATATAAAAGACGCGATTTATATAATCAGGATATATTAGCTTATTAGCCCATTTTAGTTGAATTTCAGGATTGTAAACATTTTGGGCATCTGAGCTTTTAGCAATTGCGCCACTTTCATAAAATAATACAAAATCACTTACACTTATTACCCCATTATTTTTAGTGACAAATAGGCTGTTTTGATATAAGGGCTCTATTAAGATATAAACTAGGCTTATTAATAAACTAACTAAAATAATTAGTATTAAAGTTGTTACATTGAAAAGATTCTTATTCGATTTATAATTTTTCAAATTCGTCGGTTGGATAATTTTTAATTATTTACAAGAAAAGTTATAAATATAAACAAAATTAATGATAATATATTTATTATTGATATAATATCATTAATTTTAAGTTAATTATTATTAGGCTAATTCATTTATGAAAGATCCAGCGATAAGAATAGTTTTACTGCCTAAAGATACTAACAGTCATGGAAATATCTTTGGTGGAATAATTTTAAGTTATATTGATTTAAGCGGCATCTTTACAATTTCGCGGTATAGTGATCAAAAAATTGTTACCGTAGCCATAAATGAAGTCATATTTAAAGCCCCGGTTCATGTTGGTGAAATCGTTAGTTTTTATTGTTCAATTACTAAAATTGGCAATACTTCGATTTCTGTTCATGTAGATGTTGAAGTTGAAAAAAACTTTGAATCTATATTAGTTACTCAAGCTGATTTAACTTATTGCAGTGTTGGTGATAATGGCAAACCTGTGCCTTTGATATTAAAATACCAACCAAGTAATTGATTGGCTTCTAGACATTGTTAAAAATAATTTATCTCATTGCAACCGGTCAAGTATTAATTTATGTTAAATAGTGAAAATAACCAAACTGACAAAATTAGACTTTATCTTGGCACTGCCTGCGGTAAAACTACAGCCACGTTTGGTGTCCTGATGCGCGCCTTAAGTACTGGTAAAAATGTTACCTTAGTATTCTTTGATAAATTAGAAGCTAATTCTAGTGAAGGTAAAACCCTTAACTATTTAGCCTCTAATTATCCAGATAATCATTTGGGTCGATTAAAATATTATTATACCGGTATTAACCGTCTTAAGGCTGGACCTAACGGTAGTTTTCGCTTCTATAGTAGTCCTAATGGAATTTTACCGACAGATAAAGCTGAAGCCAAACGTGGTTTAGCTCTTTTAACTGAAGGCTTAACTAATGGTGATGAAATTGTTATTGCAGATGAGTTACTTGATGTTGCTAGAGTTGGTTTAATTGACTTTGAAGATGTAAGAGCCTTACTTAGTTTAAGAAAAGAGCTAACGTTACTGATTATGACTGGTCGTAAGGCTCCTGATTGGTTAGTTAATGAAGCAACCACAATATCAACTACAGTTCAGTTAAAGCATCATGGTAAAGCTGATGAAGGAATTGACTGTTAGTATATTGGTTTTTAGCTAAATCTTAAAGAAATTTTTATTTTTTAATTAATTCTCTTGATATACTTAAATTATGAGGGTTTAGCTAAGTTGTATAATGTACTTTTGGTTGAAGATAATTTAACACAGCAAAAGTTGATAACTATTTTGTTATCTAAACGTAACTATATTGTAAGCTCTGTAGATAGGATTGATTTGGCTTTAAACAAGCTAAAAAACTTTATGTATGATGTAATTCTCCTGGATTTAAGCTTGCCAGACAGTAATGGTTTAGCAACTTTACAACGCATGCAGCAATATACCCAAAAAACTCCTATTGTAGTGTTAACGGGTGTTGAAGATGAATTGTTAGCTATACAGGCACTGCAGTTAGGCGCTCAAGAATATTTAATTAAAGGTAAACCCTCTGATGATTCTATATATCGTTGCTTGCGCTATGCTATTGAACGGACTGATATTTTAAATAAACTTAAACGTATTGAATTTTTTAATTCTTCAATAATTGATTGTGCTTTAGACCCATTTATTTCCATTGATACTAATGGCATTATTAAGAACTGGAATAAGCAAGCTGAATCAATGTTGGGTTGGATGTCTTATGAAATAATTGGTGAAAACTTTATTAAAGCGTTAAGACCACAATCTTTAGGCAAAAATTATTTAAATGTGTTAGCCGATTTTACGATTTCGGAAAATATTAATCAACGCATCTCTAAAAGATTTGAAATTATTATTTCCAATAAAAACAATCAAGAATTGCCCGTAGAAGTTTCATTATTTAATGTTTGGACACAAGATACGCACTTTTATTGTTTATTTTTAAGAGATATAACTGATAAAATTGCTTTTCAGGATAAAATAACTAATTTAACTCAAGATTTAGAAAATCGATTTAAAGAAAAAACTCAAGAATTATTAAGATCTAATGAAGAATTAAAACAATTTGCTAAAATCGCATCCCATGACTTGCAAGAACCCTTAAGAGTTATTCAAGGATATACTAAACTTTTAAGTAAAAGGTACAAAGGAAAATTAGACAAAGATGCCGACGAATTTATGGCTTATATTACCAATGGTACAGAAAGAATGATACAATTAATTCAAGCAGTTTTAAGACATTCACGTGTCACTCAGCCACAAAAACAAATTAAAATATTGAATTTTAAACAGGTAATAAATGATGTCCTTGTTGATTTGGGTTCAGCTATTGCCGAAAAGAATGTTGACATCATATATGATACTTTTCCGGATATTGAAATGGAAGAAGTTTTGGCAATTCAACTTTTCCAGAATTTAATTGGTAATGCTCTTAAATATTCACAAAAAGACAATTCCATTATTAAAATTTATTACATTGAAAATGAAAATGAATATATTTTTACGATAGAGGACAATGGTATTGGTATCGATAGTAAATATTTTAAAAAAGTGTTTGATATGTTTTGCCGAGTTCACAATCCGGCAATTTACTCAGGCTCTGGAATGGGTTTAGCTATTTGTAAAAAAATTGTAGAATCATATGGTGGCAGAATTTGGGTTGAATCTGAAGTTGATCAAGGTACCAAATTTAATTTTACTTTTCCGCGCAAAAAATAAATAAAGGAGTAATTATGGAAAAATCATTAGAAATACTTTTAGTTGAAGATAGTCCAGCTGATGTAAGGTTAACGCAGGAAGCTTTAAAAGATATAAATATTCAATATAATCTAACTGTCGTAAATGATGGTGAAGATGCTATGACTTATTTAAACAAACAAAAGAAAATTAAGTTACCTGATGTTATTTTACTGGATTTAAATTTACCGAGAAAAAATGGACATGAAGTTATGGAAGAAATAAAGAATGATGAAATATTTGAACAAATTCCGGTTGTTGTCTTAACGGTGTCACAAGATGAAGAAGATGTTTTAAAAGCACTGGATTTGAAAATGAATTATTATATTAACAAGCCCGTTAATTCTAATAGACTTGGAGCCGTATTACAAATGATTAATGAGTTTTGGGTTCAGGTTTAATTAAAATATAAATAATTAAATACGAAGTAGATTTAAGGCTTCGTTACGTGCATTAATATCTGTTTCGAGGATTCCTTGAGCTAGCATTGTATTGGTTTTAGCTCCAGGTTTATTTGTGCCTCTAATTGACATACATAAATGTTCAGCCTGCAGTAATACTAATACACCTTTAGCATCCAACAAATTGGATACAGCCTGGGCAATCTCATAAGTCATTCTTTCTTGGACCTGTAGGCGTTTTGCATAAAAATCAACTATTCTTGCCAGTTTAGATAAACCGGCAATTTTATTCGTTTTGGGAATATAAGCAATATGAGCTTGGCCAAAAAATGGTAACAGATGATGTTCGCAAATTGTCGAGAAATAAATATCTTTGACGGCAATAATTTGTCCAGTTACATTTTCGGAAAAAGTGGTCAGATCTTTATCTGACAGATGGTTATTAGTATTGCTGCATAATTCCTTATACATTTTAGCCACGCGATAAGGTGTTTTTTTAATACCATCACGATGAATATCTTCACCAATACCGGCTAAAATTAATCTTACTCCTTCTTCAATTAAATCAAAATTAAAACTGGCATCAGACTTTATGCTAAAATCCAGATTGCCAATATTTATTTTAGACTGTTCAAATGTCATATAATTTACCTTAATAAGTTTAATTATAATTAGATAAGTTAAAATATAGCAAAATTGCTCCAAAAACACAAATTATCGCAATAACATTATTTCAATAAATTAAAGTTCATCATTCTAATATGTATATTTGGGAATTTCAAAAATATTATTGATTAAACATTTTTTTTGTGGCTATCAAGCTACTCATCGCTTCAATGGGAAGATCTAAATGCAAATTTTGGCTTTGAGCTCCTTCAGTTAAGGCGATTTTCTCGAGATATAGATTAGCTTTAGGAGAACAATAGGTAAAGGGGATTTTAATTACCCCATGTATTTCTCCATTTGATGGCACAATATCATCAAGAAAGGAAACCTTTAAATGTTTATTTTCTTTGCCCGGTATTTGGAGTAAAGCGGTCGTATTTTTAGGTAAGGAAAATGAGGTGGCTGTAGGGTTTTTAAAAACTACAGATAAATTAACCCCGGTTTTTGTTTTATGCATACCTTCAAGTAAAAACTGCATTGAACTTGCATCAGTTTTATTAAAAGAAATGTAGTTTTGCGTATTTCGAGTATTGTTGTCAATATTGTTCAATGATTTTATTCTATTGGTAAAGCCAGTTTCTGGGCTGACATTAATTGGCCCTTTTAAATTGGTATTAAGGTTACTTGATGCAACATTGTATCCGTTAGGTGGTACTAGACTAGTCAAATTATTATTAACTTCATTTCCCGTGTTCTGGATTAAACTAGCTATTTGTGGGTTGTTTAAAATATTTGGATTATTCTGGATTAAACTAGCTATTTGTGGGTTGTTTAAAATATTTGGATTATTCTGGATTAAACTAGCTATTTGTGGGTTGTTTAAAATATTTGGATTATTT
>DAHXLC010000163.1 GCA_027371815.1 Candidatus Melainabacteria bacterium | reverse complement strand
AAGCCAAAATAATAATAATATAATTCCTGGATACTGTTAAATTGATGATGATTTACCCCAATTTCCAGAACTGTTATCAAGAGAATGGCAATTAACAAATTAACAATTAAACCAAACAGAAATGAATTTTTTACATCTGGCATATATTTAATTTCTTGATATTTAGGCATTAACATTTACTCTAATTAAATTAATTAAAAGTATTATAAGCTTAAATCCCGAAATTTTGTTTGCTCAAGCCAGCAAATATATATTAACGCCTAGTTAATATTTTGGGCAATTCAAAAGAAAAAGTTGAACCTTTACCTAAGTCACTAACAACTTTAATACTGCCATCATGCAATTCTACTAATGATTTGCAAATATAGAGTCCTAAGCCAGAACTGCAAGTATTGGTACTCAGCGTTGGGGAAATCTGTGAAAACCGTTTAAACAAAAGTTTCTGCGACTCTGGACTAATGCCAATACCAAAATCCTGCACCCTAAACTCTATACGATCAGTATCAATCTCATTAACACTAATAATAATTTTTGAATTCGAGTTAGAAAATTTAATAGCATTATTTACTAAATTACCTAATATACGGATAATTTTATCTAAATCAAATTCAACCTGACATTCGCAATATACTTTACTAATAAGGTTTATAGATTTTTCTTTAGCTAAAGCCGTAAAATCATCTACGACAATTTTTAAAACTTCATTAGGCCTATATAATTTTAAATTCAAATTATAAGTTCCATACTCAACTTTTTTAATATCCAGAATATCATCAATAAGTTTTTTGAGACGGATTGAAGCAGATTTGGCAATAGTCAATATTCTTGAATTGTCTTTGGATAAATTATCTTCATCTAAAATAATTGACAAAGAACTGATAATTGCTGACAACGGAGTTCGCAATTCATGTGATACCACCGAATAGAACTCATTAATTTCTCTTTCAGCTTCTTTACGGGCTGAAATATCATTTTGAATCCCAATAAAATGAGTAATTGTATTGCTATCATCAAATACTGGCGAAATTGTTAATTCATTCCAAAACAGCGAACCATCCTTACGGTAATTTCTTAATATGTCAGTAACTGTCTTGCCTTGATTTATTGCATCATGAATTCGATGAATGGCTGATTGATTACGATCATCACCTTGTAAGAATCGACAGTTTTTGTTGATTATTTCGGCTAAAGTATAACCAGTCAATTCCATAAAAGCTGGATTAACATAAATTATAGGGTTGTCTGGTAATGTAGCATCAGCAATTACAATTCCATTTCTAGTACATTGAATAGCTTTTTTTAGGACTTCCAGATTTACAATCGAATTTAACAACAAAGTAACCTTTAAAATAATTAATGGGGATTACTTATTTTATTAACTAATTCAGTATGTTTGATTAGCGGGCAGCAATTAAGATCACAATCAGGTAATGATAAATTAAAACCTTCATGCATTTTAGCTGGCTTATCATTAAGAATTTCTTCAATTAACTCAATTATCAAATTAATAAATATGGGACTATTAGATACAGTTTTAGCTCTAACCGTGTTAAGACCAAGTTCCAAAGCTTTATTTTTTGCTTCAATATCAAGATCATAAATTATTTCCATATGATCACTAATAAAACCAATTGGCACAATAATTATAAATTCACTAGCGTTACAATCACTATTTAAAACGTCTAGAATATCAGGCTCAAGCCAAGGATCACGAGGCGATCCTGATCGGCTTTGATAGGCTAATGTAAAATTTGTGACACTAAAAGCTTCAGCTAAAATTTTAGCTGTACTTAGAAGCTGTTTTTGATAATCACAGTTTTCATCCATGGATACAGGGATACTATGCGCCGTAAAAATAAGTTTGACCTTATCTATATTAACATCTGTAAATTGATTCATAGCTTCAGCAATAAGATCAATATTAGCCTGAATAAATAGAGGATGATTAAAAAATGGCCTC
>DAHXLC010000143.1 GCA_027371815.1 Candidatus Melainabacteria bacterium | reverse complement strand
TTGCTCAAAAAATTGATCAAAAAAACACTATCGTTAAAAATGCTTTTGTCTGGTCTGTTGAAATGAATAAGGATGGGGCTAAATTATATTACAGTGATAATATTGGATTAATGCATGAGGTCATTTGTAAGCATTTGATTTTGACTACGATTCCAATGGTTGCTAGTCGATTAGTTTCAAATATTCCTGATGATATTAAAGCCAATTTGATGAGTTTTAAAAATGGTTCTTATTTAGTGGCTAATTTATGCTTATCTAAACAAGTATTTAATAAGTCGTATGATAATTGGATGCCTTCTCAATATGAATTTCGTGACTTTACTATAGCTGAGACTCCGTATGAAATTTTAAATACTTATGAAGCTAAAATGGGCAGTGTAATGACTGTATATAAACCTTTTGAAAATGGTGCAATTGGTAGAAGTATGCTGTTATCTGGAGATAGATTTGCGCTTATTAGCGCTATAATTGCAAACCTTCAAAACATTTTTGGTAATTCTTTTGAAGATAATATTGAACAAGTTGTACTTAGTCGATTTGGGCATGCAATGGCGATTGCTGTTCCCGGCTATTTAAAAAAAATCAGCAAAATAAACCAGTATAATATAGACAGTCTATCTTTTGCTCATTGTAGTCTAGGTGGATTACCATGCGTGCAATCAGCTGTAATTGCTGCTAATAACGCCTGTAATCGGGCACTGCGTCGAAAAGTTGGCTAGCCTAAACTGTTTAATAAATTAGTCTGGCCAAGATTATTTTATTTGTCATTAGTCAATTTAGTATCATTCATGGATAAATTTACCTTTAGAAAAGCTAATTCATCGGTCATTTCTTCAATTACTTTAGCTAGTGGCTTACCAGCACCATGCCCTGCATTGGTTTCAATACGAATTAAAATAGGTTTGCTACATTTTTGAGCTTGTTGTAATTTTGCTGCGAATTTAAAACTATGCCAAGGGACAACGCGATCATCATGGTCACCAGTAGTTATTAAAGTGGCTGGATAACAGATGTTATTTTTAATATTATGATAAGGTGAATATTTTATTAAAGTTTTAAAATCGATAGGATTTTGCGCTGACCCGTATTCACAAGTCCAGGCCCAGCCTTCGGTACAATTCTGAAATCGTAACATATCCATTACACCAACACTGGGAATAGCGCAAGCATATAGGTCAGGTCTTTGAACAAGACAAGCTCCTACCAGTAAACCACCATTACTAGCTCCATTAATTGCTAGTTTGCCGGGATTCGTAAATTTATTAGCAATTAGCCATTTGGCTGCATAAGTAAAATCATCAAAGACATTTTGTTTCTTTTCTTTCATGCCGGCTTTATGCCAGTTTTCACCATATTCGCCACCACCTCTTAAATTAGCTACGGCATAGATACCACCCATGTCCATAAAAGTTAAGGCAAATGGCTTATATGATGGCGGGATGGAAATATCAAATCCACCATAACCATACAGTAAGGTTGGGCAATTGCCATTAATTTTAAGGTTTTCCTTGTAACAAAGAAACATTGGGATTGGTGTATTATCTTTACTCTTGTAAAATATTTCTTTCACTACATAAGAATTTGATTGGGCTGATTCTTGGCTGAAAGGAGTATTTAGCAAATTGGTTGTAAGGTTATATTGAAAAATGGTTGGTTGATAATTATAACTCATGAAATTAAAGTATACGTCATGGTCATGTTCTTTGCCACGTAAGCCACTAACTGTACCTAGAGTAGGCAAATCTAAGTTATGCATAATTTTGTCATTTAAGTTAAAAATGAATAATTTTGAACTAGCATCTTTTAAAGTATTTAGGATAAGTCTTTGGCTGGCTAAAACGGTATCAATTATCGTAACATTAGATTCAGCAACTACTTCAGTAGTCACTTTAGGGTTATTAATATCAAGACTGATAATTCTACTATGAGGATGCTGGTAATTGGTTTGGATATAAAAAATATTACCATTATTACCAATAAAACTATATTGTGCGTTGGGTGTATCGAACAGTTTTTTAAAGCCTTGGGCTTTATTCTGTAAATCCATACAGTACAAACGGTTATTAGAGGCATCCCCCACCACTATCGTTAATAATAAATAGCGTCCATCGTCACTAATATGGGGAGAAAAATACCATTCTTTATTAGCTTTATTTTCATAAATCAATTTATCCTGTTCTTGAGTGGTATTAAGTTTATGATAAAATACCTTATGATAGTAATTAGCTTCTTCATAGGCTTTATTAGCCTTTGGCTTATTAAAACGGGTATAGTAAAAACCTTGATTATCTTTAGTCCATTCAACACTATTATATTTAATCCATTTTAGCGTTTCGTTAAAATCCTGATTAGAAGCAATTTTACGAATGTGCCAATCCTGCCAGTCTGAGCCAACTTTAGAAATACCATAAGCAACATATTGGCCGTTTTGCGATACCGCATAATTACTAATTGTGGCAGTACCATCTTTGTTTATAAAATTAGGATCAATTAAGGTGGTTGCAGCTTTAGCTAAACTATCTGTATAAACCAAATTGGCTTGATTATTAATTCCGGGATTATAGAGGTAGAAATATAAGCCATTATATTCCCTTGGCACTGAAAACTTAGGATAGTTATATAATTTGGTTAAATGATCCTTGATTGATTTAAGATTTGGACAATGCTGCGTAAAATATTCACGGGTTAATTGATTTTCTGCCTGTATCCATTGTTTGGTTGATGCGCTATCCAGTTTTTCAAAATTCCGATAATTGTCAAGAACTTTGCGGCCATAGTAGTTGTCAACATGCTTAATTGTAGTATATTTTGGGTAAACAAATTTTTGGTTGACAATGTTTTCAGCGGATGATGATGTTGAATTTGACTGGAGATGAGAAGCCCAAGCAGTATAATTGCCAGTCCAAATTAAATAAATTGCGATATAGAACAAAACTAAATTAAAAACTTTATTCACAAATAAGCCCCTATAAAATCCTTTAGATTTTTAATTATAGTTTTGCTTATACATATATATAGATTAAATCTGGAAATTATTTAAGATACTTAAATATTGACAAGTAGCTAATGGCCGAAATTACTGCAGCAATTGGAATTGTTAAACACCAGGCAATAAACATATCTTTGGCTACATACCAGTGGACACCTTTATAGCGATCCCCCATACCTACACCCATAACGCTTGAGGCAATTATTTGGGATGTTGAAACTGGTCCTCCTAGTATTGAACCTGTTACAATTATACAGCTTGATGTAGCTTGACAGGCTAAAGCATGAACAGGTTTTATTTTAAAAATACCACTACCAACTCTGCGGACAATGCCTTGAGCTAATAACACAATGCCGAGTGCCATAGCTAAACCTTCATAGGTCCGAATCCATAAAGGTATCATATTTAATTGCGTTTTTTTAGCACATTCTAAAGCTAAAATCATTACCCCCATAGCTTTTTGCGTATCATTAGCGCCATGACCAAAGGCGAGAATGGCCGTAAAAAAAATCTGTAACTTTTGCAATAGTTTATTTATTTTGGTTGAAGATTTAAATAAAATTAACAGTAAAAAATTATAAAAGAGACAGCCAAATATTAGACCTAATAAAGGTGACAAGAATAAACTTATAACAATTTTATAAATGCCGGTTGAATTATAGATAGTATTTAAACTTCCCCAGACGATATATTTAAAGGATAGACTAGCTGCCCATAGCGATCCTACCATGCCACCAACTAAGGCATGAGTTGAACTGGATGGAAATTTTAAAATACGAGTTAGATAATTCCAAAAAATTGCTGCAACTAATGCACTGCATAAGATGTTTAAAAGACTATGATGGAAAATCGGGAATGAACTTATATCATGAATTGTATTGGCAACTTTAGAGCCACCAAATATAGCGCCAGAAAATTCAAAAATCGAGACCAAGACTATTGTATTTAATTTTGATAAGGCTCTGCTCATAATTGGTGTTGCCGCAACTGAAGAGCCATCCTGAAAGCCATTAGTTACGGTATAGATTAAACATAAAATTATTACTGAATATAAAATTATCAATCAAGTAACCTCAAAACCGCATGTTTAATTCGTCAAGCTATTATACTATGAAAGGTAATTAAATTGTTAACAATTACTTAAACCAACGCATTTAATTAATTGTTTCTCATTGAAAATATTGGGTTTTTGGGCATATTATTTTAATTTAGTAAATTTTGATAATTGTATGTAGTAATTTTTCACCGACCAAATCAATTTTATCACCAATAGATAACATGCCACGATATATTTCAGTCAAGATAATGATTTTTTTTAAATCATCATCTTGTAAAAGATTGTGAATAGCCTGTTGATATAATTTACCAAGTTTGTTCTGTGATTTGCGCGCTAAAGTAGCTTCACTGGTAGCTTCCTTAAGATTGGTTTTTAAATTTGCAAAGGACGATTGTAAATGCTTTGTCCCATTTACTAATTCATTGCAAATTTCTTTGATTAAAGTTTCATTTTGGGGTTTGCCTAAGGCTTCAATTTCACGAACTAATGATTTAGCACCATTGATTACTTCATCTAATAATTGGGATAAATCATAAATATCTTCGCGATCTAAAGGTGTTACAAATGTATCTACCAATTTTTTACCAATTTCAAATTTTAACAAATCAGCATCATGTTCAAGATCTCTTACTATTTGGCATCTTTGTGAGCCTGAATCCTGTATCCAGTCATTAAAAGCTTCAATGCCCGATAAAGTTTTATTGGCTTGCATAGTTAACAGCCAATGAAAATCGACCGGTTTTTTAAATTTTTCTTTAAGCCAAGCTTTAAACATCGCAATAATGTATAATTAATAATAAATAATACTTAAATAATATCATAGTAATGCAAGTAACTGAAATAATGATTTGGTAATTGAGGTGATTTCATTTTTTTTGATACGTTACAATCATATTACCGATTCTTTAGTTATAATTTAATTAATATTCAACTGTTTAAATCTTTTTTTTATTATTACTAATTACTTTTAATTATTTTCAAGCTTAAATGTCAATTAATTCTGCTCTTGTTAAAAATCCGGGACCTAGTGGTTTTATTCAATATGGTCAAGACTTTTTAATTGTTGATTATGGTCAAGTAATTAAAGATGGAGTAAGTATTGGCAAAATTTATGATGATGGATTTATGCAGGTTAAAGGTAATACTGTAGGTAATGCTAAAAACAATTTCTTTATTGATCAAATTAACGATTTGAGTTTTCGGGGAACCGATTCATTTGGCCTTACCCTTGAATTGCCGATTACGATTCAAGCCCCAAGTGGCGATTTGTATTTTGATGGTAAATTATTTAAAGTCATTAATGGTCGTATTTGTGATAGCCTGCATAGTTTTCATGGTGTTTTTGATCAATCGGGCAATATTTACTTAAGAGATCCTCAAAGCAAACGATTGGATGTTAAATTAGATGAAAATACCATGCTTAACACTCGATTTATGGGTGTTAATCATTTGGGTGAAAAATTTAATTATGAATTTATGCGACCTTTAAATCGACATAATCGTAATTATGTTGAAAATGAAATATTACGTTATTTTGATAGTTTTGATAGTTTAACCAGTATTCAAAAAAAATATGTAAATGAAAATTTAAATATCTGGGCAGCTTGTGGTATATTACAACTTGTCCGTAAAAGTGAAGGCAATTGTGCCTTTGGTGATATACGCCATGGTGCTTCTGGGGTTACTGGAGTTAGAACTGGCAATGTCACTCTTGACAAAGACGAATTCGATACTGAAATTAAACTGTTTTTTAACGATGGACCACTATCCAATTTATTTGTCCGAAATGTGCCACTTCATGTGGAAGCTCGGGTTAATATGGTAGTTGCCCATGAATTTGGTCATCAGCTTGAATTTACCCTAAATCAAAAAGCTCAAGAAAGAGTAATTGAAATCTATAATACTCGATTTGAACAATCTGCAAAATTATTTCCATATCCTCATGGCTATGAAGGGCGCAGTGAAATATTAACCAGAGAACAAATTCAATCAAGAGTTTTTTATTCAGGTTATGCCAAAGAAAGCCATCAAGAGTTTTTTGCTGAAACTATTGCAGCTTTTTCGGTAACTAAAACGCGTGAAGATTTAAAATTTTTTGACCGGGAATTGTATGATTTCATTTGCCAGATTATTCTTGATTCACCAAAAATGCTAAGTACTGTTTTAACTGAACAAATCACTGATTTACAATTAAGTCTAAGGTTGGCCGATGTTTACAAGGAAAATTTAATTTAAAATGTTGAAATTATTTAATTTTATTTTTTTTATGGTTTTATGGTTGGGTAATCTCGTACAAGCGAAACCAAATAATAATGTTTTTAAGTCAATAAATCCTAATCAGGCTCAATATGATACTAATCAACCCAGTAAGCAAACGCAAAATAATCCCGGTAATAATTATGCGCAACCCAATAGCCCAAGCCCTAATCCTTTAGGTGATAATTACCAGTCAATGCCGAATAATTTGCAAAACAATCAGATGCCTAGTTATACGCAAAATAATAATTATGTTAATCCTAATAGTCCAAATAACTTGCCATCGCCCAATAATGATATTGATGATAAATTAAATCAGTTAATTAATAACCCGGATTCTTTAAACCAGGATTCAAGTATTAATGCTGAAGACAAAGAGCTTTTACCCAAAATTAAAGCGCTTGAATTATATTTATTTAAAGCTAGTTATGATGAGCATACCTTAGCTGATCGCTTAAATCATCTCGAACGCGAAGTGTTCGGCAGTATTAAAACCGGTAGTCCGCAAAACCGCCTGAAAGCTCTAGAGAACAAGATTAAATTACCTCAAACAGCTAATATTGAAGCTGCCGTTGAGGCTATTCCCTATACATCTAAAGATGGTGACTTTTTTAGTAATATTGCTCGGTTTGAAAATAATAATGTTATTCGCTTTGAACAATTTCCCGTAACATTATGTTTACCTGAAGGAATTATTGCTGATTACCGTAAAGAATTTGACTATGGGATTAAGGCTTGGGGTAAATATATTCCACTTAAAATTGTTAATGAAAACGAAAATCCTGATATTAAAGTAATATTCGTTAATTCTTTACCTAAGCATCGAATTGGTATAACCAGAATTATGGCTCAACCAAACAATATTAAAGCTGAAATATATTTATTAAAACCAACAAATTATGCTGGTAATATGCCCCAAAGGGTATTAAAAACAGCTTTTGCTCATGATTTGGGACATGCTTTAGGGATATTTGGTCATAGCGATTTTAAAGGCGATCTAATGTCTAGTGATCCGTTTATGGTGCAAACCAAAAATCAATATCATCGTGGCATGGGCTACATTCCTGGATTATCTATGCTAAGCTCGTATAATTATGCTAAAAATATGAAAGCACCTAAAATAACTTTTAGTGAGCCTAACGTTAGTAAAATGGATATTAATACTTTAAAAAAAATCTATGAAACCAAACCGGTGTCTAGTCAATTTAGTCTGGCTCAACCTAAAGAATGGGATTAAAGTAAAAAAAGATTGCTAAGTTCAAGAATAGCCTTTTAAAAATCTTATTTTCCAGTGATAATAAGATTTTCGATCAATGAGGTTTTTATGAATAACTTTAATGAAATTACTATTGCGCATAGTCCAGATAGTGATGATGCTTTTATGTTTTATGCTTTAGCTCATGACAAATTAAAGCTCAAGAATTTAAAAATTAAGCAAGTTTTAAAAGATATCCAAAGTCTTAATGAAGAGGCTAGGATAGGCAAGTATGAAATTACGGCTATTTCATTTGCGGCCTATCCTTACGTAATGGATAAATACTACCTGATGCCTTGTGGAGCCAGTGTTGGTGATAAATATGGGCCAATTCTAGTAGCTAAAGATGGCGTAAAGTTAAATAATATTGAAAACTTGAAAATTGGGATTCCAGGTAAATTAACTACTGCATTTTTAGCTTTATCAATTTACCACCCCAATTTACAAGTTGTGGAAATGCCCTTTGATAAAATTATGGCAGCGGTAGTTAACGATGAAATTGATGCTGGATTGTTAATTCATGAAGGACAGCTTACTTATCAAGATTTTAACTTGGTTAATTTATTGGATTTAGGTATGTGGTGGTATGAAGAAACCAAATTACCGCTAGTGCTTGGTGGTAATGTCATTAGAAAGGATTTAGATCCAGAATTAATTCAAGAGCTTACTTTGCTATTAAGAAATGCCATTGTATATTCGTTAAGCAATCGTCAAGAAGCGTTAGATTATGCCCTTACCTTTGCCCGAGATATGAATCCAGGCTTAGCTGATAAATTTGTCGGAATGTATGTAAATGACTATACTGTAGATTACGGTGACACCGGAAGATTAGCTATTCAAACTTTATTTGAATATGCTAATCATAAAGGATTATTTAAACAAAAAATCTTACCTGAATTTGTTTAAATAACGGATATTTGACCTTTCAATTAACACAACTTGGGGGTTTTGCCGTAAAGTCCAGTCTATTTGCCCATAACCCACAT
>DAHXLC010000114.1 GCA_027371815.1 Candidatus Melainabacteria bacterium | reverse complement strand
ACTGGATCGTCTGGAGGAAATGGTGGTGGTGGCAGCGGCGGATCTGGCGGTGGTGGCGGAACAGGTATCGGAGGGCTTCCGACAATTGGAGGAGATCCGCTTTTAAGTGGAATCTCTAACATAATGTCAGGTTAAGGAAGTTTCCCAGGCGTTCTGATGTTCGGACTACCACCAGTGTTTCGGTTCGCAAAAGTTGTCAATATGTTAGTCCAATTTTGCTGTTCCAAAGCGGTCTGATTTTATTTTGCCATTAACAGCAAGTAAATACACTGTATTAACGTACGAAACTAAGTATTGCCAGCTGTATCAAACTTTCTAAGAATAACATTGCAAGTCTCAATAACCTCGTTTTTTACAGCTTCTTCAAATTGTCTTATATTGGGTTCTTGTCTTTCCAAATACTCGGAACTGCATTTTGCTCGAAAATCATCAAATAAGGGGAGCCCTTGGCAATCCGATTCAATAAAACGCAGATTGGTATCAAATGGTTCATCCAAAGATACTCTACCATACTGGCAAAGATAATACAACTCACAGGCTCCTTTTAGAATTTGATATCGTCCAGCAAGTATGTCTCTCGCAAGCAAAACTATTGCCTGGATTGCTTCTTCATGTTCTTGATCAATTGACTTATGATTAGACATCCTGGCACCCCACTTAAAACCCTGCTGGTAGTCGAAAAATCATCTTGACAAATTGAGTTTCTCCAGTTTCTACGTTAATGAATCCATGTACTGACTGAGTGTATATTGTACCTGTTATCGGATAACTTGGAGTTTGAAACTTTGCCCAACCAGATCCGAGGCTATTTGCATAATACCCAGGTTTAATTGGTTGGAGTATAAGATTACCAGATTTAATTGCGCTTTGAGCTGCCTCTTGTCCCAGTTCAGCAGCTTTTAGTGTCACTGGACTTGCATTAGGTAACATAGGTATAGCCCTTCCAACTTTTGCGAACCGAAACACTGGTGGTAGTCCGAACATCAGAACGCCTGGGAAACTTCCTAAACCTGACATTATGTTAGAGATTCCACTTAAAAGCGGATCTCCTCCAATTGTCGGAAGCCCTCCGATACCTGTTCCGCCACCACCGCCAGATCCGCCGCTGCCACCACCACCATTTCCTCCAGACGATCCAGTACATTTACCACCGCCTGGCGATAAAGGTGACGGTGTTGGATACGGAACATCAATTGAAATTCCACCTTTGAGCAATTGAAGACCTAATGGATCAATAGCATCTACAGGATCGCCATCCACATACCCATACAAATTTATGCCACCGGCTTCACCAATGGGGTCACGGTTAAGCCAACGGCCAAAGGTTGGGCTGTAGGCTCTATGAACGGTTAAGTTTAATCCAGAACGATTATGTACATAATAACCAGCATAACCAAAGGCTGGGGTTACGGTATTAATTGTTACTGTAGCTCGGCCATACGCATCATAATCAGCTTGATAAACAATATTGCCGCTATTATCGGTCATTTGACGAATACTGCCTAAGTGATCTTTAACATAATAATAATTAGTACCATTTATTTGCTCGCCCAAATTAAAAAATCGACGCAAGACATTGCCTGAGCCATCACGCTCTTCAATTAAATTATTACCATTCCATAAATATTGAATTACACTTGTTGTAGCATTATTTATTGTCTCAATTGCTTTAACCCAATGACCTAGGCCATCATAAAAGATTTGAGTATTATTGCCAGTACCTGGGTAATTTATTTGCACTAATCTATCTTCAGCATCGTACTGATAAGTATTTGTGCCATCATTTATCATATTGCCATTCAAGTCAAAACTTGTATTAGCGTTACTGCGACCAATTGACAATATTTGCGTATTATTAGAAACTTGATTATTAGCTGCGTCTAACCCCGTTATATTGACAGATGTTGCACCACTAGTTATTGGTAAACTTGTATTAAAGTTTTGACCAGTAAATGTAACGTTAGTGTTATTAGAGCCAGTTATACTAATTGCGGATAAAGCTGATGAAGTATTAATAGCATTAGTAATTCCAGTTGCAATTGATGTTAATGTATCAGAAACTTGTACTGTATAAGCAATTGGTAATTGACCACCAGATAAACTAGCGTCTTGAACCGTTATTGTTAATATATCAGAAGGTGTTATGATTCCACCGATTGTAGCTAAAGCCGTACCCGTATAAATTGCTGTTGACGTATTCCCGTTAACAGCGGTTACAGATATTGGTTCACCAAAGACATTATAAGTAAATGTGGTTGTTTGAGCTGATGCGTTTTTAGATATTAACGGTTCATGCTGGTTATTATAAGTAAATGAGCCTAATATAAATCCATTTGAATTATTAATGATAGCATTACTGCCAGATATAACCTGTATTTTGTCAATGCCATTTTGTGCATAAACACTGTTTGCTAAAGCTTTAAAAAAATAGCTAATCTCATATTTTTTGTTTGAATTGTAAGTGTTTATCATATTACATACTCTTATGAAAGTTTCCGGTGATTCTTATTCAAAATACACCTAAAAATTTACATCAAACAACCATCATGTCAATAATATTCGACACTGAGATTTAAAAGTTAATATAGCAAATATATCAAAAAAAGGGAAGGGTGGGTTAAAATATTTTCATTTTTAAAGCTTCTTATTAAAATAAAAGATTAAATAATTCATTTGCCAAAAACAAATTTAAATCGTTAGCTATATTTTTTGATAAAACCTTATCAATATATTAGTCCAATTTTCGGTGCCCCAGTGAGTTGATGTTATTTTGCCATTAACATATTTAACAACATTTCAAATAGTTAATAGTTCACAAAAATCAGTAAATGACGATTTAATCAAAAAATTATTTTCTTAAAATTATATATTTTTATTTACCAGCTTCATTTTTTTTTAAAGCAGCTTTTAACGCAGTTTCAAGAGTAGCTATTTTAGCCTCTAACAGCTTTTCCTTGTCACTGGCTATGGTAGCCATTAACTTAGCATCCTGAGCTTTCCATTCAAGCTGTTTTTGTGAAGACTTCTGGACTAGTTTAGACTTCTGTTTATAGATAAACATAGCCAAAAAGCCAACACTAAAAGCTCCAATTAGAACAATTGATAGCGGTAGCAGAATTTTAACCAAACCCAGATTTAAATCTACCGATTGACTATTTAATAAACATACATATAGAAACGTCAAAGAAATAACTATGCTAATAAATATATATATAATTCCTTTATTCATAAAACATTTTCTCCTAGTAAATTTTTTACGGCATTATTATAGAAATCGGGTATTTTAGCATTAAAACTTAAATCCTGATTGGTAAAAGGATGTTTAAATTCAATATTCAACGCATGTAAAAGTTGGCCGTTTATACCATGATCTCGCCTAAAAGCACTACTTCCACTAACTTTATTATTGTATACACAATCACCAACAATTGGCAAATTAAGATAGCTTAAATGAACTCTAAGTTGATGAGTTCGACCAGTTTTTGGTTTTAATTCTAGTAAAGCATATTTATTATTATGTTTAAGGATTTTGAAATCAGTAAGAGCTTCTTTGCCATCAACATCAACAGACATTATTTTACGATTAATTTGGTTACGAGCAATGGCTAAATTTATGCGGCCACTTTCTGATTTAGGTATTCCTTCAACCAAAGCTATATAAGTTTTCTGGATGAGCCGATTTTTAAACAACGTAGCAAATTTTCCATGACATTCATCAGATTTAGCGATAATCATAATACCACTAGTATCTTTATCGAGCCGATGAATAATCCCAGGTCGCAGTGCTAAATTTGATGAAGACAGGTTACCAGCAAAACGGTACATTAATGCATTTGCTAAAGTACAATCGTTAATTCCAGCTCCAGGATGAACTGTTAAACCACTAGGCTTGTTAATTATTGCCAAATATTTATCTTCATAAATTATCTCAAATGGGATATTTTGAGGCAGAATTAGACTAGGTTTTGCAATTGGTAAAATAATTTCAATAATATCATGAGCATTAATTTTAAGATTAGTTTTAACAAATTTACCATTAACTAAGATTAATCCATCAATAATCATTTTTTGGATTTTTGAACGACTAAAACCATAATTCAGATTATGCATAAGTATTTTCGTTAAAAGTAAATCTATACGCCAAGATTGCTCTAAGTCTAAATCCGAACCAATAAACTTTACTGATGCCAAATCAATATTTTCGACAACATTTTTGTTGTGATCCAAAATAATTATTTTTAAATCAAAATTGGCTAAATAATTAATCATGGATTTTTTAAACTGAGATAATTATACAGTAAAAACAAGACAATTCCTGAATCAATAAATACATCAGCTAAATTAAATACCGGAAAATTAAATTGCGAAAACTCAATAAAATCAATAACATACCCACGACAGATACGATCAAGAATATTACTAAGAGCGCCACCTAAAAGCAAAGCAAATGAGACATAAAATAACAAAATAAATTTAACTGGTTTATGCTTAATAAACATATAAATAAGATAAAAAGTTGCCCCTAAGGAAATTGCAGTCATGAGGACAATATGTCCGTGACCAAGACTAAAGGCTAAACCAGTATTTTTAGCTAGTGTAAAATCAAGAAAATTAGGAATGAATACTTGACTGTTGCCAACATCTAAATAAAATGTGGCTTTAGCTTTAGTAAATTGATCTAAAGCCACACATAATATTAATATTAATATAAATATTAGATACACTAATTAGAAGAATTTTTATCTTTATCAGTTTCTTTGTCTACAGGAATTTTATCGTTTTTGGCGTCAGCATCGTTTTTAGCGTTAGTATCGTTTTTGGCGTTAGTATCGCTTTTGGCGTCAGCATCGCTTTTAGCGTCAGCATCGCTTTTAGCGTTAGCATCGCTTTTAGCGTTAGTATCGTTTTTGGCGTCAGCAGCTTTATCACTATCTGATGATTTATCTTTAACCGACTCTTTAGACAACAAAGATTTTTCATCATTAGTTTTCTTAAGTTTAACCATATCCTCGGATCGAATTTCTGGTATCACGTTTAACCTACGCGTGATAAAAGCCAGCCCAGCCAAATTACCTTTGGTAGGATCAGTAAGGCCAATTGTCGCTACAATCAATTCATTACGATTATCATTATTTGCGTTCATGATTCGTTCCAGCTTAGCGCCCAAAACTGGACGCCAGCTATCAACTGGAGGGCCTTGAGGATATTTTAAGGGCTCACTGGTTATCGATCCAACCGCACCAATATTTGGCGGCAAAGATACTAGATTTAATTTAGCAGAATAAGGCGATCCAGATTTTACCTGTTCAGGAGCAGTAAATTCAGTATTTAAAAGCTTTGCAATTCCAAAAGAAACTTTAACTTCTTCATAGTTATTGCGATCTCCAATAATTTTCCAAATTTTGCCAGTGCGTTTAATATATAAAGCACCTTCGGATTTAGAACTTAAAATTCCTTTACTGCCAAGACCCGGCATCTCTTTAGCTGTATGACCAATAGCTTTGTCTAAAGATTCTACGGTAGCAAAATCACCTTGCAATCTAATTTCAAATATTTTAGAATTAGACTGAACATCTGGATAAGTTTTCCAAAAATCCTTAGTCAACTCAGTTATGGCAGCTTTATCTAAGCCATCGTTATTAACATAACTATCTGAATAATAATTCATAACTTCACTTAAATTATGATTATTCCATTCATCTTCAAGCTTAATTATGATATTTTTGATTTCATCTACATCTTTCTTATCATTAGTGGTATCAATATTGGTTTTATCATCAATAATATTCTCACTGGTAAGCCCACTTTTAATAACTGAATTATTTAAAGAATTAACTGGTTTATCTTGAGCCATTACCTGACAATGAAAACTACTTGTCAGAAAACCTACCCATAACATTACTATCAGTTTTAAATTAAATCTATTTTTCATAAAATTCCTAGTTTATGTAATTTATACTGCGACCAAAAGCTCATTCATTTTATTAACTGTATCCTTGATAGCTGTTGCTGACTTCTTTAGATCAGCCATTTCATTATCAGCCAATTCCAATTCAACGATTTTTTTAACTCCATTAGCTCCAAGAATACAAGGTAAGCCAATATATAAATCTTTAAGACCGTACTCACCATTTGGACATACACTTGCTGCCATTAAACGATTTTGATCTCTTAATATAGCTTCAACCATAAAGGCCACACTAGCACCAGGAGCATAAAAAGCCGATCCGGTTTTAAGCAGGCTCACAATTTCAGCCCCACCATCTTGGGTTCGTTTAATTAATTTAGCTAAAGTATCTTTATCAATTAAATTTAATAAAGGAATGCCTGCCACACTCGCTAA
This sequence comes from Candidatus Melainabacteria bacterium, assembly GCA_027371815.1. Classification (GTDB taxonomy): domain Bacteria; phylum Cyanobacteriota; class Vampirovibrionia; order Obscuribacterales; family JAKAZS01; genus JAKAZS01. The sequence continues at coordinate 9,024 of DAHXLC010000114.1, read as the reverse complement.
AGAAGTAACGGGTACCATAAGATCTCCGTGTCCACCTAAAACCATAGCTCTAACGTCCTTAACACTGACTTTTAATTCCATGGCAATAAAAGTTTCGAACCTGGCGCTGTCAAGCACACCTGCCATACCTATCACACGCTGGGAAGGAAGTTTAGTAGTTTTTAGAACTAATTGAGTCATAACATCTAGGGGGTTAGTGACCACGACAAATATCGCATTAGGTGAGTATTTGTGAGCTTCTTTAATTGAGGACTGAACAATATTAGCGTTAGTTTTCAACAAGTCGTCTCTTGACATACCTGGCTTACGAGCAATTCCAGCAGTCATAACGACAATATCAGCATCTTTAGTATCAACATAATTATTCGTACCGATAATACTACAATCATGGTTACTAGGCGAACCAGCTTGAAGTAAATCAAGTGCCTTACCTTGAGGTAGACCTTCGACAATATCAATTAAAACCACATCAGCTAATTGTCGATCGACAATATATTGACTAGCCGTAGCACCTACATTACCGGCACCAATTACCACAACTTTACTCATACATTTTCTCCTTTGCTTAAACGGCCAAAAACAGTTCACCGTAAATTCATTTTACATATCTATTAAACTTATCATGAATTAACCAAGTAATTAAAGAAATTAATGCATAAATTATGATATTTTAAATATTTTCTGTTACTTTAAAAATATTATAATTTTTTTAGAACTATAATAGGAACAAATCGCTAAAAACTTTAGTCTTTATTAAATATTTCTCATTGTCTGTTTTCTTTTAGCTAATTCATTAACAAAATTTGACATTAATATCCTAAATATGAACAACATTATGTTAAATTACCTAAATAAAAATAAAATTTGCCAATCTTGCCTAGTTTTAAGCCTAGTCTTAAATTTTGGTATAAGTTCTTTTGGTCATTGTCAAAGCCTTCAAAAAGTAGATCCAAAATATGATGCCAGCATTGAAAAGAAAACCTTAAAAGGTGGCATACAAAAATCACATTCACCAAACCCCTTACAAAGTTCGTTGCTCCATAAAATTAATAAGCAGCCATTAACTGACTCATTGAGCAATGAAATGCTCCAAAACTCAGCCAGTCGATCAATTGGTGTTATTGGCGTTTTATTTCAATTACGCAAAGGCAGTTTACCAATTATCAAATATGTTTTCCCTAATACTCCAGCATCTAAAGCTGGACTTCAAGTTGGTGACTATATTGTAGCTGTAGATGGTACACCTACAATTGATTTAGATAGAGAAGAAATTTATGGTTCAATTATCGGGACGCCAAATACACCCGTTAATATTTCGTTAAAACGATCCGATAGTTTTTTTGTAAAAAACTAATGCGTATTGATGTCACTGATATACCTGATTATGCAACCAGAAGCAAATACTTACGGGAGTTATAAATTTTTTCATAATGAAACTGGCCTGCAATATATCCAAGTTTAACTGTGGCATTGATACAGCTATTGATTTAATTGCCAAGTATAATTTAAATGCCATAGAAATGAATCTAGCCCCTTTTAAAACTACTGCTAATGATAAATTTACCACTAGTGAACAAAGTTATTTTAAGCAAATTCGGGATAAAGCATTCACCTACGATCTAAAATTTTCTAGTGTGAATTTAGATTCTTGTCTTACTGATTTTAAGAAATCCAGTTATGACAATGAAATTAAAATGTTTAAAAAATTAACAAATGTAGCAAATATACTTGCGTGCAACAAAATTGGTATATATATAAACCCTAGTAACTCTTCTGACTGGAAAGAAATAATTATCAGCCATTTAAATATTTTAAATGACTTAGCCTTACAGCAAGGGATAAAACTATTGCTAAGATTATCAACGCCAATTAATTATCGCAAATCCTCACTCTTTAACTGGAAAGTTATCGATACCTTAGATTGGCGTGACCTAATTGCAAATGTTCCAGGATTAAGCCTGTCATTTTCACCAGCTGATTGTATTTGGCTGGGAATTAATTACTTAGATATCTTACCAGGAATAGTTTCAGCTATTGAAAATATTGAAGCTCATGACATAGAACTCAATCGCACGATTTTGAGCGACAGTGGCTTATTTGGTCCACTGTGGTGGCAATATCGTATGCCCGGTAAAGGACTTGTAGACTGGCGTCAATTAATTGAGGCTTTAAAACTCTATGAGTACAAAGAAAATATTACAATTCAGTTTGAAGATGACTTTATTGAAGACAGTGATACTGAATTTGAAAACAGCCTACATAACAGTATTAGATTTTTAAAGCCACTAGTTAAATAATTATGAATTTGTTTTACTACCTACACAGTCACTGGGATCGCGAATGGTATTTACCTCTTGAATCCTATCGTCTTAATCTAATTGGCATGGTTAAAAATTTAATCAATAACATAGAAAACCATGAATTAAATTTTTTTCTCCTCGACGGACAAACGATTATTCTTGAAGATATCCAAGCAATCGAACCAACACTTTTCCAAAGACTAACGGACTTAATAAAGGCAAAAAAAATAGCTATAGGTCCTTGGTATATTTTAGGCGATCAAAGTTTAGTTTGTGGCGAAAGTATTATTCGTAATTTAGCTCTTGGACTTAAATTGTGTGCACAATTAGGAAGTCAAAGTAATATAGGTTATTGCCCTGACACTTTTGGACATTGTGCTGACTTACCCAGAATTCTCAATTTATTTGGAATTCAAACGGCTATTGTCTGGCGTGGCGTCGATTTTACAAATAATAAGCCTTATTTCATTTGGCGAAGTTTAGATAAAAGCCAAGTCTTAACTTATATTTTTGAACATGGATATTATAATACGCTACTTCAGGAAAATGAAACTTCTAATACCTTAAACAAAGCCTTATTTGATTTTTGTGAAAATGAAGATTTAACCTTAAGCCAATCCTACATTAAAGAATTAAATGGTATATTCATACCTTTTGGTGGAGACCATTCATATTTAGCCAATAAGCTTAAATACAAACTAGACTTACTAGAAATGCAGAACAAAAATTTAAATTTTGTCGAAACCCTGCCTGATCAATTTTTAAATCGACTAGGAGAATCACTGGATTTAAATAATGTTTATCAAATTCAAGGTGAATTAAGAAGTAATGAATTTGCCAAGCAACGTAAACGAGCATATTTATTAGCGGGTGTTCTTTCAACCCGGATTTATCTGAAAATATTAAACCGGCAACTCGAAAATTATATATTTAATATTTTAGAACCACTATACTTTATCCTCCACTTTAATTTTGGTATTGAATATCCCCTAAATCAATTAAATTATCTAATTAAACTTTTACTGCAAAATCAGCCTCATGATAGTATTTGTGGCTGTTCAATTGATAAAGTTCATCGTGAAATGGTAACCCGTTACGACAAAGCACTTGATCTTAGTCTAGCATTGAAGTTACAAGCGATTTCCCAGGTTATGAATTTAATCAATATTAATAATAAAACCAAATTATGGATTCAAGATCGCCAAGTTATTGATCTTGATTTTAAACCTAAATACATAACTTTTATCAACATTACACCTTTTGTGATTCAAAGCCCTCAACTCATTAAATTAGCACTATCTGACCCAAAAATTCATAATTGTAAGAACTTCCAAATTGTATCTTGTGATAAACATTATTCACTGTTTATGAATGAAGGCTTAATTCCTGAATTCAAAGATAGTTATATTATTGAAGCCTATATTATGCCTGAACATCCTATTGCTCAATATGCAACCAAATCATTTAAACTGCCAATATATCCTGATCCCAAATTTTCTTCCCCAAACCAGGAAATTCATAACGCAATGGAATCAACGAACTATTTAATCGGCAATGAATTTTACCAGATTAAAATTGATGAAAACAAAAACATTGAAGTTTTGGATATTTTAGCTAAAAAAAGTTATATTTTAGGTCATTATTTTGAAGATGAAGTTGATGGCGGAGATAGTTATAATTTTGACCCATTACCTTATGTTCAAAAAAATCAATCTGAATTAATTAATTACACTAACTCTATAAGTGGTAATTTGGTTAATTCAATTAGTTTAAATTATAAAATCAATATTTATGCTGGTATTAAAGATTTTAACCTACTCGATAAATCTATTGAAGATCCCGAATTAAGATGTATTGATACTATAATGGATAAAACTCTAGAACATGATATAAACACCACCATAACGCTAAAGAAGAACACTCCAATCCTTTTTTTTGAAACAACTTTTTTAAACCAAAGCAAGGATCATCGCTTATCAGTAGTATTTAAGCTTAAACATACTTCTACTGATTCTTTTGCACATAATCATTTTTCGCTGATTAAAAGACAAGCTCAAGATCCTTACGAGTCAAATCGCCCAGTTGAACTAGCTACAGAATCAATACCAGACCGATATCCTAATGAAAAATATTTTATTGTTGATAATCAAATATTTTTCAATAAAGGATTAACTGAATACGGGATTTATGGAAATTTAGCAAAAATCACTTTACTACGTGCCGTAACACGATTATCGGCCAAACGATTATTAACCAGAGGTGGTGGTGCTGGTCCTCCTTTAATTCTTAATGAAGCCAATTGCCTATTTCAACATAAATTAAACTATGCCTGGTCTAGTTTAACTAATTTAAACGACGATCAAAATATCAATAACGATACTAATTCTTTTATAATTGAAGCCTATGAAAAAGCAAATCTTTTTGAAAATTCTTTAATTCACTGTTATGTTAATAAAGCAATTAACCAACCTTCTTTAATTGACATTAGCAATGAATTTGTTATTATAACTGGTCAACAATTTAGTTCTATCAGTAAAAACAAATCTACTTTTATAATCCGTTTTCTAAACTTAAGTGATACCAAACAAGAAACCTTTATTACGGTCAATTTTAATATTAAAGCAGTAACTAAAGTATTATTAAACGATAACATTATTGAAGAATTACCCAATCAGTTAACTCATAGTGACTGTTTTCAATTAAAACTTTCCTTTAATCCAAACGAATTAATAAACCTTAAATTTAAAGTTTAATTATAACTATCTGGTGAAAGGTGGGGATCCCCAAAATTTAGACAACCGGTTAAAAGAAATTTTTCAACAACCGATTATAATATAAATCACGGACGATTTACAAGATGTCAAAAGAAAATTCAAGAAAACATTCATCAGAATTCAAAGTTAAGGTAACATTAGAAGCCATTAAATGTGATTTTACTATGGCAAAAACTTCTGGCGCTTCGGCGTTAGCCAGTAAACGTGAAGTTACCCATAATTAATATATTATGCTTAGGCTGGGGGATGGGTAAATTATGCGCTGAATTATTTCGACAAATTAACAGTTTACACGTAAGCAGGGTTATTTATTGATAGATAACAATAAGGCAGAATGAAATATTCAGCCAATCAATTAGCTTCAGCAGCTCTGTTCTTACCATCATCGAACTTGATTCAGTGGGTGTTTTTGTTTTAGGGCAAGCAAAATTACTATTATTATTGCTTGTAAGTCTGATCTATACAGAAAAAGAATTCTTACTTCATACTTTCTTCAAGCATATTACTATTACCTAAAATAACATTGTATTCATTAGCAACTTGTTTAAAATTGGCCGGTACTTTATATTCTTTACGAGGATCAATCATAGCTGTTTCAACTTTACTTGTCGACCATTCATCTTTTTTATTTATGGACAAAATTTGTCCATTTAAATCTTTATCAATATATTTTTTTTGAACTTTAAGCGGTAAACCTTCTTTGTGACCAAATTCTTCAGTTAAGGGAAAAATAGAATTAATATTTTTAGGCAAAATGATATCAGTAGCGTACCAAACTTTAATAACCAAAACTTCAATATTATCTTTTGAAAGTGCTTTTTGTCCACGATACTCGTAACAATTAGTGTTTAAGCCACAAATTTTGGCATGGCCAATTTTTTTCCAACTCATGAATTTATAATTATGTTTAGAACCAACACTACTAGGCTTTAAATCACTTAATCGTCTAGTGAAAATTTTTCCTCTAGCATTACAATAGACTTTGCTTTGCATATTATAGACATAATTATTTTGATCATGGATATTTGAAACCATACTGCCAAAAGATGTATCTAAACGAAAACCACTTTTACTAATTACCATAAAAACAGCTCCAAGATCGCCACCTTTTTGTTGCATAACACAAGCAGTTTCCTTAGCCAAGGAAGAATTAAGACAAGCAAAAAATATTAAAATGAACATAATTAAACGGTTTACTAGCATTAATATTCTTCCTTTAAAATCAAATACGAAAATATAAACAAAATAATATCATTATATATATCATAATGCACTATACCCAAATAATTAAATTTAAAATATAATTATTCAATAATTGCTTTTTTTAGGGGTTTTATTATGTGTGGTATTTTTGGATATTTAAGTCAAAACAGGCATGATTTATCCTCCACTCAATCAGTGCTTAAGGCTATGGGTGAAGCCATATATCACCGCGGTCCTGATGATGAAGGTTACTATCTAAATGGACCAATAGCCTTGGGCATGCGCAGATTAGCCATCATAGATTTATCCACTGGTCAACAGCCTATAACTAATGAAGACAAAACTTTATGGATAGTCTTTAATGGTGAGATATACAATTATCGCGATCTTTATGAAAAATTAATCAAGCTTGGTCATACTTTTACGAGTAAAAGCGACACTGAATGTATTATTCATTTATATGAAGAATATCAAGAGAAATGTCTTGACTACCTAGAAGGCATGTTTACCTTTGCTATTTGGAATAGTCAAAAACAGGAATTATTTATCGCACGCGATCGCCTGGGTGAAAAACCCCTTCATTATGGAATATTTGGTGATACATTTATCTTTGGATCTGAAATTAAATCGTTATTAAAACATCCTGCAATAACTTTAAATCCCAATCAATCAGCAATTTCACAATATTTAAGCCTTGAATATGTACCCAGCCCTGATTCCTTATTTGCTGGCATCCAAAAATTATTACCAGGGCATTACTTAACCTTAAAACTTGGTAATTCAATAACAATTAAACCTTACTGGCATCCCAAAACACAAATCAACCATAATATCACTAAAAACGAAGCTAGCTCAATTTTCCGCAATCTTTTACAAGAATCAATTGAAAAGTGTTTGATCAGTGAAGTTCCGCTAGGCGTATTTTTATCTGGTGGTCTAGATTCATCAGCCATTGCCCTATTTGCTAGTCAGTTAATTAACCAAAAGCCCTTAAACAGTTTTTCCATAGGATTTGAGGATAAGTCTTTTGATGAATCCATCCATGCTAAGGCTATGGCCGATAAATTAGGTCTCAATCATCATAATTATATCTTTAAAGCCAATATAGCTAGAGATTGCTTTAATGATTTATGGAAAGTCCTTGATGAACCTATTGGTGATGCCTCAATTATCCCAAGTTTTTTCCTGGCTAAAATGGCTCGCCAATCTGTTACCGTTGCTTTAGCTGGTGAAGGTGGCGACGAATTGTTTGGTGGTTACCCAACGTATATGGCGCATAATTATGCCAAATCCTTAAGTAGAATTCCTAAATTTATCCGGCACAATTTTCTGGAAAAGTTTGTTTCAGCATTGCCAGTGTCGCATAAAAATTTAAGTCTAGATTATAAAGCCAAACGTTTTTTTAAACATCTTGACGCTCCTTATTTAACAAGGCATTTACGTTGGATGGGTTCATTTAATCTTAGTGAACAAAATCAATTACTTAAAACTGCTAATTTAAGTGAATTAACTAATGAGTTAGAATTATTAAATTCAGGTACGTTACCCAAAACTTTATTTCCGACTTTAAATGGTTTAGATCTAGAACTTGACAAAGTAATGCTACTTGACTTAAGTTCATATTTACCAGATGATTTACTGGTCAAATCAGATAGGGCATCGATGGCAAATTCTTTAGAGTTAAGACTACCATTTTTAAACCATAAAATTGTCGAATTTGCCTTAAGCTTGCCCACACATTTAAAAATTCACCAACAAACCACTAAATACTTATTTCGTGAAGCCTTTAAAGATTTACTGCCTCAAGAAATTCTTAATCGCCCCAAAAAAGGTTTTGGTATTCCTGTGGCCAAATGGATTAATGAAGATTTAAAAGATTTAACCATTCGCTTCTTTGATCCTAAATTTATTGCCCAACAAGAAATTTTCAACAATGAATATATAGCTAATATGCTTTACCTCCACCAAGAACATAAAGTTGATTTACGCAAAGAGCTCTGGACTTTACTTATGTTTCAAACCTGGTATGATAAATTTTTTAATTAATATTTTAAGTTCTTTACTTATTCAGTAATAATTAAGGAATTTTTATATTTTATAGCTTAAAATTAAAATTATTACCCTATTACCTTTTCCCTTAACAATTTCTCTTATCTTATGTATTCCGAAAATATTGATATTGCCAACTCTATTGTTTTCTTAATTCATCAAGACCGTGTGTTAAGGAGAAGATATAATAAAATACTGCACAATGTTGTTGAACTTTATGAATTTGACAATGTTCAAAAAGCTCTAGAAAAATTAAACCAGACAATGCCGAATTTAATAATTTTAGATAAATCGGCCTATGAATTTAATGATCATGAAATTGTTCAAAAACTTAAATTACATAGTAATTCAATAACTGTACCAATATTTTTAAGCACAAAAACGAATAATATTCAAACAAAACTTGCCTATAAGAGTCAAGTTGAATTTATCAATGAAGAAGACATTGATAAAGACTTATTAGCTAAAGTTCAAAACAAATTACACAGTGAACAAATTCACAGTTTAAGCTTTGAACAAACCAAATATTCTAAAGAATTATATACAGATTTCGAAAAAGCCTGTCAAGATTTAAACGAATTAAGCCAAAAATATGAAAAGGTTGCCCTTAAAAAAGATAATGCTAATTCGCAAATTGACATGTTACGCGTTCAAGATAAAAACCTCCATCGCATAAGTAAAGTCCAGAGCTCTTTGCG
>DAHXLC010000295.1 GCA_027371815.1 Candidatus Melainabacteria bacterium | reverse complement strand
TAATAATCTAAATAGGCAGTATAGGTAGCTAATAGCTCATATTTAAATTTACTACCAATCCAAATAAACTTTATATTTTGATTTGGGTAATTTTTAGAAATATTATCAGCACAACTTACAAATAAATCTACACCTTTTCTAATAATTCTAGTTCCACAGCCAAAAACCAGAAAACTATCATTTTTTATGTTTTTAATATATTTATCCAGCATTAAATTTTTTAAAGAATTATGCTTTTCAGAATCATAAGCGATATTTCCTGGTATTTCACCATATCCTTGATGAAGTATACTGATTTTTTCCTTAGCAAAATTTGGACAAAGATCTAAAGCATTATTCATGGTTGAATTAGTGGAAAAAACTATTTGGTCAGCCTGATTACTAATCTGTTCAAAACAATATATATTATCCTGATAATATGTTGCAAATTCATGAATCAAAGATACACTAGGAATATCATTTTTAACTAAACCTGCAAATGAATAAACCGAATCAGCACTGTTAACAATAGCATAATATAATGGACAGATTTTATTTATGCTTTGAATTAAATAATTCATTAAATCAGGCAATTCTCTAATACTCATATCTGGGTCAAGAAAATAATCTGAAACCTCTTTAAAATAATTACAAAGATCTCCATCATTAAGTGTCAAAGTGATTACATTGTAATTTTTTTTAAATTGTTTAATTAAATTATAGGCAAGAATTGGAGCACCAGTTCGACTAGCATCGTGACTAATTATTAATAAGGTATTTTTACCATTGGCCTTAAGTTCTAGTAACTTATCGTTATCTAATTTAATTCCACAAAAATCTTCAATATTTACATGGCGATTTTCAAGTATACCTGCTTCTAAGTAGTGCAGTAATGGATTGGTGTTTAAATTATTAATATCAGTATAAAAATTTAAATACCAATTGGTATCAAATTTAGGACTGGGATTATAACCATCCTTATATCCATAAAGTAAATAATGTAAAGCTGGATCAATATTTAATTCTTTTACTTGCGGATATTGACTTAAATAATAACTCTCATCAAACAACTCGGATTCTTTTAATAATTTTAAATTTTCTTTAATTTGTTTTTCATTATAATTAACATAACGTTCATCAGTATCTTTGGTTTTCACATAATGAATTAAAGGATTTAAATTAAGCGCTTTTACATCAGGATAAAAATTTAAATACCAGTTATTATCAAAGTCAGCTCCTGGATTTTTACCTTCTTTATAGCCATAAATCAAATAATGTAAGGCTGGTTCAATATTTAAATGTTTAACTTGAGGATAATTCGCTAAATAATAATTTTCATTGAAATAACCTGAATTTAGAATTAATTTCACCACATTATCTTTTGTTTCCAGATCATTTTGATTAATATAACGTTCATCATTATCCTTAGTTTGTAAATAATGGATTAAAGGGTTTAAATTAAGTTCTTTTACATCAGGATAAAAATTTAAATACCAGTTATTATCAAAGTCAGCTCCCGGATTTTTACCTTCTTTATAGCCATAAATTAAATAATGAAGATTAGGTTTTATATTAACATCAGCAATTTCAGGATAATTATCTAAATACCATTTTTCATCAAAGTAAGAACAGTTGTCAATTAAATTCAAATTCTCAAATTTAATTCTTTCTTTTATATTGGCTGCCCGTTGTTCAAATCTACCAAAATTCAAATAATGAATTAAGGGATTAGTATTTGAACTGGCTACATCAGAATTTTCTCGTAAATAAAAATTATTGTCAAAATTAGGACCTGGACTTTTACCTTCTTTATACCCATAAAGCAGATAATGTGCCACTATATTTTTATAATTATTTTTCACTTCAGGATATTTATTCAAATACCAATTTTCATCAAAATAACCTGAATTTTTAATCAATTCAATTTGTTGGTTAATATCATGCGAATAAGTTTCTGCAGAGTTAGTCTCA
>DAHXLC010000093.1 GCA_027371815.1 Candidatus Melainabacteria bacterium | reverse complement strand
TTCTTAATATAATCACAAATTTTTAAAGCCTTTGCATAATCATGTTTTTGTAAAAAAACTTGTGCCCGTTCAATTCTAACCATATTATGACATGGGTGTAAATTTAAATCTTTTAAATAATCCTGATTAGCCAAGTTGTATTGACCAAGATCTGCATAGGCCTTTCCTCTTAAAGCATAAAGATAATCAAAGTTTTCCCCACTCTTAATCAATTGCGAAAAAGAATTAATAGCACTAGTATTATTATTTAACATTAAATTATAATACCCCAGTAAATAGATCCCCAAACTGCTATTACAAGCTTCAAATATACCACTAGTTAAAATACAACTAATGGCTAAAATTAAATATGGATAAAACCTATCTTGTTTTTGAATGCCAGAAAAAATATCCAAAACTATAGCTGTTAAATTAAAATTTTTTTTGGGGACTAAATTATTCATTTCATTCATATAACACCATATTAAAAAAAAAATTTAAATTCTTTAAGAGTTTTATGGCCATTGGCAATAATTTTACAAATCAAATATTACTTTACCGATTTAGCTTAAAGTTTCAATTTCTGTTAGTATATCTTGAACATGCTCATACCGATTAGCTAATTTTAAAGCAGTAGCTTTTAAGACTATATTGTTAATTTTATCACTAATTAAATTATTTAGCTTTTGGGGATTAGCAGCCGAAATTGGGGTAGGTTCATGACCTGTCAGCAGATAAGACATAGTTGCGCCAAAGCTATATATATCGCTTTGGGTCGATACGGTTCCTTGAAACTGTTCTGGTGGCATATAAGCATGTTTGCCAACTACTTTACTAACAATAGTTACAGTATTACTTTGCTTTGCGACATTAAAATCAATAATCTTAATATCACCGTTAGTCTGTAACAAAATATTATCCGGAGTCAAATCACGGTGAATTATGGACGGATTCTGATGATGCAAATATTGCAAAACTTTAAGCAATTGAATACTAATATTAATTACTTTATTTTCTTCCATAAATCCATCTCGTAAAATAATTTCTTTTAAAGTAACCCCTTGAATATATTCTAAAACAAGGTAAGCTCGGTGATCCTGCGTAAAATAATCAATTAAGGTTACAATTTGAGGATGGTTGATTTTTTTTAAAATTTTTGCTTCAGCTTCAAATTGAGTCAAAGCATCTTTGCGTACATTTAAATCAACAAATACCGGTAAGATAAATTCTTTTAACACAACTTCCTGATTAAGCACACTATCATAAGCCACATAAGTTGAGCCTTGCCCACCAGAAGCCAGATAGCCAATTACCCGATACCGCAAATCTTTAAGGTGACAATCCATTTCTAAGGGTTTTAAACTATTGCGTTTGGGTGGACTAGCTAGCGCCTGAAGCCAGATATCGGTATAACTATGCTCGCTAGGGGTTTGTAACATTTCAATTACACTAGCATCGCGAGGTATTTGGTTACCATATTTTTCAATGGCTTTTAAGATTAATTCACGATGATTAAAATCAGTTATCGCATTTAAATTGATTTTAAATTCATTACTTGGTTTAACACTATTTAACCCTTCTAAGACATACATCCAGGTTCGCACACCATTGTGAATATTTTGCTGAATATTGGCTTGTGTATTAATATCAAAAACCAAGGTTTTATTAAGAATATTTTTCGGCGCATTATCTATACGAATATTTTTAATATTTTGCCAGTAAATAATCTCATCAACATATTTAATATCATTTACGCTACGACCAAAAGCAATACCTTGCGAATTTATTTTAATCAAAGTGGGCTTTAGTGATAGCCTGCGTAAATACCAAAATGACAAAATAATACATATTAAAATCAAAAAAAATAGTGAGCTTAAAACCTGTAAATTACTAATAATCTGAGCGGGAGCTAAAGCTTTATAACCGGAGCCATTTGCCAAATTAAGCAAATTAGTAAATTTGCTTAAAGCTATTAACAGATAATTACCAATACTTGAAAAACAAGTTAAAATAAGGATTATAATTATTAAGATTTTTTTCTTTGATCCAGGTTGATTAAATCGCTGCCAAAACCATTTTTCCAGCCCTGATTCTAATTTATAAGGAATAATAATATCATTACTTAAAGATGGATAAATTTTGCTTTCAATTTTATTTAGCTTTAAGTGACGAATTAGCTTAACGAAGGTAATTATTTCATACCAAAATATTAATTGGGTGCAAAAAAATATTATTGGTAAAACTATTGACTTAACAAAAAGAGCCATAACAATAATTAAGACATTAAGACAAATTAGACCATTAATATTGGTATAATATAACTTATGAATTTTAAGTAATTGCTGGCGTGAATATCCAGTAATTCTACTTACATAATTTTTATTCTGTAATTCTTTAAAACCAAATAAACTAGCAAATTTACGATAATAACTATATATTGGCTTAAAATAAATAAATAACCAGGATAGTGTAAAAATTTCAGTTAAACATAATAGCCTGGGAACACAAAAATCACTAAAAACCGTAAGAATTTTTAAACTTTGCAAATACAGTAAATTATTGCTTAAATACATAACTAGATTTTGATATGTTGTTAAATACAAAGATGAAGTCGGCTGAGCAAAATTAACATTAAAGATATTCAAAAAACTGGTAAGGATAATTAAAGCAATTGAAATGCCAGCATATTGCTTGATTTTTAATAAAGTCAAACCAGGGTTAATACCCAAATTAGCTTGAACAATTTTCGCTAAATTAATTAGATTGGTGGCAAATATTAACAAATTAAACAATATGCTACTTAAATAAACCGCTGATTTAAAGAATAAAAAACTTATATTTATTAATGGTGAAATATTCAAGGTATATTTATTTAATATTAAAGAAAAAAGATATAATCCTAAAAAAATTACAATTAATTTTATTGGCAATATGTCTTTAAAACTTAAACTTTGATCAGGAATATTAGATTCACTAACGTCGACATTATCTTGACTAACAATCTTGGATAAATTAGCTATTGTATCATTGGCATCAGTTTCATTATTGGCAATATCTGCATTATTGTGGCTAACACTATTATCAAGATTAACTTCTAGGGTTACATTTTGATCATTTGCAAAAATTTCTTGGATAGCTTTACTTTTAGCTTCACGATCTTTATTTTGCATATTTTACCTTATTTAATCAATATTAATTTTATCATTACTAATATTATAACTACCAATTGCTTGCTAAAACGATAAAAAGCAAATTTTAAATTAAAAAAATTAGATCCAAAATTTTACAGATCGTATAATTCCTGTCAAGTAAATTGTTAAGTCCGCTAATAAATCAACAAATAAATTTTAACTGCTGCGAAGGTGTCTACAATTGGGGGGGGAAGGTCAATTAAAACCAAATAATTGTTGACCAATTTAGCAATAGCAATTTTTAAATTCGCCATTTAATTGAATTTATTATTTCTGGTAAAAGCTCTTTATACTTAACCCATTCTTCCTTGGTAATTTTTGCATATGGTGCCGTAATAGACACTACTTCATTACAGGAATTATTACCAGTATCATTATTAAATATAAGTTTACCAGCTTTAGCTGTTACTTTAACTGGAATAATTATTTCAGCCACATATTGCTCGGGTTCATAGCCTTCGTTTATATCATAATTAGAATTTTTAAATCTATTATATCTTATGCCTTTAGAATATAATACTCTTTTATTATTTACTTCAGTAATTTCTAGTTTATGAATTTCATAGTCAATAAAAAAAGTTGATGACTTGGCTTGTTTTGTATATTTATTAAACCACATATTCTCGTCAAATAATGCATAATGCATACCATGGCTATTCATTTGGGCTACAGTAGGGCATTTTGGCAATTTATCTATTGGTAAATTTAGTATGTCATAAAACTCCTTGGCAGAATCTTCTTGAACAAAAAACTTACAGCCATTGCGACCAATTGTAAGCTTAATTAAAGGATTAGCTATTAAATTATAATTTAATACATACCAATGGTTATATCCAGTACAAGCACTTGAACCTTCTTCAATCTTAGTTAACTGCCATATGTCGGGTATTGTAACAGATTTAATTAAATCTAATTTTAAATTTGTTAAATCTAAGTCTGGTTTAGGACTGTTTTGGGCTATAAGTTTTTTAATAGTAATTTCTTGGCGAACATTAATATAGTGATTATAGTTAAAATCAAAATATGGCATTATTTAACTCCTTTTATGGCATTATAAAGCTCTGATAAAGTATAATCACGATCTGATTTAACTCCCCATTGATTGGATATATTAAAGGTTTTATGGTCATTATTTAATTTTATAGCCGTAATTATATGACCATCGTTATTTAAATTTAAATCTTTATCATTTTCTTTTTCTTTTATACAACTACTATGAACAAAAATTAATAGACCATTAGGAGAATTAGCTTCGATAGCTTTCATTAAATCATTTGGATTATTAATAGTTATTAAATTTTTAAAAGTACTATTATTTGCTCCATACATTAAAAGCTTAGTACTATTGCCAGTAAGCTCGTAAGCTAGCATACTTAATTCACAGGTAGTTGGTAAAGTTGAATTATATTGATTCTTGCTTTTACCTTGAATATAATTTTCAAATGGAGTATCTTTATAATCAAAATTTTTATCTTCAACATAACTTAATTGAGGATCACGGTTTTGCATAATAACATTCATAAATACATTATCACTTATTTGCCCTAAATAATCTCTTTCACCGTTTATTTTAGAATAGAACTTCCAATTTGTGTTACAGTCGTTAGCATTTTGATCTGGTTTTAATGTCTCTAAATTAATTTTTATATGATTACTACCTACATCAATACTACCATTGCTTAAAAATGCATTACACTTTTTAATTCATTTGAAGTTTTAATTAATTCGGCATAAGTATCCAGCTTAGGAATTAACGTTCCTTTAATATTAGGATTTTCTTTAATTAAAACCGAATCCAAGACAGTTGCATTTTTATTAAACATGTTATTTTCTGGCTGGATAATTTTATTAGCTTGGATATTATCGACAATATTAGCATTAAGCTGAAACCTTTTATTAGTAGTCTGTTTAGTTGTATCATTTTTAGTATTAGTTAAATCAGAATTTTGTGACTGACCAGCCATAGTAATTAAAGAAAACAAGTTGATTTTATTTGAAGGTGTTTTTTTAACCTGGTCAATAGTTTCATGATTATTAGTAATTTTATCTAATGATTTCATAAAATTTAAAAGAATAACTTGTAATTAGCTTTTAGTCTAAACGATTAATAAAATTTTAATACCCAAAATCTCACAAAAATATCATTTAATGTCGAATAAACATTTAAATTAAAGATATTGAGGTGAATCACATAACGCTAAAAATTAATGCTAAAGAAACCGATTTATATCGCATGGGCAGTGCTAATGGCGAAGCTAAAGGTAAAGCTAGAGGTAAAGCACCAGAACGAGCCCAAATAATCAAAACTTTGTATTTAAAGAAAAAATTAGAAATTAGAAAAATTGCCGAATTATTAGATCTTCCTGAAACAGATGTCCAAAAAGTAATTAATCTAGGAAGTAATTAATAAATTAAATAAATACAAATTACTTTATTAACTTATAATAATTTAGGGTCAGCTAATTTTTGAGCAATTCTTTCCAAGCTAGCTATTACAATAGCTATATCATTTATTCGATCATTAATCTCAAACTGCGTAGTTTGATAAATTAACTCATTTAAATCTTCATTAATGTTAGGTAATACCTGTTTTACTTCAGCATTAGCTAATGGCATTGGATCACGACCAGTTAATAAGAAGTAAATCGTAGCACCATATCCATAAATATCACTAGTTAAATTTGCTTTGCCTTGTAACTGTTCTGGAGCCATATAAGCTTGTTTACCTATTAAAGTTCCGGTAGCTGTACCCATGAATTCATTAGCTGCCCCAAAATCAATAATTAAAACTTCACCATTATTTTTTAAAATTATATTATCGGGTGAAATATCCCGATGAATAATTGGTGGCGTATGATTATGTAAATATTGAATAGCTTTAGCAATTTTTAGACCTATGGCTATAGCATCACGCTCATTAACTAATCCGTTTTGGCTTACCAGTTGTCTTAAATCTTGTCCCGTTTCATAATCCATCATTAAGTATTGACGTAATTCTTCAACAAAGAAGTCTTTAACTTTAACAATATGGGGGTGATTTAGTTTAGCCAAAAGTTGCGCTTCTTTGGCAAAATTTTGTAAGGCTTTTTCTTTCGTTTCGGGATTGGCATTTTGCGGGATAACAATTTCTTTTAAGATAACTAAATCTTGTTTATTTAATTGCGCCAAATATATGGCAGCAAATCCACCAAAAGCAATCTGACGAATAATTTCTAATTTCCCCTGTTTTAATTTGGCGCCTGGATCTAAAGGTATAAAGGCTGTATTAGAAAATCTACGACTCAATTCATCTTCCCACATTTTAGTATAGGTTAAGCTTTGACTATTATTGGTTTTAGTCGATTCTTGAAATTCAATAAAGGCTGGGGCTAATTTTACATTTTTCCCCCACATTTCGATACTTAGTAAAAATTTTTCTAATTCTTCTTTAGCTAAAAGATTAAGATTAAGGCTAATTAAGCTCAAGAATTTAAATTTTAAAATTAATAAGTTGGCTGAACTAATATAATCTACTTCACTTAGATCTTCCCAAAATTTAGTACGTTTAAATGCGAGTTTTGGCAAAAATCGCAATGGAAAAGATATCCCTTCTTTAGTTATAAAAAGCCTATCATCTTCAGCCAAAGCTGTAAAAAATATTCCCGCAAAAATTGCCAAAATAAGCAATCCAAGCACAAGCCAGAAACCAAATGGTGAAATTGGAATATTGCCAGCAAAATACATTTTTATAAATGTACCTAATAAAATTGGAACTAAAATAGACCAAAAGGGCAACAAAACGCAAGCAAATATAAAAGCTACATTTTGTTGCGGGGTCTGATATTTAAAGTTAAGCTGAAACTGCGCCATAATACTTAAAACTGGTAAGCATAATTTAGTTTTATCTAAGTAATATATGCCCGCTAAATTTTAAATAGAATCAGCAAATAATTTTAAGCATTAATTATTTTGGCATTATCATAATTTAGAACCAAATAATCTAGATGCAACTAAAACAATGTTTACCAGTTTATATTAAAAACTTTTGAGTTTAATTTATACTGGCAAAACTGAGATTTTCTTATTTAATCTTGGAATTTCCTTACTTTGATAAATTTCATATCGTTTAATTAATTCAGATCTTAATTGCAATGGTTCAATAATATCATCCACAACCATTTCACTGGCTAATTTATATAAGTTAACGTCTAAGCGATATTCATCACGCTTTAGTTTTACATAGTCAGCTCGTTCAGTTTCAGGCAATTCCATAATTTTATTATAGTAAACTGCATTGGTAGCGGCCTCTGGACCCATTACGGCGATCCAGGCTGTAGGTAGGGCAATACAGGCATCACAATCAAAAGCAGGTCCACACATGGCGTAAAGCCCAGCTCCATAGGCCTTACGCACAATAACTGAAATTTTCGGGACGGTAGCACTGGATACTGCTGAAATCATTTTAGCCCCAGAACGAATGATACCAGCTTTTTCAACTTTAGTACCAATCATAAATCCTGGTACATCAGCTAAAAACAGTAAGGGAATATTAAAAGCATCACAAAGCCAAATAAAACGTGTGGCTTTATCAGCTGAATCCGGAAATAAAACGCCACCTTTAACTTTAGGCTGATTGGCTACAATACCAATAGCTTCTCCATTTAAACGCGCAAAACCGGTTATTATTTCGCTGGCAAATAACGCCTTTATTTCTAAAAACGAATCTTTATCAATAAGTCGATGAATAACTTCAAACATATCAAAAGGAATATTTTCTTCATAAGGAATAACTTTTTCAATAGATTTTTCAAAGTCTTTGATATCAGTAGCCGGCATTTTTAAGGGTTGTTGCGCACAAGAAGCTGGCATAAATTGCAGATAACGCTTGACAAATTCAATAGCTTCAATTTCACTATTCACCAATACATCACCACAGCCACTAACCGTACAGTGCATGGTAGCTCCACCCATTTCTTCTAAAGTTACCTTTTCACCAATAACCATTTGTGCCATACGTGGTGAACCTAAATACATTGAAGCATTACCTTTATTCATCACTACAATATCACAAAAAGCTGGTATATAAGCACCGCCAGCTGCGGATGGACCAAAAAGCAAACAGATTTGGGGAATATAACCGGATAAATTTATCTGATTTCGAAAAATCCGACCAGCACCCCGACGGCCAGGGAACATTTCAATTTGATCAGTAATACGAGCTCCAGCTGAATCTACCAGATATATTAATGGCAACTTAAGATTTTGAGCAGTTTCTTGAATGCGAATAATTTTTTCTACCGTTCTAGCTCCCCAAGAGCCAGCTTTAACGGTAGAATCATTAGCCATATAACAGACATTTACGCCATTAACTTTACCAATTCCGGTTACAACACCATCACTAGGTAGATCTTTGCTTTGACAATTAGCAAATATACCATCTTCAACTTCAAACCCATCGTCAAATAAAGCCTTTAACCGGTCACGCACAAATAATTTACCTTCGTCTTTTAATTTTGCTTCATATTTGGCTAAATTACCCAATTTAAGACTTTGACGCTTTTGCGATAATTCTTGAGCTACTAAAGTAGTTGTCTTAACTACATTTTGGGCAGGATTTGTTGTTTTCATATTAATACCTAGAAAAAAATTGTATATAATAGTATTAGCTTAATTATTAATTGATATAATATAAATATAGTTTATACTTTACCACTGAAAATACTAACAAATATCAAAAAAAATATTATTATCCCTTTAATAACTTGCAAATTTACTTTATTATTACTTAATTAATGAAGTAACATTATATACCTTAATACTAATTTTGTTTTTTTAATTTAACACTTATGGCAATATCTTCTGACAAGCTTAAATTTTCTGATAAAACCCGACTCGGCGAACTGTTAATTTCCTGGAATTTACTGTCCCATACTGATTTAAAAGAAGCCTGTAATATCGCCAATCAAACTAAAATGCCTATTGGTAAAGTCCTAGTTATGTCAGGTTATATAAATGAACGTATCCTCAAAGCCAGTATTGAGATACAAACATTAATCAGGCACGACAAAATTGATTTAAATCAAGCTACTTTAGCTATAAAAAAAATCCAGACCGAAAAACTTACCGTCAAAGAAGCACTTGACAGTATTGGCTATCAAAACATTGAAACAGCTCATGACAGCCATGGCGTTAAATTAGGTGATATTTTAATAGGTTCGCGCCTAATTACCGCTAATCAACTGGAAGCCGCCTTAGCGCAATCCAAAGCCACAGGCATGCCCTTTGGGCGAATGCTCGTTTTGTGTGGTGTTCTTAGCGACAGTATTTTAACAGCTGCTCTTAATGCTCAAATTCTAGTACGCGACCAAAAAGTTACTTTAACTCAAGCTATTGAAGCTTTAGCTGAAATCCGTAACCGCCGATCCTCAATTGAAGAAGTATTAATTGAAAAAGGCTTTTATCAATTACCCAAACGTCATACGTTAAGAATTGGCGAATTACTGGTTTTAGCCGGAATTATTAATGAGTCCCAATTAGTTAGTTCACTGGAAATAGGCTTAATAACCAAAAAACCTATTGGTGAAGTTTTAATAACTAATGGCTACATTACAAGCGATGATATTATTAACCAGGCCTTAAAACTACAAAATATGGTTGGCACCGATTCAATATCTAATTCTGAAGCTATTCAAACATTGAAATTAATCTTTACCGAAAAAATTAATTTTAATGACGCTATTGCTAAAGTAAAAATCAGTAAATCTAATCAAAAAATTACCTTAAATAATTTTTTACAATTAGTAGGCAAAGTAAAACGTGAAGATTTACATAATGCAACTTATGAATGTTTGCAGGATGACAACATCTATCAAATGGTCGTCCAGAAAACCAATATTATTAAAGCTGAAGATCTTAAAGCTGGTATTGAATGCATTAATTTAATTGACAGACAAACTCTAACCCTGGAACATGCCTGTATTGCCTATGATTACTGTCGTCAAAAAAATATTTCCCTTTTGGAAGCCTTAATTGAACTTGAATGGTACCAGCCCAATGAAAAAAATCAAGAAACCCTTAAACTTGAAGAGAATTTAAATTTACCGCAAGTCTGGCAACTTCATAAAACTAGAGCAGAAGAAGGCATTCGCCTCGGTAATTTTGAATATGCTGAAAATGAAGCTTTTCAGTGTTTACTTATAGCTGAACAAATTGAAAATGATAATCCCAGACTAGCCAATTCACTTGACTTTACGGCCGAAATTTTATGTCGACAGGGCAAATTTCCTTTAGCCGAACCCTTATTTCGCAAATCACTAGGTATTAAAGAACAATGCCTTGGCCTGAACAATGTAGTTGTAGCAACAGCGCTTAGTAATTTAGCTAAAATGTTTTACTTTCAACGTCAATACCAAACTGCTGAAGAATTTGCCCTTAAGGCCTTAGGCATCTATGAAACGGTCTTAGGGTTAGAACATCCTGATGTTGCCTGTAGTCTCCATAACCTGGCGACTCTTTATCACGTCCAGGAACAATGGGATAAAGCTGAACCAACGTATAAACGAGCCTTAAATATCTGTCGCAAAAAGCTTGGCAATGATCATCCAGCTACGATTAGATTGCTCAAGGGGTATGCCAACTTACTCAAATTAACCAATCGAAATACTGAAGCCGTCTCGATGCATGGCGCTGGAGCTGGCTTTATATCTGGATCCTGGAAAGCTATTAGCCTGCCACCAGATCAAATGTTAAACTGGAAATCAGAAAATTCATAAATTAACTAATTAATAATTCTCATTCTCAAAATAGTAACTACAGCTTAAGCAACTCTAATGGCTTTTTTCTTTAATTCACTAACTAAATCTTCTTGCCCTAAAATATAACCACGTCGAGCTTGATCATCAGCATAAGCAATGATTGCTTCAGTAATATTATTAACCATATTCATTGGGACAAATTCGCTAATCTGATTAAGCATTTGTTCAACGGTTACCCATTCAGGAGTGTTTAAAGGAATAGCATCATCGAGCCTGGCAATAATTGTATAATTTTGTAATTTTTCTAATTTATTGTTCATAATGTCTCCTTAAATATAATAAGTTTTATTCTTGCCAAATCTAATCAATCAATTTAATGACTGCCTTATTTTGTAGATTTTAAAGTTTTTCTCTTCTAAACTTGTTATGCCCAGGAAAAATTTCTTTTATGCATTAACTTTGTTGTCAAGCTTGATTTTAGTTATCTGGAATACCTTTTATGATAAATGTTTTGGATAAAAGCTTGTGCTTCTTTGATTTGCGAAATTTCGCCATTTGTTTGCGCATCTTTTAGTTCAGCTAATAACTGACCTATAATAGGGCCAGAATCAATCCCTAACAAATCAATAATTTGATTACCATCAAGTAACTTAGGTATTAATTTTTGTTTTTCCTGATAAATTGAATATCCACTAAGTAAGTTTAATAATTCACTTTTAAGAATTTGGCGATTAGCTTCTTTAAAACCACTACCTAGTGTTGCCCCTAAATCAGCTAAGGCTAAAAGAATCAAACTAGGGGTATACTCATTAACACTGCTATAAAAACGATTTATGGCTTTAAGTGTGGGCCTATCATTATAATATAAACTACCTGGGCGCAAATGCCATTTAACCAGATTAACCATAAATTTAATTAAATTATTAGGCCATTTATGCTTTAAGCCTAATGTCGCTATCATTTTAGCACCAAGCGAATCATGTTTATAAAAACTGTGCCGGCCATCTTCCTGAATCACCCAGGTACTTGGTTTACCGATATCATGCAAAAGTCCGGCTAATTTTACGGCCGTAAAATAATTCAAATTATAATTTAGCGGTTTGATTAAAGCCTGTTTAGTTAAATCATTTAATTCATTAAAGTTGATTTCAACTTGATGATAGGTTTCCAGACTATGTTCAAACAAACCTAAATGATGATAACTATTAGCTGATACCTTATGCGTTGCCGCCAAATCTTCATAAATCAGCTCAATCAGGCCTAAATCAGCCATTGGCTTAATTAAAGCGAAACTGTTTTTAAGACTCATAATTAAAAACAACTCGTGATTAATTCTTTCAATGGCAACACTGGTAATATAATTAAGGTCTTGTTTAATTTGCAAAATAGTTTTAGGAGCAATCGTAAAATTGAGGCTTCCACTAAAACGAAAGGCTCTTAATAATCTTAAAGGATCAGCCGTAAATACATCATTACTTATATGACGAATGCGTTTATCCTTTAAATCGATGATACCATCAACATAATCAATAATTTTATGAGGTTGATAAGGATCATAAATTAAGGCATTAATCGTAAAATCTCGGCGCAAGACATCATCTTTTATTGAAATAGCTTTAGTGAAAGCATTACTTATTCCCGCAAAATCCAGTTGAATAGCATTATTAACAATAACTCTAGCTGTATCAAAAGCTTGATCCAATAAGACAAAATTACCAGCATAGTTTAAGGCAACTTTACGTGCCAACTCAGTAGCTGGACAACCTTCGACCACAAAATCATAATCAAAAATATGATCTACAACATTATTGCTTAAGGCAATTAAGCGATCGCGTATGAAACCGCCAGTTAAGTATATTTTTGCATTACAGATCTTCGCTATTTGCTTAACCTGATCAATAACAGCTAAATCGCTAAGCGTAAAAACTGCACCAAACTGATTTAAATCATACTCTTTCATGTTGAATTTTAGCCACAATACTGTTATTCATTTTAAAATCACCAAGTAAATAAATAAGCCCACCAAGCAACGAAGTTATCGTGTTTAAGGTTAACCAGATAAAAGCATAAGTGATGCCATCAACAGAAGCAACTCCAGTTAAACCTAAGAAATAAGTATAAGCCCATTCTCTAATACCTAAACCATTTATCGAAGGAACAATAAATGCTAAAACCGCAACAATAGGATAAAAAACAAAATAATACCAAAATGGAATTTGGGTTAAGCCAATAGCAAAACCAATAATCACATGACAGATAACAATCACGGTTTGTAACACAACCGACCAGGCAATTGTTGCTAAAATTAAGCTTTTATCTTTCCAATAAGTACTTAGACTAGAATTATTAAATAAATGAAATAAGAAATTGGACTGTTTAAACAACAGGGTTGAGAATTTAGGAAAAAATGGCACTAACCCAAAAATTACTATCGTTGCAGCCACAATTATAATTTTAAATACCCCAGGTATAAAATTTGTTTGAACCGCAAAGATTAGACCAAAACTGGCAAATAAAAACAGTACGGAAATACCAATAAACCGATCCGCTAATACACTTGATAAAGCCTTTGTGTACGTTCCCTTCTCTTTAGAAAGATAATAACAACGACTAAAATCTCCACCAATAGTTGAAGGTAAAAATAAATTAAAGAACAATCCCATAAGATAATACTGGGTATACTGAAATAAACTTAAGTCAAAACCTAATACCTTAGCTAACAGTTTCCAGCGATAGGCACTTATAAAATTGCTAGCAACAAGTAATACTAAGGCTAGGCTACAGAGATAAATATTAGCTTTGTTAAAAACTTGATAAATTTGTTGAGGATCAACTTTACCAAACTTAAACAAACTATAAATTAAGAGTATACTAATTATAGGTTTAATAAATTTAAATAAAATATTTTTAGCTTTAGACATGTTTTGTCAAATTTTTCCAAGATAAGTATGGTAATTTATATTTAGTAGTATTTTAGCATTTTTTATTTTCGTAAGGACTATCGAGAGGAGTAAATAAATTGAATTTGCCCGGCAATTCACGAATCTTTAAGCTGTCAAGCTTTGGCGTAATCTTTTTTACATTACTTATAATTCAAGGGTTTTTCCTTTGGAATCATAAAGATGCTAAAATTTCTGAATTAGGTGCTTTACAAGATTCTAGCGGTGATGTATTTGCGCAAAGCCAAAACCCAAACATTACACCGGACGCATTATACAACAAATCATGGCATCTTATTAAAGATTCCTACTATGATCATAAATATGGTGGCCAAGACTGGCAACGTTGGGAGGATAAGTATAACGGTAAACTTAAAACTTCTGAAGACAGCCATAAAGCAATTGAAACAATGCTTGCCTCACTTGGAGATCCTTATACTCGATTTTTAGACCTTGATGCTTTTGATGATGAAAAATCTCAGATTGAAGCTCATTTATTTGGCGTGGGCATGCAATTAGGTATGAATCAGGAACATAAAATAGTAGTTATTGCCCCTATCGAAGGTACTCCAGCCAGCAAAGCTAACGTTCAGCCCGGCGATGAGATTATTGAAATTAATGGCAAGGCTGTTAAAGGTCAGTCCTTAGACCAAGTTGTCAAACAAATAAGAGGTCCAGTTAATACCAAAGTAAATATTACATTTTTACGTAAAAACGATAAACGCAAAGTTGCTTTAATGCGAGCCGAAATACCTATTAGAGCTGTAGCTAATGCGGAAATTCTCGACTCTAATATTGGCTATATCCGATTGGAAAGTTTTATTTCGGCCAAAGCTAAAGATGAAATGAAAACAGCACTGGATAAAGTCAAAAATGCTAATGGAATAATCCTCGACTTACGCAACAATCCTGGCGGGCTCTTAAATAATGCTATTGAAATTGCCAATATGTTCCTAGACAAAGGCATAATTGTAAGTACCATTGATTCAGAGGGTTATAAAACTTCGCAACCATCAATAGGTGATCCACTAACCAATAAACCCCTAATATTATTAATTAATGGTGGCTCAGCATCAGCCAGTGAAATTTTAAGTGGCGCATTACGTGATAATGGTCGAGCTAAATTAGTTGGTCAAAAGTCATTTGGTAAAGGCTTAGTCCAACAGATTAACCGCCTCGATGATGGATCTGGCATTAATGTTACAATTGCCCGTTATTTAACTCCTAATGATACCGACATTCATAAAGTTGGCATCATCCCTGATTACCAGGTTAAGCTTAAAGAATCTGATTATAAAAAGGGACATGGCCCTTGGTGGATTGACATAACTATGAGCAATTTTAAACGCTCACCTAAAGACAATAAAGATATTCAGCTAAATAAAGCGATGGAAGTACTTAAGCAGGAATTAAATAAAAATAGTGCTACGGCCAAAAACAACTCAACCCTTGGCAAAGAAGCCAAAGCCAATACTGGTTCAAGTAATAATAAAAATTAAGCCTGTTAAGCAGCTTATCCCACCTAATATTGAGCTTCTAATATCCTGCTCTACAATTAAAGTTTAATACCACAGCAGACTTAAGCGATAACAGTGCTGTCAAGAGGCAGTTGTCCTAGTTACCATTAGGTGCTAATTAATCCGAGAGTGGCTTTAAAGTTGGGAAAGCAATGACATCACGAATTGATGCACTGTTAGTTAGAAGCATAACCAACCTGTCAATTCCAATCCCTAAACCCATCGTTGGGGGCATACCACATTCAATTGCATAGATAAAGTCTTTATCATAAGGCATAGCTTCCTCGTCTCCAGCTGATTTAAGTTTAGCCTGGTCAAGCAGACGGTTCTTTTGATCAATTGGATCAGTAAGCTCTGAATAACCATTAGCAATTTCTCGACCATAGGCATAAAGTTCAAAACGTTCGGTTAATCTTGAATTGAACCGGTGAATTTTAGTAAGTGGTGAAACTTCAACAGGATAGTCTGTAATAAACGTTGGCTGAATTAATTCAGGTGATACCAATTCTTCAAAGATAAGATTAATAATGCGTCCAACACTATCTTCCTTTTTCGATAAAGGCACATTAAGCTTTCTGGCAATTTCTACAGCCTCATCAAAATTTGTTATACTGGTAAAATCATAATTACAATATTTTTGAATACTGTCAATCATGGAAATACGTAAAAACGGCCTAGTAAAATTAAGCATTTGATCAATATATTCAAATTGAAATTTACCTACGGTATTTAGTATCACATATTCCAACATATTTTCCGTAAAATCCATTAGCTCATTATAATCACCATAAGCAGCATACAATTCAAGCATCGTAAATTCCGGATTATGCCTGGTACTTATACCTTCATTACGAAACACCCGTCCAATTTCATAAACACGTTCAAAGCCACCAATAATTAGACGCTTTAAATAAAGTTCAGTAGCAATACGTAAATTAAGATCAATATCTAATGCGTTATGATGAGTTTGAAAAGGCCTAGCATCAGCCCCTCCAGCACTTACAAGTAAAACCGGCGTTTCAATTTCCAGGAAATTATGACTGTCAAGGTATTGCCTAATTTCAGCAATTATTTTTGATCTGGATTTAAAATTTTGTTTTACATTAGGGTGAATAATAAGATCTAAATGACGATAGCGATAACGATCCTCAACATCCTTGAATGCATCAAAGCCATCCGGTAAAGGCTGAAGCGACTTACATAAAACGGTGTAATCAGATACCCGAATTGACAATTCGCCAGCTTTAGTCCG
Organism: Candidatus Melainabacteria bacterium; assembly: GCA_027371815.1. GTDB lineage: Bacteria > Cyanobacteriota > Vampirovibrionia > Obscuribacterales > JAKAZS01 > JAKAZS01. The sequence continues at coordinate 1,987 of DAHXLC010000093.1, read as the reverse complement.
GCGTATTGTACCAGTAACACCAATAAAATCACCTTTATCCAATAGTTTTAACTGTTCGATAAGTAAACTAGTAAGACTTTCCTTATGACAAAAAAGCTGGATTTTACCGCTATCATCAATAAGATCAATAAACATCCAGGTATTTCGCTCATTTATGATGCGCCCACAAACTCGAACTTCATCTTTAGTTTCAGTATGAGCTGGCAACTGACTATATTTTTCCTGTAATTCATTGGCCATGTGGGTTCGGGAAAAAGTATAGGGATATGGATTCACGCCATTTTCTTTAAGTTTATTGAGTTTACCTAAACGTTCCAACTGTAATCTATTTAGATTATTAGCTAATGTAGATTCATTTGTATTAGTCACAACGGCTCCTTATTTATCCTTAAAAGTTTAAATTATCAAATTAATTATACTAAATCGAGCGATACTTAGCATACCAATTATTAAGCTTATCCTTAACTTCAGGGTGAAGCTTTAAGGCAAGCCAGTAAATACCTTCAACAATATTTAAACAGGGGTAACTTAAAAAATTATCATTTGGATAATTAACTACACAATGATACTTATAAGCGTTTAAATAATTTTGTAGTGGTTGCGTTATAAAATCACTGGGTCTTACATTACTTGGTAAAAATATATAATCCGGATTTAATTTAACCAGGGTTTCTTGATTAAGGCTAGGGTAATCTTTAGAAATATAGTTAGCTATATTTATGCCACCACAAATATTAATAATATCGTTCAAGAAACTACGATTTCCTGCCGTAATCAGTGGACTAGTCCATAAACAGTAAAAAACCCGAACCTTGGTCTTACCGGACAGAATCGTCTTTAAATCACTTAAGCCTCTATTAAACTTATGTTCTTTAGCGCAAGCTAAGGCCTCTTTACCAGTAAGTCTGCCTAAAAGTAGTAAATTATTAGTAATATCACTAATTTTATGATTAGGTAAAATCAAAACTGGAAAATGTCGATATTTTAGTTTGTATGAGGTTAAATCAATATTACTCAGACGTTGCTGCATTCCTTCCTGCCCTGATACCAGTAAAATATAATCAGGTTTTAGATAAATTATTTTTTCAAGATTAAAAGAAGTAAAGGCACCGACTATATTTCCTTGCGGATAGAATTGACGACAATAAGAACTTATACCAATAAGACTAGTTTGAGCGTTTAATTCTTTAATTAATAAAGTATTGGATGGGGACAAACTAATTAAACGTACTTTAGAGTTTAGCTTTTGACCGTAAGCTGTATTAACTAGACTAAATTGAATCAGCATTAAATATATAAGGGTTAATATTAAGCGCAAAGCCATTGAACTACCTCTTCTAAGCGTAATTCAAGGTTGTCATTTTGAATAAAGTAAGTTCGGGGCAACAGGTTAAAGTCATAAAGAGTACTCTTAATCAGCCGTTCAATTTGGAGTAAATAAATTGCATCCGTCCAGCGAAAACCATCTTCTTTAACAGCAAACATTTGGGGAATAAAAATAATATGGGTATATTTTTGCGCATGGGCTAGACAAAGCTGGTAATATTTTTCGGCATCACTAGTCATCGCACTAGCTAAATGCCAGCGCTGGTATTGAGCGTAACAATCAACTACGCCTCGATCTGCAATAAAAGTGTCTAATTTATTTTCAGCTTCCAGCTGACGATTTAAAACTTGATAATTAAACACTAACGAATCAGGAATAGCTGTTGGACTAACAAAACCTAATTCATTACAAATTAGACGACTTAGTTCAGGTATTAAACCAAGTTTCAATGTTCTAGCTAATTTATTAGCTAAAGAAGTTTTACCAACACCAGGCGATCCAGTTATAAGAATTTTAAAGCTTTGGTTTGTCACTCAATTCAGAAGTTTTCGCCACATTATTTTCCGGTTTTTGCGGTTGCTTTAAACTAGCCCCACCTATTTGCGTAAGGTCATAACCCGTTAAGCCTTTAACCAGGGTAATTCCTTGAGCCGCAATATT
>DAHXLC010000081.1 GCA_027371815.1 Candidatus Melainabacteria bacterium | reverse complement strand
CACCGAGGAAACCATCAGCAGCTTTACAGTTGACATTCATAGATATAGCCATTGAAGCTAACAATGATAAAGCAACTATATTATTTTTTACATTTTGTTTTTTCATATTAATACCCAAATAAAACTTGTAATACCTATTTTTATTAATCATCAATTTAGATAATAATTAATTATTCATCTTTAAAAGTAAAAGCATCTTTTGAAAATGGTTTTTCATAACCAGTTTTCATACCATGCCAAGCACCATCAAACAAACCAAAGACACCACCACCAACCAAACCAAATGGCCCAGCTAATACAGCAGCAGCTGTTTGTTGATATTTACCATCTTCGTTACCAAGCTTGCCAGCGACTAATTTAGTAGACTTAATAGCACCACGAACGCCATCTTTAACTGCTCCTTCAGGTACACCAACAATAGTACCAACAGTTGATCCTACCAATCGAACTGGGAACAAACAAATATTTTCAAAAGTATCACCTTCAGCAAAGCAAGGCAAGTAGCTTCCACCTAGGATTACGGATGCTGCCACTGTTGATAACATCATTTTTTTAAGCATGTATTTCTCCATTTTTAACAACCAACTTATTAATTGAATAAATTATAATACTAATAATAAACTAAAAATCATTAATGTAAACTAGTTTAAAAGTTTGAAATAAAAGTTTTTAATCAATTTAAACATTTTATACATAATACTTAATCCAAATTCATCAAATTAAGCTCTTACATGTCAATAGAAAATATTTTGGTAAATTCTACAATTAACATGCTACATATTAGCATTATTCTTAAAATGAACAAGATCTTTACAAGTTCAAGTATTAAAAAATATATTATATTTAAGGTATGGTACTAACGCCAACATGTTTAGTAGGATGCCATTTAGAGGATTTTTTGCCAAATAATATTTTTGTAATAGCTTTTACAATACAAGGAACCCAGTGGGCAAATATATAGGCATTGACAACAAAACTGCGCCAAATCGCCGTAAATAATGACAACTCCGGTTGGTAAAATTGCATAGCAATCACTATATTAAATTGAGCAATAACTAAAACAATTGCCGCCATAATCAGCAATAACATGCCGTGGGTCGGCACACCCGTATAGAAACGGAAGATCTCCAAAAACAGCTCAAGCCCAATTAAGGCTGGTACGATAAAAAACACGGTAAATGCTAACAAATCAATTCTTTCAATTAAAGACAATCGGGAAATTGAATTTAAAGGGAAGATATAATCCAGGTAACGACGAATAGACCCTTCTGCCCATCTGGTTCTTTGACGAATCAATCCAGGCAAATTAGTTACGGCTTCTTCAAGAACATATGGGTCTGGACAAAAAACGATATCCCAGTTATTGATTAAGAAACGCATACTTAAATCTAAGTCATCAGTTATTGATTTATCATTCCAGCCACCCACATCAATTAAAGCCGAACGCTTAATAATCTGACCGTTACCGCGTAACTCTACAACCCCAGAAATTAAGTCTCGACCCATTTGGAAATAAGTATCCAAGGCATATTCACTTGCTTGGCATTGAGCCAACCACGAAGTCTGATGGCGATAAATTTTCTTTTGAACTTGAACGGCTCCAACTTTATCAGTTTCCAGATATGGCAAAACGCCATAAAAAAAATCTTTGTCAACACTTGCATCAGCATCAAAAACGGCAACAACCTCAGCATTACACTTAGCCAGAGCATCATTAAGTGCAGCTGATTTTCCGGGGTACGATCCGGTTTCACGTTCAACAATTTTTAAATGCGGTCGACTTTTAGCAAGCTCTTTAAGAATAGCCAAAGTATTGTCAGTTGAACAGTCGTCAATAACCCATAAGTTATAGTTTAAATAGTTTAAGTTTAAAAAATTTTCGACAGTTTTACTAATTACACTGGATTCATTTTTTACGGAAATTAAAATATCAATAGCTGGATGCCAAGCAGCTTTATTGGTTTCATTTATCGGCTCATGATTGAGTAAAAATAGTTTTTGCTTGCGTAATTCTATGCGTTGAGCGATCAGCAGCCAAAGCGTATGTGTCGCCATTAGAATCAGAAAAAAACCTAATAAGAAAAATATTCTAGTACCAGAACTTATCAGATCACAAGTTCGTAAAACATACCAGACAATTAAAATAAGGGAAACTAAAACAATTCTATTAGCCATTTTTTAACCATAAACTAATTTAACTCAATTAAAGATATACAAAAGATGAAAAAATGTATATACATTTTAGTTATTTCTGCTTTAAAAATATTTTAATAACTAAAAATACCAATTGACTCTTTATAATCATTATACTGCTAAATTTATCGTTAAATCTAAAAGTTTACTTTCGTTACTATTCAGATTAAGCCAAACAGTAACAGCAAAATTAATCACTTATTCATGTTCGATTTTTTCTTTAGGGAGTTTCTCGGAAAGTTTTATCGGAATATTGCTATCCAAAGACAAATCTAAATAAACCAGTTTAGGGCGATAATCTTTGATACCAGCCAACACTGAAGGCAGGCGTAACAAGCGTTTTTGAAAGGTATTGTCAATGGCACCAAGTTTAATGTTTAAAGAAGCAGTCTGCACTCTGATGTCAAAAGGATTGGTAAGATCCAAATATTGAACCGGTGTATTATCCTGACTAGCAATAAAGTCAAGGATTCCTTGCCATTTGACTATTTGAGCTGAATTCAAATGCAAATTTTCGTTAGCAACAACTAGCAATTTAGGTTTTTCGATTTGCGGAAAATCATTGACTGAGATAATTCTACCAGTCTGAGAAACCACCAAATAAGCTGGGTTCTTTAAATTATTAGTTAAATTAGCCCAAGGAAATTCTTCCCAAAGCAAAATCTCAACTTTAGGGCGCGGAATTATATAACGTCTCACAAATGCTTTATTAACAATGCTTAACTGTTCCAATCTAGATTCTACAGCCTTTGGATTAACTTGAAACAAGGGTTTTTCAAAAAACGGACAAACCAATTGGCGAACCAGACTAGCATCCAAGACATGATTACCAGATACAATTATATCTTTTTCAAAATTATTGATATACCAAGGTTCTTTGGTAAAGCCATATATACTTAAAAATAATAAAAGTAAAGTAAAAATCAGTTTTAAAACTTTACGGCGATCACTAGCTTCTTTAGATTGTTTACGCAGGCGTCGACGATTTTTAATCCACTCCTGACGCACTTCATAATCGAGAACCATTTAAACACCTAAAAAATATTAATTAACACTTTAATAATTAATTAAAATTCATAATTTTAACAATTATTATTTTAACAATTATTAAAGTTTAGCAAAGAATTCATTTAATTCAATATAACCAGTAAAGATTTTTTTGGCCTGACCAATAATTTTTACACTATCTAATTCCTTACCAAGCCATTCAATTTTAACTTTGCCGCCAAGCATATTCACTTGCGCAAAATCTTTAACCAACCCAGCCCTAATCATGGTAACCACACTAGCGCAAGCTCCGCTGCCACAGGCCAAAGTAGGTCCTACACCACGTTCCACCACATACATGATTAATTCATGCTCGTTGACAACTTTGACAAATTCAACATTCACTCCATCGAGAAAGATTGAATCACTTTGAATAGTCTTAGCCAAATTAGCCAATTTATTTGTTTGTGAATGATTATTTAAATCTAAATCCTTAATTTCAATGACACAATGAGGATTGCCGATATTGACACAGGTTGAAATCATTTCCTGTCCCGAAAAATTAAGTTGGGTAAAATAAATTTGATCCAACTCAGTTTGAACTGGAATTAATTTGGCTTTAAATTCAGGAATAGCCAAGCTTACCTTAGTTTGAGCTAAATTGGTAAAATCAATTTCAATGTCACGGTTAACCGTTACCAAACTCATGGGACACTTTAAACCCGGAAAATTAGTTAGGATAACTGGTATTGAGCATAACACGCCATTACCACTGACTTGAGCAAGGGAACCATCGCTATTAATCAAACAGAAACCAATTTGAGCATTGTGGTCATTATTAAAATAAGCCAAAAATAAATCTAAATGGTAAGCTTTAACCAATTCATAATCAAAAAGAATGATGACTCCATCACCACCAATGCCAAATTTGGACTTACACAGATCTTGAGCCAGTTTCAGGAAATTTGGCCAACGTTGCGTAAACAAGTCTAAATAATCCGGCAATAAGTCTCTCAGCCAAAAAACGATAAAGTCATTGCCTAGATGTTGCATTTTTTCAAAACGAATACTGTTTGACATTGAATCCTATTTTGGTCAAGCATAAGCTCTAACTAATTATTTAATTATAAAATCTAAATCCGGAAATAATTAAATAAATGTGAATATTTATCAATCATTAAATTATTTATACTTAATTTTAAATTATAGAATAAAATTAAAAAACTTAGATTTTAAATTTTCGAGGCAATTATGCATATTTTTATTTCCTGCGATGTTGAAGGCTTAAATGGCGTCGTACATTCAAGCCAGACTCAGCCAAATGAAGCTTTGTATGCCAATACCGTTAAGCTATTACATGCTGAGGTCAACCAGGTTATTGAAGGACTATTGGAATCAGACGTAAACACAATCACAGTGGCTGATGCTCATTGGGATATGCGCAATTTACAGCTTGAAACTCTAAACCCTAAAGCGAGCCTTATTAGTGGATCGCCACGAAATTTTTCAATGATGGCGCAAATTGACCAGCTTAAACCTGATGGTATAATAATGCTAGGCTATCATAGTAAGATTGGTACAGCTGATGGTGTTCTTGCTCATACCTACCGTGCTAAGGTTTTTAAAGATGTCCAAGTAAACAATATTAGTGTGGGCGAATTAGGGTTAAATGCCCTTTTAGCCAGTCATTTTAGAATTCCGATTATTCTAATAACTGGTGATAATGCTTTAGAAAAGGAAGCCAACAAGCTTTTAGGCAAAGTTAATTTTCATCTAGCTAAACAGGCTTTAAATAAATATGCAGCAATTTTCAAGCCTTATAGTCAGAATTTAACTGAATTAAAGGAAAATACTAAACTTGCCCTCAAGAATCAGCAAAATTGGGTACAGTTAACTAAAATCCAGCCGCCCTACGAATTAAAAATTAGTTTCTTTTGCCCATCCATGGCTGATGGAGCCTGTCTGATTAAAGATGTTATTCGGGTGAGTGATGATACAATTAGCTTTACCGATAATATATTTCCGGTAGTTTTTAAAATGCTACTGGCTATAGGTGCGATAGGCTCAACAAGAATTAACAATTATTTTTAATGTTAATTTATTATATACATGATTAATATAAATTACGCTTGGGCATATTAAAATTAAAACCAATTTATTGAAGTTAACATTATGTTTCAAAAATCATCACAAAACATCTCGTTTAATCATAAACAAGTAATCAGCCTTGACAATTCTTATGCTTGCCCTAAATGTGAAGTAGGCAATATTTCTCAATTTGGGCACAGTGAAACCTTTTTGTGTAACGAATGCCGGCACAAATTTGTACCGCTTAAAGCTAGTAAATTACTATATCCGGCTAACGATCCCGGCTTCAAAATCGCCTTAACTTACTGGTATGATGGCCAGAAATGGCACAAAGCTGGAACAACAGCTTCATTTACCTATATGCTCACCCTAATGATTGTTTTAACCATTCCACCGTTAATTTTAAATTATTTCCTAACTCAAAATATCTGGCTTAATAAACCATATTGGTGCAATAATGAAATTTTAATTCTTTTATCTATAATATTAGAATTACAATTATTTTATACCTATATTTGGGATGGAAGTATTTTAATTGATCAAAAAACCCGAACAATTTCCCGAAAATAATTATTTTATCCATGAACCTGTTTTAATAAATGAAGTTATTGAATATTTAAATATTCGGCCTAAACTAACTTATTTAGATTTAACTTGTGGACTGGGCGGACATTTACAAGCCATAAGTCAAAAGCTGAGTGACAGCAATGGATTAACTAATCACAATCTGATTGGTATTGACCAAGATACCCAGGCTTTAGCTTATGCTAAAACCAGATTACCAGACAACGTAATTTTAAAATATGGTAATTTTCGCTATTTAAATCAATTAATTAATGAATTAGAAATTCAGAAAATTGATGGGGGTATATTAGTCGATCTTGGCGTATCTTCATATCAATTAGCTAATCCCGACCGAGGATTTAGCTTTGAGAAATCCGGTCCATTAGATATGCGTATGGACTCAAATCAAAGTTTGACGGCACAAACTATTGTGAACGACTACACTGAATTTAATCTAGCTCGAGTAATTTATGAATATGGCGAAGAAATCTTAAGCCGGCCAATTGCCAAAGCCATCGTTAAGGCTAGACCTCTATATACCACAACCGATCTAGCCTTAATTGTCCAAAACTGTTACTTGGCAAAATATGGAAATGGTTACCGCCAAAAATTTAAAATCAATCCGGCCACTAAAACTTTTCAGGCTATTAGAATTGAAGTTAACCAGGAATTAATCGCCATTAAAGAAATGTTAAGCACCGCCATAACTTTACTGTCACCAAAAGCCCGAATGGTTGTCATTAGTTTTCACGGATTAGAAGATATACTAGTTAAACATTTTTTTAGACAAGCCAAAACGCATAGAAATAAATACCCTAATGACAACTTAAAACCAGCTATTGAAGCCGCTTTGTTCCAAAATTTAACGCCAAAACCGATCCAAGCTAGTCAAAAAGAAATACTTGCCAACACTAGGGCACGTAGTGCTAAACTAAGAGCTATAGAAAAAATTTAAAACAACTAGAAAGATTAAAAGAAACTAATATGGTTAACAGTAATTTTGAAAATGATTTAAATACTTTATTTGGAGATAATGTTTCACCAAATAACAAAATCAATTCCCAGCCCAAAAATATTGATGGTTCCCTAGCTTTAATTGATTTACCTAATTTTAATAAGCCTAGCGAATCTGGTATTGATCTAGAAACCATTCGGGATCCATATTTAAGACGAATATATCTTAAAACGGGACTGATTAACGAAAATATCCTTGCTGAAAATAAATTTAAAAAACATTTTATTCTAGCGCAATTTAATAAAAACTTATTAAATTTATTACAAATTGCCTGTATAGTGGTTATTTTGCTTTATGGACTAGATGTAGTAACCACAGCTGACGTCAGCAAACTCGAAGAAAAAACGCGTCGTATTGTTGAACAGAACTGTGAATTATCGGCTAAACTCCTCAAAGTAGTGTCTTTTCAAGGCATTCAAGAAAATTTGGTAGGCCGGTTTGGCCTACGCGTTCCTGAAAATGTAATCATTGCCAAAGAATTACCCAATCCCCAAATGCCAATATATAAACCAAGAATACATTATATGCCAATTATTTCTGGCTATTAATTAAGGTATTATAATTCATTGTCCAAGACCTAATTCTATTCTATAATCACTACAATTGTTACTATTAATAAACTAATAAACCTCGACTACAACTTAAACCGTGACTGTAACTACCAAAAAACCGCGACCGCAATCTAGAATTACCCGTAAACCAAGATCACCCCTTTGGCGATTACGTATACTGCAAGTTTTATTCTTAATTTTTTTTGTAGCTATTGCCATACGTTTATACTACCTACAGATTTTAAATGGCGATAAATTACAGCACAAAGCTTTTATCCAAAGACAGCAAAATAATATTTTAGTTCACCGTGGTACCATAACTGACCGGCATGGCTTACCTTTAGCTATCGACACCACACGTTATGATGTATATATCCATAAAGATTTATTAAAAATGCCCATTTTAAGTGCAGCCAAAATATTAGCAGACATCACCCGTCAAAAAGAAGAAAGTATATTGTCATTATTGGAAAATAGTTACCCAATAGTGACACCAGCTCGACATATTGAAGCTCAAAGTGCCGATGAATTATTAAAATTAAACTGGACAGGCCTTGATGTTGTGCCTAGACCATTTCGACATTATCCCGAAGGGCATTTAGCTGCCCATGTTTTAGGTTACGTAAATTTTGATGCCATGGGTCAAGGTGGTATTGAACAAAAACTGGAAGAAGACTTAAAAGATACCGGCAGTATTCCCAAACCACAATTAGACGGACGGGGTCATCCTATTGTTGTCCTTAACAGTAAAATGGCTTCTAATGCAGCGCCACCCATAGGATCTTATGTTGAATTAACCGTTGATAATTACCTGCAACATCTGGCTGAAAAGGAATTACAGGCGATGGTGGTTCACTCGAGTGCCCAACGCGGAACAGCTATTATTCTCGAACCTAGTTCAGGGGAAATCTTAGCCTGGGCCAATTATCCCTTTTACGATCCGAATCACTATGCAAAATACCCCTTTTCCTTTACGAAAAATTTTGCAATGGTGGATGTTTATCAGCCTGGTTCAACCTTTAAAATTTTAACTGTTGCTTGTGCGCTTGATGCCGGAACAATAAATGAACATAGCACTTTTGCTGATTCAAGCGGCTTAACTATCGGCAATCGTACAATTCATAACCATGATGGTGGTCATGGAACCTTAGATCTCCTCCATTTCTTTATCCATTCTAGTAATGTTGTTGCCGGTAAAATTGCTTTAACCATGACACCAAAACAATTTTATGAAAGACTAAGAAATTTTGGTATCGGTAAACCAACCGGAATGGATCTTCCTGGAGAATCATCCGGAATTCTCACCAGGTATAAATACTGGCAGCCATTAGATCTAGCTACAACTGGGTTTGGCCAAGGGGCTGTAGCTGTAACTCCACTTCAATTAGTAGCAGCTGTTGGCGCTGTAGCTAACAATGGTGTCTATATGCAACCACATATAATCAAACGTATATACGATCCCATTTCGGGAGTCACCAAAAAGTGGACAGAAGTTAAAACGCATCAGGTAATATCAGCTAAAACAGCTCGCATAGTCACCAATTTATTAGCGCAAAATATTGCTATGGGTAGCCAGATAGCTGGGCAGGTTCCAGGATACAGTGTTGCCGGTAAAACTGGTACGGCACAAAAACCGATTCAAGGCGGTCATGGGTATATGGCTGGACAGACCATCGCCTCATTCATTGGCTACTTCCCAGCCCAGAACCCACAATTACTTTGCCTAGTCGTTGTCGATGGACCGCAAACCGATGGGCGTTGGGGCAATACTGTAGCCGGACCAGTCTTTAATGCCATAGCGACCGAAGCTGCGCGTTATCTTGGCATAGCTCCAGATCCACAATTAAGTAAAAGCAGCCAACACCCTCAAAATGACTATATCGCACCATCCGTAAAATATAAAGACGAATTGGCCAAAAAAGAAAATAAATTTGAATCAAGATAAAATTGATCATAAACCAAAGAAGTCACTAGCTAACACTTTTTCGCTAGTTGCCATCGTAACGGTTTTATCCAAAATAGCCGGCTTATTACGTGATATCGTTTTACTCCAGGCGTTTGGCACCTCAATGATTAGTGATGCTTTTAATTACGCAACCTTATTTACCGGAAATTTCTTTATTTTATTTGGGGGTCTTGGTGGGCCTTTTCATACATCCACAGTAGCCATTCTGACACCACTAAAAGACAAGAAGGAATTTACCACAACCACATTTCAGATTATTTTCTATACTTTAATCATTCTACTATTTCTAGCCATAATTGGTTATTTTATCAGCCCCTATATTGTTCATATTATTGCTCCAGCTAATGGCCATGGCCAAATTTACCAGGTTAAACTCTGGCAGGAAACCACCCTGGATTTAAGAATAATGCTACCACTAATTATTATTGCAGGTTTAATTGGTATAGCTTACGGTATCATGAATGTTTATGATAAATTTTTCCTGCCCTCAATTTCACCATCCATAAGTTCAATTGTCCTCATAATTTCCGTGTTAATAACTAGTAAGGAGATTGGCGGATTAAGTCTTGCCTATGGGACGCTTGTGGGAGCCTTATTTCAATTACTGTCACAGTTTTCACTAATTACTCAACTGCATTTTACCTTTTCCCTAAAACCCACTAACGACACTGTTAATTTTTTTCAAATGCTTTGGCCTGCAGCTATTGGCACTTCCATTGGTCAGTTAAACATTTATGTAGATAGTTTTTTTACGTCACAGTTACAAGAAGGCTCATGGACAGCTATCGTAAACGCCAACCGTTTAGTCCAGCTTCCGCTTGGAGTATTACTTACAGCCATGCTGGTACCAATATTACCGAGATTTACGACTTATGTATTTGAGAATAAAATTGAAGTACTTAAAGCAGAGTTTCATAAAGCTTTAAGAATACTGTGGTTTTTAGCCATTCCTTTAGGTACATTATTATTTGCGCTTAAAGATCCTGTCGTTGAAATTTTATTTAAACGCGGCGCTTTTGACCAGGATTCAAAATTATTACTGATAAATGCTTTGACTTTTTTAATACCGTCAATCTTTTTTTATGTAGCCCGGGATTTAATAACCCGAGTTTTCTATGCTCATAAAGATACTAAAACTCCCTATTACGTTGCCTTATTTGCCATATTTACTAATTTTATTTTTGATTTTATCTTAATCAAACCACTAGGAATTGGTGGTATAACTCTTTCTACAACGATAGTAACCATAATTAATTTAGTTGTTTTAAATGCCTTAATTAAACAAAAAATTGGGTCGCTAGAATTAACCAAAACATTAAAACCTTTAATAACAATGCTTTTAGCTGCCTGTTTAAGTTCAGTAACGGCATATTTAATCATGCACAACTGTACCAGTTTCTCTAGTCATAGCTTTATCTTAAAAATAATCTGTCTAAGTTTTTCGGGTGGACTAGGCTGTTTAATGTATTTTATACTTTGTCTATTTTTTAAACTAAATGAAGCAAGTTATGGCTTAAAATTTATCCAAGATAAAATTCATAAAAACTCCTAAGATTATTATTATTAAGTTTTGTAAATCGGCAACTTAAAGCCAACAAAAGTCAAAATTTTTAACAAATCTTCTTTGGTTTTTGGGTATATTAATATTACTATGGAAAAATTGGCGACTTTACTAATTGGCTTATTTTTTATTACCGGCAATACTGTTTGCCTGGCCTCAGACTGGGTTAGTGATGATTTAGATAATTTTCGCATGCATCATCAACATAATTTGCCCCAAAACAATAACAATTCACCACCTGTATCTCCAGACGGTTTAAATAATGACAACAACAATTCACCAGTATCGCCAAACAATGAGAATACTAACAATAATGTAACACCACAAGATATTAACGCTAATACCTCAAGCAATAACCAACTTGACTCACCTTGTGATACAAATTTACTTACTAAAACCAATAAATTAAAGGAAAGTAATTTTTTCTCGCTTAAAAGTGTGGTTTATCAAAAGTTCAGCCACAATAATCCGAAAAACTTTTCCATAATTGCTAATGCAATGAATGATCAAACGTTTCAGGATAGCTACCCAACGAAATCGCGTGCCAGTTCTAAAGTCTTTGAAGACTGGCTTAAAATTGCCCATCCTAAATTTTTTACCATTCATAGCGACATTGGTGAACACCGAATCCTAAATATTAAAGGTGCCTGGGACGATTCTGAACACATTTTAAGAAGTTTAAAAATTCCTTCAACCACGATCAAAAAATCCGATCTTTACAATATGGATATTAGTAAATATAGTGTTCTCATCATTAACTGTGCTGGTAATTTATCCCGCGATTTATTACCAATGATTCAACGTTATGTCTACAATGGTGGTTATTTACTAACAACTGACTGGTGTTTGCAAAATGTAATTGAACGCTGTTTCCCCCAATATGCCCAATGGAATGGTGATTTATCCTCATCCGGATTAGTTAATGCCCGATTAACTGATGCTTCCATAAGCCTTATGGTTAACACTGTGCCAAATGCTTATTGGTATTTAGATGACAAATCTCAAATTATTGGCTATTTAAATTACAACAAAGTAAAAGTTCTGGTTCAAAGCAGCGATTTAGCTAAATTTGATACCAATCACATGGGGGTATTAGCATTTACCTTTGATTATGGCGCAGGTAAAGTTCTACATTTAGTTGGTCATTTTGACAATAATACCAATTTAACCTTTCGCGATGAATTACCCGATCCTGCTCCTAGAATAAATATTGGCCTAAGACAGGCGATTGCGATTAATTTTATTGTCGATGGCCTAAGAAGAAACGGTGACTGGGCAATTCCTAAAAAATAAGCGAATAATTTTCAATCCAATTATACTCAGTCAAATCGGCATTAAGTCTATTTCAAATCATCAATTAAGAGCTATTTTAATTTTATTTAAATGCGGTTAAACGATCTTGTACTCGAGTCATTTGCTGATAACCACCTAAATTTGCCGTTGCATAATTTATAACCGTCGCAGTTTTAAGTAATTGTCTGGCGACAGCTATATCTTCACGGCTAGAACCGGATCGATTAAACAAAGTAGCTAATACCTTAATCGATTTTATCGTGCTCGGTAATGAGAAATCAGCTAAATACAAACAGTAATTACCTATTTGACTAATCTTAAGACCACGATAACCAATAGCTGGAAATGGGTTAACATCAGCAAAATCAGCTATGGAACTAGCCTTAATGATACTTAAATGCATTCCTGGATTAAGACTGATTGACTTAGGTAAACCAACAGCCTTAACCAAAACACTATTTTGGGCATTATCATGTAAATTATAAACACTGACCAAATTGCCCTTGACTATAGCTAAAATTATAGCTCCAGCCTTTAATTGAACTGATACATGATTATTTAGGCCAAATTTAATTTCCATTTTATGCTTAGCTTTAATTAAACCACTTTGGGATAAAGTGACTACTGAATTTACTAGATTAGTATTCAAAAAATTGATACTATGATCCAATCCTACGTAGCTACTAGGATGCTGATAACTAATATCCACAACTTGATTATTAACACTAGTGTCAAAATCTGGTCTTAAATTACTATGAGTAAGGGAGTTAAAATTAGCACTATTATCGAATGCATAATTATTCAAACTACCAAACAATGAATTAGGATTATTGATAATTTCATTAGGATTAGTAGTTAAGCCATTTTGATTTAAAACTCCTGAATTAGTTAAATAAACAGGAGGATCTGCTGTTATATGTACATTTCCGCCCAAGGTAATTGCACTAGCTGGTAACGACCCCGTATTAAAGACAATTGCCTGTCCATCAGCATATAGAAGATTGCCACTTGAGTTAGCTTTAATACTATTAGCCCCGAAATAAACATTAGCGCCACCACTGGTTATAACCTGAATATTGGCTGGATTTGGATTAGTAGTATTGGTCTGACTATAATTACCAATATTCAAAACGACATAGCCATTTGAAGCAGTAGTTGAACTAGCAAAAATTAAACTATTAGCCAAAATATTAATTGCTCCAGAAGCTACGTCACTGTTTAAAACTATAATTGATCCATTATTGGTCGTTAAATTAACGGCACTAGTTGTACCAATATTAACTATACCATTAGCGATTAAACTTATATTCCCGCCATTTGCATTACTTCCAGCTCCAGTTGCGATAGAACCAAACACATTAAGGCTTCCAGCTGAATAAAAATTAAAATTACTACCAGATTGCCCACCAACAATACCTGAATTAGTCGCCGAATCAGTTATACTCACAAAATTACCAGCTCCTTGTGTTGAAGCTGATACCTTAGCACTATTTAAAGGAAGGGTTCCCCCATTGCCAATGGCTCCACCGCCACTAACCAGGGAAATATTGGGTGCGGTCATATTAGCACCTGAACTAGGTTCTTCAATAAATCCATTTTGAGATGCTGTTAAGAAAATAAAATCATTAGACTGTAATAAAGCGGCATTATATATGCCATATCCACCAAAGGTTTGTATTGCCATAATTTGTGCACTTATACTACCCGTAGTAAATTGCCCATTATTTTCAATTTGAGCATATATTGACAAAGCACCACCAGTATTTAATTTTAGAATATAACCAGCCTGACTAGCCTGCAAAGTAGTAGTGCCAGTATACGTATCATTAACATATACACTGCCACCAGTGCTAAAACTGCCCAAGCCAATATTATGAGCAGTAATTTGCATTAAATTAGTAGCTGTACCAATCCCAGCCGTACCACTAAACGAATAAAGCCCAATAACTGGAGCCGTTATTATTCCCGTACCAGTTAGGTTACCGGTATTTTCAACATAAACATTAGCTTGCGAATTAGAAGTGTTAACCGCTACACTTGCAGTATTATTATTTATGCCAACCGATAAGCCTGCATTAAAAGTAATATTGTTAGCTTGCGTGATTAAGCCATTGCCATTAAAACCAATCTCACCATTTGGACTAGTTAAGTTTACATTTTGCCCTTGAATAACACCCTGAATCGTGCCATTAGTACCTGTTAAAATATAGCCGGTGCCGTTAGTAGAAATTGCTATATTACTTATATTTAAAGTACCTAAAGCTGAGTCAACATTTATATTACCATTATTACCTGAAGTTAAATTAATAGTATTAGCCGTAATAGTTCCTGTCGTATTAATTGTGCCATTAGCTGTTAAAGATAACAAGCTTACAAGAGTAGCATTACCCAAATTAGTGATTGAAGCCATATCATTAATATAAGCATTGCCACTATAAGAAATGTTTATGTTAGATGCATTAACTAAAGCATTATAAGTTGTACTGCCAATATTACCATTATTTGTTGTAAAATTAACTGTTCCAGCCGTAATAAATTCAGCCGGACTACTATAAATAATATTCTGTCCAGCAAATAAAGAAACGGATTGTGTACCATTATAATTACCAGCAGCAATAGAAGCATTTAAATAAATTGAACTATTAGTCTCAATAGTAATACTATTTCCACTTACTATCGTTCCATATAAACCAATATTAGCATTATGCATGGCCGAGATATCAGGTGTTATAGCGCCGCTGGTAATACTGCCAGTTGAATCAAACTTAATTGTACCTATTGTAGGAGCTGCATTATAAATAGAAATATCACCACCAATGCTGTTTGGACCAGCTGAAGAAAGAATTCCTAGGCTAAGAGCTGTTCCAGAGTAAGCATCGGCAATTAAAAGAATATTGCCATTACTGCCACCCAAAGCCCCACCACTAGAAATAGAAAGCTGGGTACTGCTATTTCCGGTAATTATGTCACCACCAGTATTTCCATTAGACAAAGCAACCAAAGTTATAGTACCACCATTACCATTATTGCCACTGCCTTGAGTATTTATTACATTTTGATAATTACCCAAAGTATTACCAGTTAATAAATCAATATTACCACCACTATTACCACTACTAGCGTTAAGATTAACGGTAACACTTTGGGTACTGCCAATAGCTATTCCCGGAACAACGTTAGTTATATTACTTCCCGAATAACCAATATTACTACCCAGACCAGCTATCATAACCAAATTTCCAGCACTAGTTATTTGTCCTTGAGTTGTAATTAAAGAAGTTATTCCATTAGCTACATTTATATTGCCATTGGCAATTATAGCGATATTATTACCGTTACTTGATAATGTTCCATTTAGGGTTATCGAACCAGTTGTATTTACAAAGGTAGGATCACCATGTACATTGGCATTGCCTAAAACCATATCAGCTGAAGCTGCAGCCAAATGAGCACTGTTGGCATTAAGGTTAATTAATCCGGTCGTATTTTCAACAGCTCCTTGAATATAACCAAAGCCGGCATTTAAATTTAAGGCCTTGCTTAAATAATTACCATAGGCCAAATTCATTCCATTATTTAACGACTTTGCCATTACCTCAATATTTATATTTCCGGCATTAGCTTCAAAAACACTATTGGTAGTTGCGGTAATGACTAACGTATCAACACTAGCAATATTAATATTTCCTAAACCAGCTTCTATAATGCCAGCATTATAGAAAACTGGGGTATTAATATTTACACCATTAGCCCCATAAAGGCCACCTTCATTTATAACCGTATTTGCTGTTATCCCTAACCCACCGTTAGCACTAATCTGAGCATTACCTTCATTTAGAATATTACTGGCCTGTAAATTGCCATTTCCCGAAAAAACAATATCACCATAATTAGCTAGATTACCAGTTAAAATTAAAGATTTACCATTATCAATTAAAGTCACATTGGCTGGTAATTCTAAATTACTAACTACGCCCCCTAAATTAGCCGTGTTAAAACTCCCGTTAACAGCCTTACCTACGGCATCTAAAACTAGAGCTTGATGATTACTGCTTAGAACTTGACTTATAGCAATTGCTTCAGCCGGAGTAACAAATTGATTACCGGAAATCTCCACATTATGATTACCTACATTTAAAGTCACATCATGGGTTAGATTACCAACATTAACTGAATGCAAGGCTGAACTCAAGTCCCAACTTGAATTCATAACACTGTGCAAAATCGAGGTAATTTCAACTTGCGGATTAAAAACCGTAGGACTTATTGATGACAAAGCCTGTGTAGCATCATGAACATAGCTAACCGCCTCTGAATGATGACTAGCTGAAATATTATTTTCGGCCAAACTAGTATTAGTAAATATGCTAGTTAAAAACAAACATAAAAAAACGACTTTAACAATAGAATGACGTACGAACATATTTCCTGACCTCAATATAAACAAGTTTTAAATACCAAATTTGTAAAAACAATTTAGCGTCAATTATATAATTGTCCGGTAAAATAT
>DAHXLC010000072.1 GCA_027371815.1 Candidatus Melainabacteria bacterium | reverse complement strand
TCTGGCAGTGTCAATGAACGTATTGGTAGAACTGGTTTAGCTCACTTAACGGAACATATGCTCTTTAAAAAACTGGGAAATTTGCGCAGCAATGAAATTGGTTTAATTTTAGCCAAAGCCGGAATTAAATATAATGCTGCTACCAGTCAGGATTTTACTACATTTTATGAATTAGGTACAAAAAACAATTTAAAATTAATGCTCAATACTGAGTCCTTACGTATGAAAGAAGCTAAATTTACCCAAACTGATTTAAATATTGAAAAAGCTAATATTTATAAAGATATTCAAGCTCAAATCAATGATAATCAAAAACTTTTAACCAGTGAAATTGAAGCCTGTGCCTATCAAAGACACCCTTATCAAAATCCATTATGTGGCATGGCTGAAGATATTGAAAAAATAACTTTAGCTGATATTGAAAATTTTTATAAAAATAATTTTATCCCTAATAATGCAACACTTATAATAGTCGGTGATTTTAATAAAGCATCTACAATTAATCTTATTGAAAAACTTTTTAGTCCAATCAGTAAAGGTAAAATTACCCATCCTCAAAATTTAGCCAATCCTTCAATTTTATATGATCATCGTATCTGTATCCATAAACCGGCCAAGCAAAATGTTATCAATTTTGCTTATCGAGCCCCTAAAGCTACCGATAAATTAGCTGTAAGTGAATTAGTAATGGAAAATCTCATTGACAATGAGTTAAAAAAACACCAAAATCAGTCTAATGCTTTATTTAAAAATTATGACTGTACTTACAACCTAAGACATGAACCAGGATTATTTACCATTTCTTTAACTACAACTAATGATACCAGTATCAATAATCTTGAAAACGAGTTGGCAAATATCTTTAAAAGTCTCAACAATATATCTACTCAAGATTTAACTAAAGCCAAAAATGCTGCTTATTTTAATTTAGCTAATGAATTTACCGGACCTTATGAATTGGCTTTTGAACTTGGGCTATGTCAAAGTTATGGAGACTGGAATCTAGCCTATAAATATTTAGCCGAAATTAACTCAGTTACTAATAACGATATTAAGAATCTGCTTACTACGTATTTTAATTCCAATAACCGCATTATCGCTTATGTAAGTCCTGGTAATGACACCAGCCCTAAAATAAATCAAACCACTTCGCTTTCATCAAATCAGGATAAACCATTCAGTAAAAATATAAACCTAAAAAAAACCAACTCGAAAGAATCACCTACCTATAACGCAAAACATGCTTTAAAACCAACCAAAATATCCAATAAGAAAATTAACCCCAAAACTAATACAGTCGGTAAGCATCGAACCAAAGTCTTGCATTTTGAAGAAACTGAAATTAATAATGAAATAAATATTGATGAAAATATCCATCCTGAAAATAATAGTTTTAATTCAACCCTCGAAAATGAAACGGTAAACTCACAATTAACTTCTAATCTTAAACTTACCAACCTAAAAAACAATGTAAAATTATTAGTACTGACTAATAAATTATCACCCTTAGTATGCTTAACGGGTAGTATTGGTGATACCAATGAATTAAACAATAAAAACATCATTGTTCTAGCAAAATTCTATGTCTATCTCCTAAATAACCCGAATTTAATTGATAAGAATGATTCAAGCAACCAGATTCAAGATGACTTAGGTATGGATAAATCCAGCCAATTACATTTTTTCATTGAAAATGGTAAATTGTGCTACAAAATTGTTTTTCTCGCTCAAAATGTAAATTTAGTACTACCGATTTTAAAACATCGATTAGAAGTCAATTGGCCTAAAGACTTAGATCTTGATAAGTATAAAGCTAATTTTAGTAAAATTTTAGCTAATGACTATAATTCGATTGCCCAGGTTACTAACGATTCAGTGTTACGAGCCTTAATTAATAAAGATAGTATATATTACCCATTATTTATGGATAATTTAATTAAAAATCTTAATAATATTAAAATTGAAGATTTAAAAGATTTTCAAAATAATTTACTTAACGTAAAACCAAAATTAATTGTTTTTACTGGTCTGATTGAAAATGCCCAGGCCATAGACTATTCAAATAATTATTTAGGCAATTTAAAAGCTAACCAAAATTTAAATCAAAGTATTAAACTTAAAATTGCCCAACCGACAATTTTAAAATCTACCGTTTTTACTCATTTATATGAAAACAAAAAAATTCTGGCAAATTTTAGCCGGTTAATTAATTGTGACAATTCAATAAATGATTTATTAGCCAACTTATATGTAGCTGATTGTGCTTTAGTTACGCATCCAATTTACGCCAAATTAAATAAACCAGTATTCATTAATTCCCAAAAACAAAATTTATTTAATGAAATAAATTCTAAAATACAATACTTACCAGATTTCTTATTATGGTCATTAAGTATGCCGTTAAATAAAACCAATTATAAAACAACCCTAAATTCATTAAAAATAGAAATGACTAATTTTGGTAAATCATTGCTAACTAATGAAGAGTTAAAAGAAACTAAAAAATATTTAAGTAATACTTTGCCCATTGCCTTACAAAATAATCTTATTACAGCTAGCCTTAGTTTATTACAACCGTTAGCCGAAAAAACCACCAATTTTGAATTAACCAAGTTAATCAATAGCATTAACAAAGTTAATTTAACCGATTTAAATAAATTTGTGGTAACTAAATTTTATCCACAAAAATCAAGCCTAATCATCTTAGAAACTCGTGAAAAAAATTAATAAAGTATATAAATATAGATCCAAATAAATTAATTATCATTATGTGCTATAGTAATATATATTAGTTCATTATTTAATTTGGATAGCAATATGTTAAGCAGCCCTGTTGATATGGTTTTAATTGGTGTAGCCGCACTATTAATTTTTGGTCCTAAAAGATTACCAGAATTAGGTAAATCATTAGGTCAAGGTCTAGGCAATTTTAAAAAAGCCTTAACTGATGCCAGTGATGGTCTCAATAATCCAAGTCCTACACCGATAGCAAGTTCTAAGGATCCACAACTGACTGAAAACAAGTCAAGTGAAGAACAATTATAATTTACCAGCTATTACACTCCTTTAATCTATGGTAAACTACCAAGATAAAAAAATTAATTTTAGCGTTCAAGCTAGTTTTAATCCAGCTGGCGATCAGCCTAAAGCAATAAAAATGTTAACTAGCGGGGTATACGAAAAACTAACCCCACAGACTTTACTAGGTGTAACTGGATCTGGTAAAACACTTACTATGGCTCATGTGATTGCCGAGACCCAAAAACCTGCCCTTATTCTAGCTCATAATAAGACTTTAGCCGCTCAGTTATACAATGAAATGAGCGAATTTTTCCCCAATAATCATGTAGAGTATTTTATAAGCTATTATGATTATTATCAGCC
>DAHXLC010000053.1 GCA_027371815.1 Candidatus Melainabacteria bacterium | reverse complement strand
TTTGTGATATAAAGCAAAGTATAAATTTATTTATTGATGCCTGCGAATTGGTTATTGATAAAGATGCTGGATTATTGTCAAGCTTAGAAGAATGGTATAAAATTATCAAATAGTTGTTTCTTGGATTGCCATTTACGTTTACCGTTATATAACACAATTGGTATAATTGGAGGTAATTTATCATCTTTCAAGATATTGCTACTGGCTAGTAAATATTCTAAGGTTAATGAAACATAAGTGTTTAAGCGTAAAGCCATAAACTTATTAATGGTAAGTTGAAATTCAATGATAAAAACCATAAAAACTTGCCGGTGATTTAATTTTACCCGAAAAATTAAATCACCAATGCGACTGCGTTTACTTTTGTGATTAAGTACAGTGGGCAATAATTGTATGCTTTCAAAATCAATTTCTTTAATGATTGCCTCATCAATGAAATGAAATAACAAGTCCTTAATTGCTAATTTAGACTTAAATAAATTTTTAAAGATGGAATCATAATTACGCATAAGTTTACCTCAAAAATTAGCTGTTAATGAGGCTATTCTTTGAATAATCGTTATTGTTGAAGATTAAATAATTTAACTAATTTCAATAATTTAAAAACTGCCTCATTTATCTAAACGAATTTTTTTGTAAAAGGTTCTAAAATTTTGACCAAAATCAGATAAATTTTATTTAAGATTAATTCGCATAACGATAAATAATGAAAGTTATTAAATAATTTGTATTTGCTGATTAAAGCCCTGCAATTTTCCTTGAAGAAATAAAATTTAAAATTTTGTGGAGAACTTATATTAATATTATTTGTTCTTTACATCATAAAATTAAAAACGTTAAGACCTATTTGACAAAATTTAAATTACTAAAAATAAATAAAATAAGTAAATATCTTCATTCTATAATTTTCATTCTATAATGATCAATACTATAATGATCAATACTATACTATCATTAGATTATATTCTTACAGTTAATTACGATCACTTCTTTCCAGGTAATATTATGTATCTAGCTATTGAAGACGCCTTAAATTCCAAACACCCACTTAAAAACATTGTCGAAAAGGTTTTACATAATATCAGGCTGTCCATTAGTGATGGTATTCATCTTTACGAATCTAACGATTTAGCTTTACTAGGATCTTTAGCCCAATTTGTCCGAGAACAAAAAGCTGGCTCTGAATATGCCAAATATGTCTATTACATTAATAATATGCATTTAAATCCCACTAATTACTGTGTTGAAACTTGTAGATTCTGCTCTTATGCCAATATTAAAACCAAATCTTATACCTGGTCGATAGAACAAGTATTAACCAAAGTCAAAGCCGCCAGTGAATTCGGTATTACTGAAATTCATATGGTTGGTGGTCTTAATCCAGATTGCGACCTCAACTATTTTACCGATATTATGAAAGTAATTAAAAATGAATATCCTAATATTCATTTAAAAGCTTTTACCGCAGTAGAAATAGAATATTTTGCCAAATTACATAAATTGTCCTACGAAACTGTTTTAACCCGTTTAATTGAAGCTGGACTTGGCTCAATGCCTGGTGGTGGTGCTGAAATATTTAATGAAACCGTACGCCAAAAGATGAAAGTAAAGAAAACACCAGCTTCTACTTGGCTAGAAATTCATGGCATTGCCCATAATTTAGGCTTAAAATCTAATGCCACAATGTTAACCGGTATAGGTGAAAATATTGAGCATAAAATTGAGCATTTAAACTATTTACGCAATCAACAGGATAAATCTGGGGGGTTTTTGTGTTTTATCCCTTTAAAATGCTATTACGAAGGTACCGATATAAAAGATGAAGTAACTGAACCAACCGGTTATGACTTAATAAAGGATATTGCCATATCCCGATTATTTCTCGACAATTTTCCCCATATTAAAGCCTATTGGGTACAATTAGGTGAAAAAATTGCCCAAATAGCCCTTAATTTTGGCGCTGATGATATTGATGGAACTATTTTCGAAGAAAGAATTACTCATGCAGCTGGAACCAAAACTCCACTAAATCTAGCCTGTAAAGAAATGGAAGAACTCATAAGTACCGCTGGCTTTATCCCTTGCCAACGAGACACCTTATATAATCAGGTTAAAATTGGTCAAGCTAGTTTACTGTTAAATTGCTAGACTGAAAAGATATATTCTGATGAATTGCTGATAATATTACATTATTTGCGAAGGATAAGATTAAAGAAATATCATTAAGAATATTTAATATTTTTTATATGTCGTTAATTTTCAAAAGATCAAATCCCGTCTTAAACGAAATCAGACTCTTATAGATGTCATATCCGGCCACAACTTACCATAGCTTAAGTTTATTTAATCATATTTAGGCCATAGGCATTGACAGAAACATGAAAGGTATGATATGTATTAATTATAGTTAATGTTTTGCCGCCTCTCAAAATTACTAAAAGCTAGCTGGAGAATTATATGAATTATCGTCGCAAATTACCTAAACTACTAAATTTAAGACCACAACGTAATAATGGTGCGGCTTTAGCTGAAGCAGCTGCATCAATATCGATGTTTTTACCGATACTGTTAATGGTAATTTTTGTGGCCTTAGAATGTACGGAGGCCTATATTATTCATAATGGATTAACGCTAGGAGCCTATCAGGCAGCCAGAACCATTTCATCTATTATTAGCCATAATCCAAACTCATCAATTAATCAAACTCAACTTAATGCGGCATATAATATAGTAAATGTACCTGGAGTAATTAACAGTAATTATATTCAAGGTTCAACGCCTTCCACTAGCTCTAATCCCAATTTTCCTAGTTCAGATAATCCTAATCCGGCTATGTTCACACAGAACACATACCCTACTCCTAGTACAGTTACTGTAACAGCCGTATTTGTGCCTGGACCAAAGGTCATTCCTTTCCCATGGCCAAGTATCAACGCTAGTGGAATAGGATTTTCCGTACCTTCAGGCTTGACCTTAAAATCAAGTGTTACTTACCCAATCTTTCCAGGTACTGGAAATCCAGTTGGTCATGGTGGTGGGGGCTAAAACTTAAACCCAAATGTTGTTAATAAAGGAGTTACCACAAATGCTTAAAATAAATAGCTATCGAAACTTTAAAGGTCAGGCCATATCTGAAGGAGCCGCAGCAATTGTTTTTATAATTCCGCTAGTTTTATTAATGATTTATTTTGCATGGGAAACCAATCAATATCTATTTATACAAAACATGCTTAATGAAGCTGCTAGAAATGGTGCAAGAGGGTGTCTTTTAGCCTACAATTGGCCACCAGTTAGCGTAATTGCTATGCCTGTATACCCACAAGGTAATCAGATTGATCCACCTGAAACAGGAAGCAGTTATTCATCCCCTCAGCCAGTAATTTATCCTGGAAATGGTGGCACATCTAATCCGGGACCCAGTACTACTCAACCAACCCAGCCCAATGAAGCCTGGTCAAGAATACGGATCGCTAATATTGTAACTTCCAACAAGCAATTTACGGCAAGTTATGTTGCACCATTATCTGGCAGCTCTAATACCAACAATAATGATCCTAATGCCGCACTAATTCCTGGTTCAGTAACAGTAACCGTAAAAGCCACTAAGGGAATTTGGCCAGCACCAGATCCTTTAGGTTTTGGTAAAAACATTACGCTTCAAGCAAGCTATACTTATCCACTTTAATTTTTATAAAAGCATTCCCTTGTCAACCAGATTAATTCTATAGGAGGATTTTATTATGCCCAAATTTCCCAATATTCAAGTCAGAGGCAGTACTTTAGTTAAGCCTAATAAAACCTTTTATAATTTAAAAAAATATCGTTCTAATAAAGGTATTTTAGGAATGTCCTTTTTCTTAGGTGCATTGCTTATCTGTTTTATCCTCGCTGCTATAAGTGTTGATTTTGCCAGACAAGTTGCTGTACAAACTGAATTACAGTCCGCAACTGATGCAGCAGCCATCGCAGCCGAATATGCAATTACTCACCCGTCGCAACAAAGTACAGCACAAAGTACAGCACCCACTACTGCAACAACTGTGGCTCAATATATTTGCTCCCACGATATTGCTAATGGTGCGCTAATTCCTTCAGGAAATGTAACAACAGTTGTTAATTATCCATCAAGTAGCGTTGGTTCTAGCAATATTCCAACTGTTACAGTTACAGCCTATGTAAATTGCATTAATCTTTTTGCGTCACAATTTGGCAGGCCTAGTGATAAAATTTCAGCAACTTCTGTAGCCGGAGAAGTTAATCCAGGAGCCGCCAATTCAATATTTCCTCTAGCTATTCCTCCCAACACCTGGGCTCCAGGTAAGATTTATACAGTTTATATGCTCACTAATCCTGGTAGTCATAATGGAGCTCCTAATTCACTAAGCCCAGGAAGTACCCCTTATACTAACGGACCGAATTCAACTACTCCGTTACCTGGCTTGCCAGTTACACCAACCACTAATGATCATAATCCATTCAATACTTTTAGATTCATTACCCCACCAGGTGACAATAGCAGTCCCTTACCGGCAATGATTCCCTATCTTACGACTAATTCTTCTCCTGGAACCACACCAAATTATTCAATTAACCCTACTTCACCACAAGCCTTACCTAATATAACTAATGGAACACAATATTCTGTTCCTAGTGCAGCTAGTTTACCCAACATTTCGGTTGGTCAGCAAGTCAACTTAACAACTAATGCCAATAGTGATGGGTCAATTGGACTGAATACAGCGGCTCAATTTATGCAAGGAGCACCTGGAAATGGCTATACTTTTTCAACTGGTTCTAGTCCTAGCACCGGTACAGCAACATTAACTACAAGCCCAACACTTAACAGCAGCAATCAGATTATTGGAAATTCTTCAACTTCAAATCCTTCGGTCAATTATGGAAGTGTAGCTCCTTTCCTTAATGGTACAGTAGTTCCAGTAGCAATCGTAAGTCCTGGTGGTAGCGATGGTGGTGGGGGTAAGGCTGGAGCTAACAGTACTAATCTTTCATCATTTCCAAACAATGGGTATGGCAATGATAATAATAGCCACGGAACTGTTCAAGGGTTTGCCCAAATACAGATTCAAGGCGTTACGGTTAGTTGGTATGGTTGGGGCGCCAGTGTTCATGCTGATAATGCCTTTGCGAATCAGTTAGTTGGAATTACTTTTAAGATGATTTCAGCTAATGGCTCTACTCCAATAGGTGGTACTCCTAATCCCAACATGTATACACCTGTATTAATTCAATAAAAAAACAAAGACTTTACCTACCTATTTATATGCTTGACGAAAGGGTTATTCAAAAAAAATAACCCCTTCGTTTTATTTATCTAATATCCAAGCAATAAAATAATTTGCTTAAACAATCAAACTATAAAATAATTACAGTAACTATTTTATAATTGAAATTATCCAATCAAGACAACTGTATCTAAATTAACATAAGAATTAAAAGAAAAATGAATTAAATAATGTTTTCCTGTCTCAAGTTAAAACTCGCAAATGAATATTTATCATTATCTAATTAGCCCAAGACTAGCCTATAACCTAGCCTTATTTCGTATTGTCTTTGGCCTGATTATGGTTACGGATATGATCCACTGGCTTACCAGTCAGTTAATTTACGCTGAATTTATTTATCCTAAATTCTTTTTCTCTTATATCGATTTAATCAAACCACTACCAACTCCATTAATGACGATGGTATTTTATTTATTACTTATAAGTGCTATAGGAATTGGGCTTGGACTATTTTATCGCTTTTTTGCCATTATATTTTTTATTTTAATAACATATGTGTTTTTAATTGATAAAACCCTGTATCTTAATCATATGTATCTAATTTGTCTAATTAGTGGATTGCTTTGCCTTACGCCAACTAATCGCATCTGGTCATTGGATACATATTTCTTTGGTAATAATAAAAATAATTTAGTGCCTAACTGGACTGTTTTAATTTTTAAATTTCAAATATTTATTGTTTATTTTTTTGGAGCCCTTGCCAAAATCAATTATGACTGGCTCAATGGCCATCCTTTAAAGGAATGGATTGAAAATTTTATTGATTTAGGTCATTACCAATATTTGCTTTATACACCCTATTCTATAGCATTTCTGGCTTATGGTGGCATTTTTGTGGATTTACTCACACCAATACTACTATGTTTCAAACAAACTTTTATTTACGGAGCCATAATTGCTCTTACCTTTCACTTTTGTAATGCCCATATGTTTAATATTGGCGTATTTCCTTATTTAATGTCAGGAACGTTAGTATTATTTATTGATCCAAGCATTATTGAACAGCTAATCAATAAAATTACCAAGTTAAGTAAAAGAATTATCCCAAATGGTATTAATCTTAATCAAGATACTGATCTAGCAAATTCAAACCCTAAACAATCTCACCCAAACTCCCTTCTAGCTAGTTCAAAACCAGAAAAATCATTTTACTCCAGTAAAATACTAATTGCACTTATGGCTATCTATGTATTGCTTCAATTACTGTTACCAATAAGACGATTTTTCTACCTGGGTAATACATCGTGGAGCGAATATGGACATCGATATTCCTGGTCAATGATGTTAAGGCAAAAATATGGAAAGTTTACCATGTGGGCAATTAACCCGAGTAGTTCGCTTAAACAAACGGTAAATATCTATAAATATCTAACCGTACGCCAGGCTACTAAAATGATGACACAACCAGATTTAATCATTCAATTTGCTAAATACTATGCTAATTTAGTTAAAGAGCAAACTGGCATTAAACCAATTATTAAAATTGAAGCAAAAGTATCTTTAAATGGCAGACCTTACCAAGATTTAATTGACTCTAATGTGGATTTAACCACACAACCAGATTCACTTTTCCCCGTTCCATGGATTTTACCTTTAAAAGAAGAATCACTTCATTAGTATTTTATTTTTAAACCCCTGTGTGTGTGTGTGTCAATATGAAATAAGACAATTTTGATATAAAAAAATCAATGAGTATTTAACTTATCATTTAAGGCAATTAATATTTGAGCACGCATAAGTTGCAATTGATTTTTTTCCTGACAATTTAAATAACAATTATTCTTAATATAATCACAAATTTTTAAAGCCTTTGCATAATCATGTTTTTGTAAAAAAACTTGTGCCCGTTCAATTCTAACCATATTATGACATGGGTGTAAATTTAAATCTTTTAAATAATCCTGATTAGCCAAGTTGTAT
>DAHXLC010000293.1 GCA_027371815.1 Candidatus Melainabacteria bacterium | reverse complement strand
GCTTTTAAAAAGGATAATTGAAATCTGGAAAGTTTTAGTTGCCCAGATTACCGTACTTGAAACTATGACACCATTAGATTTTTTGGATTTTCGCCAGGCTTTAAACCCAGCTTCAGGATTTCAAAGTATTCAGTTTAAAATCATTGAAGCTAAGCTTGGTTTGCCCGCTCGTTATGAACCCAGTCACTATAAACACACTAACCCTGGTGGCATATCTAATGAGGATCGCCAAATTCTTGATACTATTGAAAATCAACCAAGTCTAAGGCAGCTAATTGTAAAATGGCTTGAACGCCTGGATGTCATTTTTCAGCAAGAGTTTGCGCAATATCCAAAATTATGGGATTTATATAACAATCAATATGCACAAATGCTTGCTAGTGATAGCGATAAAGAAGTCTTAATAAATGATTTTGAACAGAAAATCTGTTTTACCAAAAATTCGTCGGCGGATTTTTCTAATGCGGCCTGGCGCTCAACGTTGTTAATTAATGTTTTAAGGGATTATCCTTTATTTCGCTTGCCCTATGAAATTTTGACTTCTTTAGTAGAATTAGATGAATTTATTGCAATCTGGCGCTTTCGGCATCTAATTATGGTTATGCGCATGATTGGTAAACGTATTGGTACTGGAGGCCATTCTAAGGATTATTTGGAAGGTACTTTAACTAAAAACAAGTTTTTTAGCGAATTTGCTAATGTTTCTAGTTATATTATAAGCCGTCATGCCCTAAATGAAGTCTTAACTAATAATCAAGGTTTCTTAAACCGATTTAAAGTTCAGTTTTAGATTTTGCTTAATTTAAATCAATATAGTTTTAAAATTATTAATCAATTTTTTAATAACAAAGGTTTTCTTTTACTACATAAGATTAAATTTAATTTTAAGTGGGTATTATTAACTAGCATATGTTCATAAACTTAATATTCTATATAATATGGATGAATTTAAACTTCCGATTAAATATACGACAAAAACAAATCAATTTATTTTATCATTAATATTTTTATTAATGCCTTTTTGGGCGGTAATTCTACCTTTTACAATTGGTTTATCACTAAACCAAATTTTTCAGGTACCGATAATATTCATATTGTTTTTTTTGGTGCTATTGTTTATTTTTTTAGCATTAGTTTTTGAAGACAATAAAATTATTATGACCCGTCATTGGCTTTCTTTCCCATTATTTCTTCTACCAAGATTAAAATTTAAACGAGAATTTGCTTACCAAGAAATCTTAAAAGCTGATATAGTATCAGATCTTCCTAATAAAGAACAAATAATTTTATTTTTTAACAATAATTTAAATATAACCATGGATTTAAAATTTTTTAAAAATATCCAGGAAATTGAGCAGTTTTTATTGACTATTGAAATCTGTGCCAAAAATTGTGAAAGAAGTTCTAACTTAATTGAATACCAAAACAAAATACTCATAACCGAATTAATGGATAATACCTTAAGTTATACTAAACTTTGGGATGAGGAATTAAACTATCGGTTTTGCCCAACCAATTTCCAGCCATTAACTGTTGGTGCTAGACTTAGAAATGATCAATTTATTGTTTTAAAACAAATTGCCTTTGGTGGCTTTTCTGCTGTTTATCTTGTTACGAATTTAAATAAACAAGAAGTTATCTTAAAAGAAATGGTTATTTACAACTTCTTAACTCCCGAACAAATAATCAAAGTAAATGAATTATTTAAGCGGGAAGCTAGTATTCTTGCAAAGCTTAATCATCCAAAGATAGCTAAAATTTTAGATTTTTTTGTAGAAAATGAACGACATTATATAGTTCTTGAAAAAATTTGGGGTGAAAATTTACGCCTAAAAATTAAAGAAACCGGTTGTCTTGATGAAAATTTAATTATTCAAATAGCTCATAAATTAGCGTTAATTTTAGATTATATACACGGGTTAAATCCTCCCGTCATTCATCGTGATATCAGTCCAGATAATATAATTTTGCAAAATAATCAAGATGTATTTTTAATTGATTTTGGCTCGGCAAATGAAATAATCAGCTCCGCAACTAGAACGATGATTGGTAAAAAAGCCTTCATTTCTCCTGAACAGTTTAAAGGTAAAGCCAACAAAGCCTCAGATTTATATTCACTGGGTTCAACTTTATTCTATCTGGCTACAGCTCAAGAACCCGAAGCACTAACTCAACAAGAGCTAATTAAATTCAAGCCGAACTGTTCAGTATTTTTAAATAAACTAATCAAAGATTTAACTAATTTGGATTATAATAAAAGGCCATTACTAAGTGCTGTATTATCAGAAATTGACAGTGTCATAAATGATTTAGCTTAAGCATACTAATTAAGGAATAAGATTACACATGAATGATTTGACAACAGAAAATAATTTGCCAAGTTATAAGATTAATTATTCTTCGTTAAAAGTTGTTCGAAAATTTTTACGCCATCGCTTTTCCTTATTAAATACTTATAAAGCTTGGTATACTATTTTAATTATTATTTTATTCTTTTATTTTGGTGGCTTTGGTTTTATTCAAAATGCTTTATTTGATTTATCCTTGAATAATGAGTTTTTTGCCAAATATAGTTTTGCTAATTCGACAATAAGTTTGATTCAATTTATTAGCTATTTATTTTGTTTAACTTTACCAGCTATTTTACTTGTTTATTATTTATTTAACCAGGAAAATGAACTCATCTTAAAGCCGGACATTGTTATACTACGTTATTTTGCTGGTATTAAACAACTTACTTGCCCACGTAATTTATTGACTGCAGTAAAATTTAAGCGCAAAAATAATTTAAAGGATGATGGAGAAATTTTGCTTGAATTTAGTAATAAAAAAACAGTAAAAATACAATTACAATATTTTTTTGATGATCAATCCAAACGATTTTTTCTTGCTTATCTTCAAAATACCCCTCAGTTAAACAAAATTGATTCAAGTTTAATTGAATTATTAAGTCAGCCAGATAATCAAAGCTATACGCAATTATGGCTAGAAGCATTAAGCAATGAAGTCAATATTAGTAATATAACAAATAACCTATCTTGCGGGTATTCGTTATATAATAATCAGTATACTATTTTGAGTCAAATAGCTGTTGGTGGCTATAGCATTGCTTACCTTGCTTATGACAACATCACTAAAAAAAACTGTGTGTTAAAAGAATATGTCTTGTCAAATAGTGTCCATCTAGAAATCCAAAAAAAAGTTTTACAAGATATTGAAAAAGAGTATAAAATTTTAAAAAATTTAAATAATCCTAAAATTGTTAAAGTTTTAGCAATGTTTGTTGAAAATTCTCGGGCTTATTTGGTACTTGAAAATATTACGGGTAATTCTTTAAGGCAATTAATTTCTGATAATAAAAAGTTTTCGCAATTAGAAGTAATTGATTTAGCTAAACAAATGATTGAAATTCTGAGTTTTTTACATAATCTAAATACACCTATAATTCATAATGATTTCACACCTGAAAATTTAATTTTAGACTCAGCTAATATTTTACATTTAATTGACTTTAATATATCCAATTACGCTGACACTTTTACAACAAGCCTTATAGCCGGAAAACCAAGCTATACTTCAGCCGAACAAGTCAAAGGATATTTAATTGCACAAAATGATATTTATGCGATGGGAGCCAGTTTATATTTCCTATTGACTCATCAGGATCCTGAACCATTAGCCCAATCAAGTCCTAAAAGTATAAATCCCTTAATAAATAAAACTTTTGATGAGGTTATTCAAAAATGCACTAACCAAGATTTACAGTTTCGCTATAAAAATGTTTTAGAAATTATGGATGATTTAGATAAAATTTAATGTAACGAATAGGTGTTTAAAATATGAATATATAGTATAATATTGAATAGTTGGAATCCCATTATTCAATATTATTATTCAAACAAAAATTGTTACTTGTACAAATCCTTGTTTGAATAATAACACTAGTACTAATTATATTTAGGTAGTGCTAATGCCGTTTAAAAACCGAAGAAATAATTGTGGGAATATTTTAATTTTATCTTTAGCTGCTGCTTTAGGTTTGCTACTTGTTTTAGGCTTTTTTGTAGTTAATTACAACCGTTTTCAAGGAACTGTGCAAATGCAAAGTTCAGCCATTGAAGCAGCCGCCTTAACTGCCAGTGGCGATTTATCAAGAATTGTCTATAATGACCCTTATTTTGGATATGTCGCTTTATCCGATCATCCACCTATAGCCCCTAATTCTATTAGCCCTTCGATGTTAGCTAGCGATGGATATCCTTTGCCAGTTCAGAGTATAAATATTTTGGTAGGAACATTAAATCTGGATTCACAAATCATTAATAATATGTCGAGTAGTTTAAATACTACAACTTTGTCCTATATGAATCAATTAATTAATGCAGATTATATTAATTTACAACAAACTGTCCACAATCTTACCAATTTATTAAATTCAGCTGTTAGTGGTACAGTTTGTACTGACTGGTACGGCAATAGTGTAAATTTAATACCTGATGCCCAAAATGCTTATACTAATAATTTAGGTAACGGCATGACGCAAGGGGGAATTTCTGCTCCAGCTAAGTTATCGTTCAAATTAGGTTACTTAAATAAAGTCATACCTACTAACATTCCAACGCCTAACAATTATTATAATTATGTAAGCACTGGTAACCCTCAATACTGTTATTTTGCCAATCAAAGTTATACTACCAATGGTTTAAATCTAGCCTTCTCGGCAATCGGTAATAATGTTGAACTAGTCAATTCAACTAATTTTTCACTTTCGCCTTTAGTGACAAGTCCGACTATCGTACCAACTGTATTAAAAGTCAGTGTTAATCAGCCAATTAATATTACTAATAATACCAGTAGCTCTTCTAATACTAATTTAACCTCAACCATATATAAAGAAGCTTGTGCGATTCCTTATAATCAATTAGATCCAAGACCAAACCCTGGCTCAATAACCTTTAGAATGCCACAGGGAATTTTACCTAATAATATTTCCCCGTTGACGATTATAAATAATAACACTAATATAACTTATCCTTTAGGCATCGGTGGAAATGGCGGTAAACCAGGAGCAAATTTTCCGCAAAATCAGGATTATACACCAACTTCTGCAACAAGTTTAGGTGGTCCAGCTAGTGCCTTGGCTAATGTACCAATTCCTAATTCTACATCTAATGCAGTGTCTACTGGTATCTATCATTGGTTGCGTAATGCCGGTGTCAAACCAGTTTTAAATAATACAGGTTTGACTGGTCTTCCATCTGTAATCGCCTCATCTAGCACTAATGACTTATCTGATTTTATTTCCACCTTGTTTTTTATTGAACCCGCCTTGGCACAATCAAATCCTGTTACTAATAATTTAATTTCAATAGACACATTGGTTAATACTTTGCCTAAGTCATTTACAATTCCCCCTCAAGTAATTATCCGGCAAATTGGGACTCAACAAAATCCTAGTTATTCAAATAAGCTTTATGATAAATGGTATCCAACAATTTATGGTTTAAGCTTTGATAATGTTGGTCGCGTGGTTTTTGAACAAGGTCAGTCTTTAACAACAACAACTTCAAGCAATTCAATTGTCAATGCCAATCAAATGCTGTATTGGGGACCACAATTTACGGCCTTTACGCCTCAGCAATTAATTTTAGGTCAAGGAGTCCAAATTCTTCCTGGCGTTGCCGCTGGATCTGTTCAATTAGCGATGTTAGCTCCTGGAGGTCTGTTAGCAAGTAATGCTGGGCCTAGTCCAACCGTAAATACAGTTGAAACAACAAAGTCTGATACCAGATTTTATACACCTTGGCTCCAGACTTTAATTAATAATGCCGGCCAATCCCCAGCTGGCAGCCCTACTGATGCAAATTGGAGTTACTTAAATTCACAAACAATTTCTTGGCAGTCGCAAAATAATTTACAGATACCTTTTAGCAATTGGTCAATTTTTGATTCTACGATACGAGACAACTCCTTTATTCAAGGTTCAATTAATGGTGGTCTTCATGGTGGGCAGCCTAATTTAACAGGCTTACCAGGCAATGCTGGAACTTCTACCAACAACTTAATCCGGCCAAGCTATTTAAATAATGGGACAGTGGCAGATTTTAGGTTTTTTACAACCCGAAATTTCGCCGGAGATGTTTCAGGCTATCCAGTAAAAATCAATCAGCCGTCATTAACTAACCCCAATAATTAAGTATGAAATACGTGAATTCTCAACTAGTTAAGGGGCAATCAATCACAGAATTAGTTGTTAGTATCATAATAATTATTCCGGTTGTTTTATTCTTGTTTGACCTAGCTATTATGATAATTGCGGTTCAAACGAATGATCATATAGCTAAAAATGCGGCCAGGGTTGCTTCTCAATCCGATCCGCTTTCAGCTAAACTTAAAGCACAAACCTTAATTTCTCAGGCTCGACAAAACATTCAACCTTTTATAAAAAGTTTAACTATCACAAATTACAGCACTAATTTAACTAGTCAAGATATTCTAAATTGGCAAAATAATGGTGGTCTTGTACTTCACGTTTCAACTACCAATACTGTTCCTGGTATTGTTAGCATTACAACTCAAATTAAAGTTCAAGGTCTTATTATTCCTTGGTTTATTGCTAGTGGAAATAATATGAGTTTTAGTGCAACCCACCAATATCCCTTTTCTTTTGCCAGTTACGATCCAGCCGCAACAACTAACCCATGGGCAATTCCAGCTACTGGATCCAGCTCAGCGTTTAATCAATAACTTTGCCAAAAGTTACCACCATATGACGAAATTAAATAACTGGTTTTATTACATTCAAAGTTAAGAAAAAATTGAGCAAATAACCTAACGATTAATTGCTCAATTTTATAACCTAGATAATTAGACAAGTTTTACTTAAGTAAATTTAGGGAATTTAAATAATAGCAAAGATCCTTAAAGGTTTTGATTATGCAGGAATTAGATAATAAAGTTTGTGAACGTTGCGGTAAAAAAATTAGTTCTGAAGTTAAGGGAACTTTAACCGGTTGGTTATTTCGGGAAAATAACTGTGACTGTAAACTCTTGCTTGAGTCAGAGAACCCAATGCCTCAAGCTAAAGACAATTTAGAACTAACGTTAAATCAAGTAAAAGTCGACCCAGTAATCACGGCGAATTATGATGTTTTATCAATTATTGGCACTGGTGGCATGGGTGTAATCATTAAAGCCAAGCATAAAATATTAAGTAAATTTGTGGCCATTAAAGTTCTTCATGCCCAATATATTCATAATTTTTCAAGTATAAATCGATTTGAGCAAGAGGCTAAAGCAGTAAGTTTACTTAATCACAAAGCAGTTGTTGCAATACATGAATTTGGCTTTTTAAAAGCCGGTATGCCCTATTTCATCATGGATTATGTCGAGGGAGAGAAATTATCTGATTACATTCATAACAGCAAGAATTTAAGTATTGATGAAATAATTAAATTCTTAATTCCTATTTCTGAAGCCCTTGATTATGCTCACGAAAAAGGAATAATTCATCGTGATATTAAACCAGAAAATATCATATTAACTAATAATGCTTATGATCCTGTAAAATTAATTGATTTTGGTATTGCTAAAATTGACTATGAAGACAGTCAGACTATGCATAGATTAACCCAAACTGGAGAAATTTTTGGAAGTTTTTATTATATGTCTCCTGAACAATGTAAGGGGTTAAAAGTTGATAAGCGTTCTGATATTTATTCATTAGGTTGTTTAATGTATGAAATGTTTGCAGGCAAACCTCCATTTGAATCGGAAAATGTTGTTGATACTATTAATAAACATTTAGCGCAAATGCCTAAACTCATATCCAAAGAGTTACCTAAATTAAAATATGGACACAAAGTTGATGCCATAATTTTAAAGGCCATGGCTAAAAATCCTAAAGACAGGTATCAGTCGATGGCTTTGATAATAAAAGATTTAAAAAAACTTGATTTTAAAATTAACGAATCATTTTTTCAGAAATTAATTAATTATATTGAATTATTTAAATTACAGTCTAAAGCAAAAAATGATATTAAAATTCATCCCTTCAGTATTGCTGGTGTTTTACTATCGGTTATTGTAGCTGGAGTTGTAGCCTATCATTCAGGGGTTGGCAGTGTAGTCAACTATACGGATTTTGCCAAGGCTGATTTAGATGCTCAAAATGAATTAAATTCAGGCAAAATTGATGACGCTAATAATCTTTACCAAAAATTATATACAATGGCCAAAAACGAATTACAGCATGGCAATAGCAATTTTATTGAGGTAAGTTTACAGGAATTAGCTGATTTAAAGAGAATTAAGGCTTTTTTAGAATCACCAGATAAACAAAGTATTGATGAAGATCAGGCAAAAAAATATTTAGCCAAAAACCAGGAATTAATAAATGCCAAAGTTTTAAAATTAAGAAATGAATTAAAGGAAAATTTTGAGGCCTTGTTAAAAAATCAAAATTTGCAGCTTCAGGATAATATTGTTCATAATATTAATGACATTGCAGCCCAGTTAATTACCAATTTTAAGGAAGTAAAATTTACCCATGAAATTCTCGAAAAAGTCAATCAAAAACTTTTAAGTCAAAGTAAAAATAAGGTTTTAATTGGGTTACCCCTGCTTAGAACTAATTACAATCTAGCTAGTTCATTATTAAATCTTGGTGAGTACAATAAGGCTAAAGAATTATTTATCAATGTTGCTAATAGTGCTATTGCTAGCTCAAACAACGGTCTTGAAAACAGTGCTTTAATAGCGATTAATTCATATGAATCAGCCGGTAAGGCTAGTTTTTATCTAGCCAAATTTAATGATGCTATAGATTGCTTTAATCTAGCCTGTGAAAAAGCAAGAAATAAATTTAGCTTTAATTCTGCTATTATGGCTCAAACTAAAAATGATTTAGCTCAGGCTTTATATGAAAATGGTGACAAGGAATCTGCCTATCGTGAAATCAAATCAGCTTTAGCAATCTATGATAATTTTGGTAATGATAATAAAACAGATCGTGCAAGTGCTTTGCTATTTGCTGGAAAATTAGCTAATACTAAAAAGGAATATAAAGAAGCCTTAAACTATTTCAGTCAGTCATTAAACTTGCTCGAAGAAATTCCCCAAGAAGTTAAAGGACAATTACCCTATGGCATATTTAAAAATTATCAGTATATTGCTCAATTGCTAATTAATCTAGCCAGAGTTGATATGAATGAAAATAAATTTCAAGACGCTAGACCTAAATTATTACGTGCTTTAGCCATTTTAATGCGAATTTCTCCGGCTGATATTGTGAACAGGAATGAAATCATGTCGATGCTGGCTAGAATTTACGGTATTAACGACATTAATTTATTGCATAATATTTCTAGCGAAATAAACAAAATTATTCAATAAATTTTAAAGATTAAAAAATTAAATGGTAATTTTATCCTTGCTTGTGAATTATAGAAATATAGTATTTTAAAAGTTGATATTACATTTGCTTAATCGATGTGATTTTTCAGTTATAATAAAATTATATGATAATAATGTTAATTTGGTTTATAATTATAGTAAAGGACAATTTATACTTTATGTTTCATAAATTATACAAAAGTTTTACTATCACATAAAACAATTAATTTAAAACTACTTAACCAGAGATTAATATTTATACCGGTCAATGAAAAATCATTATATGAATTCTAGTTTAAAAAATAAATATTGCAGTAAAGGTTCAGCCATTGCTGAATTTGCACCAGCACTGATGGTTTTGTTTTTAATTATAATTTTTCCTTTAATTAATTTTTTAGGTATGGCCAGTGCTTCGATGTCGATCAATACCATGGTTAATAATCTAGCTGTTCAGGTTTCAAAAACGCTATCATTTAATGAGGCTTTGCAAATTCTAAGAACTAATAGTTCTAGCTTAAATCAAAGTGGTTTAGCTAAATTTGCAAAATCTGTGCCAATTGGAGGTTACCAGAATTTAGGTGTTGATTTATATATAGTTCAAATGAATATAAGTGCGTCTGATGATGATGGATCTATTGCACAAATTTCGGATGCCAATCAACCATGGAATAAGAATCAAATTAATTTGAGCAATTATATTTATCAATATAAATTAGTGGGTAGATATTCACTTATACCATTCATATGCATGTCCAATATTCCTTTATTGAATTCTATACCTGGTTTAGGTGCGCCCTGGAATTATACTACTCAAACTTTAGTTTCGGTAGAACATCCAAGCGGCCTTGATAACGGCAGTAATTATGTTTTAAGTAATGGTATGTATATAAATAATAAATAATCCTCTTGGTATTAGCTCTATTATAGTCATTTTTCTTAAACTGTTATTTTTAAACACTGAAATCTTAGCAAATAATGCTGAAAAAAGAATCGCTCTAACTCAATTGCCTTTAATAATTCGAATTTGATCAAAAAATAACATCAATGAAGGCCCTAGAACAATTATTAAAAGTACTGGCATAATAAAAAACCAAAGCGGAAAAGCCATTAATATCGGTAGCTTTTGAGCTTTAGCTTCAAGCAATTTAGCAGTTTTATTTACCAAATAATCACTTTGATTGCGTAAGATTTTAGCAACACTAATACCAAGTCGATTAGATTGCATGAGAGCCGCTGTTAGTGATGCTATTTCAGCTACTTGCGTACGTTTATAAAATTCACTATAAGCAATTTCTGTATTTAGGCCAAATAATAAATCTTTAGTTAAATAAATTAGTTCTTCGTCTAGGGGAGTTAAATATTTTAAATTTTCAGGGATAATTTTACTTAAACTTGAATCTAAACTTAAGCCAGCATCCACACATAACAATAACAAATCAATTTTTTTCGGCAATTCAAGTTTGATTAATGCCTGGCGGCGTTTAATATGTTGATTTAATAATATATCTGGTAGAAAAAAAAAGATAGCACTGATGATAAATGAAATAATATTTAAAGATAAAAACAAAAAAATTAAAATGCTACCGAACAATTTAATAAAGAGCAACCGCTCGTAATCACTATTTTGGCGATAATTACCAGTAAATAGACATAATTTGAGGTAGATTGCATAATTTACAGGCAGTAATTTACTAAAATCGCTGATTAAATTTGTCATTATGTCAATATTTAATTTTCGCGTAATATTTTTGGGAAAAATATAAATATAGATAATAAGAAAAATACCAAAAAACATTAATTCATTAATAATATAATTATTAGACATCATTTTATATTTTCACTTGCGCCATTTTAATCATAGTAAATATCCCTGTAAATTGAAGACCCAGAGCAATAATTAATAATAAATTACCAAAACTAGTTTTAATCAATGGGTTTAAATAGCCTGGACTTATGATTTGAAGGATAAAACTTAAAACAAATGGCATTGCGCCAACTACAATTGCGGTTAATTTACTTTGACTTGTAAGGATTTTAACTTTTTGAGCCAATTCGATTCTTAGTTTCAAACTGTAATTTGTTTTATTCAATAATTCTGCTAGAGACCCACCTAATTCATTATGAATTTGAATAGCCGATTTAATAACCGTTAACTCATGGCAGTCATAATTGCTACAGGTAGATTCAAGCGCCTGGCTAAAAGTAAGGCCAAAATTTATTTTATGCAAGGTTTGGCTTAATTCAGTTTTTAAGGGTTGCGGACTTTCATACTGAGCAGCTTGAATTGCTTCAGTTAAACTGTGTCCGGATTTTAGCACAGATACCATAATATCAATTGAATTAGGCAGTGATTCAACTAATTTTTGTTTGTATTGGTAGTATTTAAGCAAACTTATCATTAAAGGCAAACAAAGCGCTAAAATAATTAAGAATAATAAAATAATAAAATTAAAATCAATTACTGAATATAAGATTGTGATAAAAATTATTAGCCCAATACTTAAATTAAGATATTGGGTAAATTTTGCATAAGAAATAACGTAAATCACCTTATAAAAAACTGGAGCGCATTGGGTAAGTAAATTTATGATCATTTTAAAAAAATTAATATCGTTATTTAGGATAGTATCGCATTGGGGGTTTTGAGTTAAATCAGCAAATTTAGACTTGATCAGGTATAAATTAATGCTAGCGCTATATTGCGTATGTTTGCGCCATTTCCAATAAAGGTAAACAGTTGTTGTGAGCATTAATAGGGTCAGCATTATGAGCATTTTTAGACTTCTAAACTAAATAAATTTTCGGGAATTTCAATACCATTTTCTTCAAGTTTATTTATTAATCTTGGTCTTACGTTACAGGCTCTATGGCCTGTATTATATTTATATATAAAAATATCTTGCATAGATATAGTGTCGCCTTCCATACCGGTCACTTCACTGATACTAACTATTTTTCTACTGCCGTCTTTTAATCTTTTAACTTGTATAACTATATCAAAAGCTTGGGCCATTTGTTCGCGGATACTGCGCTGGGACAATTCAACTTGACCTAGCAATACCAGCGTTTCGATGCGCGTTAAGGCATCACGAGAACTATTAGCATGACAGGTCGTAAGTGAACCTTCATGACCAGTATTCATAGCAGCTAACATATCCATAGCTTCAGCGCCTCTGACTTCACCAATAATAATTCGGTCAGGACGCATTCTTAAAGCATTTCTGACTAAATCGCGTTGACTTATCGCACCAATTCCTTCAATATTGCTTGGCCGGGATTCCAGTTGAATTACATGTTTTTGGACTAAGGATAATTCAGCTGTATCTTCGATGGTAATTGTTCTTTCGTTTAAGCCGATATATTGCGATAAGGCATTTAATAAAGTAGTTTTACCAGCCGAAGTGCCACCGGAAACTAGAATATTTAATTTCCCACTTACACAAGCTTCTAGAAATATACTCATTGATGGACTAAGAGCATCCATATTAACTAAATCTTCCATAGTAATCCGATTTGGTCGAAAACGCCGGATGGATAAAATTGGTCCGGTCAAAGATAATGGTGGTATTATAGCATTGACTCTGGAACCATCTTCTAATCTAGCGTCTGCCATTGGACTCGATTCATCAATACGCCTACCCACGCGCGCTACAATGCGATTAATGATATGCAAAAGATGAGCATTGTCTTTAAAGTGAATATTGGTTTCTTCAATTTTGCCTAGCCGATCAACATAAACACTATTAGATCCATTAACCATAATGTCGCTTATGGTTAGATCAGCTAATAATGGTTCAAGCGGGCCAAGTCCTAGTGTCTCATTTAGAATATCAACCGTTAGGCTTTGTCTCTGATTGATATTAAGCATAATTTTTTCTTCATTGATTA
Source organism: Candidatus Melainabacteria bacterium (assembly GCA_027371815.1). GTDB lineage: Bacteria > Cyanobacteriota > Vampirovibrionia > Obscuribacterales > JAKAZS01 > JAKAZS01. The sequence continues at coordinate 12,870 of DAHXLC010000293.1, read as the reverse complement.
AAGTATGAATTATTTGCTCAATAATATTTTTTAATTCATTGGTATTATCAATTTCAACTAAAGTATTTAAATCAAGTCTATCAATCAGTCGATTATGAATTAAAGTTTTTAACTGCTGATAATTACTGGTATTAGATTTTACATTGATGCTTAACAGCTTATTTAAAGACGTTTCATGGGCCAAATTTGGGCTTGCCTTCAAATTGCTTAACCCAGACGATTTAACCATGTCAGCAATTTGACTTGGCTGCGAATGATTGATAATACTATTGCGAATTATGGACATGTTTTTAAAATTGATTTAGAAGCTTGAACAAATTAGGTAGAAATTTAAAGCTTAAATTTGGAGTTGTTTCTATAGGAAAATTTAAAAATTGAGTGAAATCTTTAACAATTAAGGCCATATCTCGACTAGCTTGACCTTTTAACAAATTCGCATTAGTAGCTAATGAATTTAAATTACAATAATTAATTTTATAAATATTGGTGTTGTCAATTGCTTTAAAGATAGTGTCACTGAATTTATTAGTTTTGTTAAAAATATAGATAATTTTATTAGCATTATAGCCAAGATCATTAAAACGTGCCTGCCATCTATTTGAGCTAATAACTGATTCAATCGATGAGTCAGTAACGAGAATTATAAACTGACTTATGTCAAGTATGCTGATTAATGATTCATCAATGTGTTTGGGTAAGTCAATTATTAATAAAGGAAAATTTTCCTGAACCCTGTTAAGGATATTTATAAGTACTTGCGAATTTAACTGATTAGGTACTAATAAATCGATTGGTGGAACTAGGGCTTTCAGGTTTTCAGTAATTTCATAAGCACAGCTGTTTATAAGATCCTTGTCTAAATTATTAACACTATTTATTAAGTCAATAAGACTATTTTCAGGTTTTAGCTTTAACATAATCGAGCAATCCGGCTGAGTAAAATTCAAATCGATTAAGCCCAAACTAACATTTTTAAAATATGCATTAGCCAATTTATAGGCCAAATTAATCGCCACTGTTGTTTGGCCAACGCCTCCTTTTGCGCCAATTATACTAATTATTTGAGATTGTTCTTGATTCATGGTTATTAATTAACTCTTAAAATGTAATCTTGACTATAACTGAAATTTGATATGGCGGTGTATACTATCCCATTATTAGGTATTTGAGGTTGGTTAGCAAAATATTCACGATAATTAAATGGTGCAGTATTAATTAAAATATTATTACTAAAGCTTAACGAACTGGTATTGGGCAGAATAATTGAAGGGTTAAGTTTTACCGATAATGTACAATAATTCTGATTTATAGTTATATTTTGGAGATTTAAGTAAGCAAAGCCAATAATTTGATTTATTGATTTGTTATTTTGAAAAACCGGATCACTGACTATTACAGGAAAGACATAATTGGTATTGGTTTTTATAGCATTAAGAATGGTATTGATATTGAAATTCTTCTGACTAAGAAAATTATAATTATAACCAGTCAAGTAATCACCACAATTTAATGGTGTATTGATATTCAAACCATTATTTAAATTATTGAATAAGTTAACGATATCATTAATGTTAGCCTGGGAATTATTCGAATTAGTTGATGAAGGACTGTCTAAATCCACAAAACTGCCAAAAATTGTATTAGGACTACTTGAATTTACGTTGGTTAACTGAATTGTATAAGTTGACTGAAGGTTATTGGTTTGCGACCATTTCATAAACTCCTGATTACTTATGGCTATAGGTAATATGTTAAAATCAACGGATTGATTAATGTATTTAGCTGGTTGTGGACTTGTAAGCGCCGACTGTTCAAGATCAATTTGATTGATCGATTGAGCATTGGTACTATTAAAAAGTAGCGCTGGTAAAAACATTAATTTAAAAGGTGTAACCACATAAGCATAGGTTCTTAAAGAGAAATCAGTGGGATTGCTGGAGTTGTAAACAATTTCATACTTATTAGGATTAACCTGTATTAAATAATATTCATTATTTTGATTTAAATACTGGTTATTATAATTATTAATAAGAGTAGTAATATTAACCGCCAAATTATTATTATAAATAATGTTTTTATTCAAATTGCGCATTACATATAGTGAACAGCTTGAGGCAATGCCTTTAAGCTCTATCTTCAAATAACTCATATACATAATATCAATAGCAAAGGCTAGATAACCATAAAACAGAACTATAGCAATGGCAATAAGTGGCATAACTATCCCATTTGGCTTGCGTAATTTATTTAGGGTGTTGTCTGTATACATATATCTTCTTTGTTACTACCGGAAAATTTTTCGATTAACCATTTTGATTCATTATTAGATTCAGTTGAATCAAACATATTGCTTGGAATATTTGGATTACTGGTTATTGGTGGCGGGGATGGAACCAAGTCATGGTCAGGAATATTATTGTTTGGTTTATTATGATTGTAAGCATTGGCCGAATCCAAAAATATCGATTCATCAACTGGCTTTAAGTTGGAATTGGCAATAGCATTTTGATTTCTTAAGGCAAGAATTATGTGACATGTTTGACTGGCAAGAGCCAGCATTTGAGCTTGTTTAGCATTTACAGCTAAGGTAATAAGCCTATCTGGTTCGTTGGTCTTGAATTGTGATTGTCTTTTTTCAGGTGCGCTTAATACTTTCAAATTTTGACATATCGTCTTAGCGCTTTTCTGATTATTGCTATTAGATACCACTATCACATCAACATGGTCATTTTCCATAATTGAATTATTCAATAATCCTTCATCAGACATTTTTAACGTAAAGGCAAATTCATTATTATTTAATTTATCCGATAATGATTTTTGGTTGTTATATATATTATCGTTTAAAATTGGTTCGCCAATGCGTAAATAATTTTTCGTTATTTTACCAACAAGTAGATCTGAGCTCGTAAACATTTTATTCGTAAAAAACTTCTTGGGTATAGTCACATAATGAAGGTGACTATATCCAATTCTGGTATTGGGACTAATATCTTCCCCGGCTCCTACAATTTGCATGGTAAGATTTTCTGGAGGTTTGTTCAAATTACCTTTGAAAATATTGACCCCACCAACTAATATCAAAAATAATAAAATAAGTAATAGTGAATTATTGTATCCTTTATCAGGGCTTTTTAAATTTGGACTTTTGCTTAGTATATTGATATTGGTTGCTTGCATCGATCTTCACTGATTTAATTGAATTGGGTAACTAGAATATTCGGTTACGGTAAAATTACTTAGAGTCAAAGGGTTACCATTTCCCATCCATATGTTTAAATTTTGGGTATTACCAAAAATATTTAAGGGATACTGTATCACTACACTTACCGAATTAGGGCTTGCTTGTATACCATTAATATTAGTAGTATCATAAGGCATTATGTAGACCTGGCTACCAGGTGGTAAATTACCCGAATTTCCATTACTAAGCATATTGGCTGCACTAAAGGCTTCATAATTAGGACTGTTTAAATTAACAACTTGACCACTAGTTGTAAAACCTCGAAGGTAATTTCGCAAACCGGAACTGTTAAGATTAGGATATTGACTGGCTAATTGAGCTGTGGCTTGGCAGGCAATCAACAGAATCTGTTTAATATAAAATAGCCTGCCAAAGTAGAACAGGCAAAACAATACCATTAATAAAAACGGAATTGCTAAAGCTAGTTCTACAAGCACCTGGCCAGTATTAGCTTGAGCTCTTTTAAAAGTAGTGATTATATTAACCATGATTGCCTGACTTAGTAGGGTTTATTAAATTTAGTCGGTCAAGCTAGTATTAAGAAGGGAGTGGCCTTAACCATTGTTGCTGAAATGTTTAAATTTTAACTCCCTTATCAATAACGTTATAGCTTAATTTAACTGCCAGGGTTGAGCAGCTGTATTGACAAGGTGACCAGGATTTCCCGCTTTAGCCCCGCCATAGTTTATGGCATTTTGAATACCTTGAATCATATCAGCTGAAATATGCCCAAGTGAACCTAAGGCAACCATACAAAGTCCAGCTACACAACCTAAGCCTAAAGCATATTCAACCATGCTTTGAGCCGATTTTTTACGTTTCTGATTTTTTATATTGTTAATCATTTTAAAACCTCCTAATAATCGTTGTCAATAATATTGTTCTGTTATTGCAAATTACTTGCATTAATTAAGTATAAGTTATTGCAAGTCAATGTCAATAAACTGTTAAAATTGTAAAGTTAAAATCTCTAGTCTACTACTATACTATGATTAATAATGTACATTTAAGCTTTTAATCAACACCTATTTATGTAATAATGATTGCAATTATTAATTTATTTGCTTAGGACTCATTACAAAACAATATCTATGAACGATAATCTTGGTAAAAATTTTAAAGAACTTGATTTTAGTAAAATAATTGAAGCAGAGTTAAAAAAAATTCCTGCTGGAATTCATTTAAGCGCTCTGGAGCTTCATCAACATTTGCTGACTATAGGGTATGCTGTTAGCCTGTCAAGCGTCTATCGTATTTTAGCCAAACTCAAAAGTGATGGTGAATTATCATCAATTCGCAGTGACAAACAGCAAAAATACGAATTTAAAGATAGCCTTCATGATCATCTAATCTGTCTCCATTGTGGTATAACTATTGAATTTATTGATGACTTTATTAACGGCTTAGGACAGACTCTGGCCAAGCGTAAAGGTTATAGTTATTTAAACAGCCGCTTTGATATTTTTGGTTTTTGTGATAACTGTCAAAAATCTTCAATAAATGATGATTTGCAAGATTTAAGTCCGGATATATCTGAAATAAAAGCCCAATTTAAGGATTTATTAGCTTTAATTGAATTCTGTCAAGAACAAATAACGCAAGCCAATCCAGCGGAATGCTTGAAAACACTTATGCAAATTCAGCAACTTAGCATAAAAAATCAAGAAAATTTAAATTTTATCATTGATTCATTTGATAAAATAATTTAACGTTGGTTTGAAATTAAAAAATATTGTTATCTTTAAGAGGAGCAGCAAAAGTTTTTTCTTCAGGCTAAAATTATTTAACAAAAGGCCTAAAAAAAAATAATATTAGAGTACCGAAAGGGTACATTTTCGGTACTCTATGCTATAACACAAAACTAAAACTAGCTAAACATCAATATCATGATAACTAAAACCGGTCCGTCCCAAAAACCATTTTCGGCAAAGTTGAAAAACACGAAAGAAAAAATAAGAAAATTAAACCAAAACGGCTAAATCCTCCACCAATAAAACAGACTAATAATTTAGCTTTTTTGGCAAATTAAATCGTTATTATAAAATTCCAAGATGAGCAACATTTTTAATTAAGGTGAACCAAGTCTTCGACCAAAATTTAAAAGAAAATCATACAATGAATTCTTGGGGCTAACTGAATTTCTCTTATTTAAAATTGGCAAGAAGCTTTTCTAGGCTTGCTAAAAGATCATTATTGCAAATAACAAAATTGGGCAAAAGGCGAGCCCAAAGGATTAGCGAGAACAAAAAAAAATAATAAATTATACTGAAAAACTAGCTGCTGATAGAGGCTACTGAACTAAAGAACCATGCCTTGAATTAAATTCAGTTAAACAAGTTTCGATACCAATGAAGGGTAAAAAGCGACACCTTAATTCAGATAAGCTATTTTCAGTAAATTGCAAAAACTAAGAAACAAAATTGAACCATAATTGGTCATTAAAAAAAAGTCCCGTTACCCCATTTACACATCGCACTTGCGGAACGCATACAATTTAGCGCTGTTTTGATTCGCTCGGCAGTTTCATGTTTAAATCAGATTGACGTAATTGCTGATTGTTTAAGCGTTTTCTTGATTCTTTTAATTCATTTTCAGATTTGATTATTAAATCTTCAAACTGCTTAGTAGAAATAGTTCTCAGTTTGTTAATTTCGCTACGTTTTTTTAACATTTTGGGTAGTAGTTTTAAAGCATTAAAACTACCTTTGAACCAAGCTAAAGGCTGTTTACCTATTACAGTAACAGCGAGTAAATAATATAATTGAAAGTAAACTATTTGGGGTAAAAATTTTATAATCAAAATCAGGGGAATATTTTTGACAATGGTATTAATATTGTTTTGCGCTGATAATGATACCACCATTGGTGAATAGCCACTACCAGTCGTACCACAGCCTACATGATATATAATAGCTTCAGGTGTATACAAACATTTAAATCCAGCACTTTGCGCTCTAAGACCTAAATCAACATCTTCAAGGTAGGCAAAATAATCTTCATCAAAATAGCCAATTTTAGCAAACAATTCTTTACGATATAGCGCTGCTCCACCACAAGCTCCCATTATATAACGCTCTTGATTGAATTGACCTAAATCCCGTTCGCGATGGCCAATACGCCCTGGTAGTCCACCACGGCGATATCCATCACCCGATCCATCTAGATAAGCCGGATCATTATACATTAACATTTTGCAGGCAACCGAACCAATTTCGCTATGTGAATTAATTTTAGCAACCATGGCTTGTAACCAATTGACATCACTTACAGTGTCGTTATTAATCAGCGCAATAAGTGAGCCTTTAGACTGTTTTATACCTAAGTTAACGGCATGGCTAAACCCTGTGTTAGTACTAAGTTCGATTAACTGAACCAAGGGATACTCAGCTTTAATTAATGCCAGCGAACCGTCAATTGAACCATTGTCAACAATAATTATTTCAAAATTCTGGTATTTTTGAGCATATAAGGATTCAAGACAGGGACTTAAAAATTCCTTGCCGTTCCAATTTGGGATTATAATACTAACTAAATCATTCATTTTTATATTCTAAATATAGACTGAGCATTATTTTTTAGTTTAAGCATAGTATAAATTTTACGAAAGTAAAAAAATGTTAAAATTAAAGCTTATTAATATTACTAGTATAATGACAATCAACAATTCTGGAGTAATTAGCTTTTAAGTCATTTGATTAAATAAATATGGCGAAAATCTTTTGTATCACCCTTGAACCTATCGACACAAAAATGGCCGGACCGGCAATCCGGTGTATTAATTTAGCCATCGCCTTAAGTTTGGTTCAGCATGATGTTTGCGTGTATACACCTTATCCAACAAATTATGACATCGAAAACAGGGTTAAACTACTAAGTAATTTAGCAAATAATGATAAGTTTTATGAAGAAGTCCGCAAGTATGATATTTTATTTATCCAGGCGAATGTTTTAAAAGTCTATCCAGATTTGACCAAGCTTAATAAATTTTTGGTTGTTGATTTATACGACCCATATTTATTCTCGGTGTTATCCCAGTATCAAAATGATGAATTCTTAATGGATACTAGTTATCGGCTTATGCATAGTGTCCTTGATAAGCATATGTTGAGTTTGGATTTTGCGATTTGTGCCAGTGAACGACAACGGGATTATTATCTGGGTCGTTTTTGCACATTAGGAAGATTACAGTCCGCAATTTATAATCAAGATCCAACCTTAAGAAAATTAATTGAAGTGGTGCCATTTGGTTTATTGGCTGATAAACCACAGCATAATCAAAAGGTTTTAAGAGGAGTTTATCCTAATATTAACGCCGATGATATTATCATGATTTGGGGTGGAGGTATTTGGGACTGGTTTGATCCTTTAACAATAATCGAGGCAGTTTCAAGACTGATACCAAAATATCCTAAGCTTAAATTGTTTTTTATGGGAAGAAATAGTCCGAATCCGCAAGTTGAAATTATGTCTATGGCTGAAAAAGCAATAAATTTATCGATAAAATTAGGCTTAAATGATAAACATATTTTTTTTAGTCAAAACTGGATTCCCTATGCTGAACGTGGTAATTATCTCCTTGAGTCCGATATTGCCGTTAGTGCCCATTTTGACCTTATTGAAACCAGGTTTTCTTTCCGTACCCGAATACTAGATTATTTCTGGGCGGGGTTGCCCATTTTAACAACTTGTGGCGATGATTTATCGCAAATTATCAGTGCAAATAGAGCTGGTATTAGTCTTAATTTTAAAGATGTTGATGCATGGTGTATAGCCATTGAAAGTTTAATTAATAATACTACTTTAAGAGCAGAACTGGCTGCAAATTCAGCGGCCTTACGCGAAAATTTTTATTGGTTCAATGTAGCCAAACCACTAATAAAATATTGTCAAAATCCATACAAAATGCCGCAATTAGCTAAGCTAAAAACTCCCAGTTTACTTGAACGAATTTGTTCAGTTTATCGTCGTGGTGGTGCAAAAGCCATTATTCGTAAAACCAAAGAATTTATCAAAAAAAATACACCTGTATAAATATGTTTCTAATTGTTTATAGTTATGCTTAAAGGAAAAAAATGAATACTCAATTGATAAAATCAAAGGCGTTTGTTCTAGCGCTGTTTTTTTGCCTATGCTCTAATGAGACTCTAGTTAAGGCTTCACCTTTAAGCAAATTCACACGATTAACCAATGGGCCAATATTATCTCCAGGCCCTAATCATTTCGATGAAAGTGGTGCCTTTAATCCGGCAAGTATAAAATATAATCATAAAATTGTTTTATTATATCGTGCCCAGGATAAAAAGGGTGTGTCAACAATTGGTTATGCTGATAGTAAGGATGGGATTAATTTCGTTAAAGCTACTGCACCAGTCTTTACACCTAAGACTAGTTACGAAACTGGTGGCGGTATTGAAGATCCCCGACTAGTAAAAATTAACAACCAGTTTTATCTAACCTACACCGGTTATAACAAACAAGATGCACAGCTATGTTTAGCCAGATCTACTGATTTAAAACATTGGCAACGATTGGGAATTATCTTACCCGCATATAAAGGTACTTGGAATAAACAATGGACAAAATCTGGAGCCATTTTAACGAAGAAAATTAAAGGGAAATACTGGATGTATTATTTAGGTACACGCAACGGCTGTGATGAAATGGGCTTAGCTAGTTCAACCGATCTTCTTCATTGGCAGGATGCTACGCCAGAACCAGTATTGCCTAAGCGAGATAAGCAATTTGACGCACGGGTAGTTGAGCCAGGTTCACCGCCAATTATAACCAAACAGGGTATTTTACTTATTTATAATGGTGCTGATAAAAATCTGGTATATCGCACGGGTTACGCTATATTCGATGTAAATGATCCCCGTAAATTGATTTTACGATCAGCACACCCAATTTTTGTTCCATTGGCGAGTTGGGAAAAAAATGGTCAAGTACCGAATGTAGTATTTATAGAAGGTCTAGTCAAAACGAAAAATAATTTATTGTTATATTATGGTGGCGCTGATAAGTACACCGGAGTAGTGTATACAAAATTAAAACCCTAAAGGATAGTCGGCTTAAATCTTTTTAAGCAAACTTAAGACTTGATAGAGCCATAGGTATTCAAATTATACTGATTGCAAAATTCGCACCGCACTTATTAGTAACTGTAATATAAATTTTGGTTGTAGTATACTTTAAACAGATGAATTTTAATATTGAGGCATTATGCTTATGAAAAGATTGTTAATTGTAGATGATGAAATGGATATAGCCAAATCGATTCAATATGTTTTAAAACAAGAGGGCTTTTTAACAATTTTAGCCCATGATGGCAATGAAGCAATGAATATTTACGAGCGGGAAAAACCTGATTTAATAATTTTAGATGTAATGATGCCAGGTCTAGATGGCTATGAAGTTTGTCGTAAAATCAGATTAGCTGATCCTAAAACCCCAATTTTAATGTTAACCGCTCGTACTTCTGAGATTGATACAGTAGTAGGTTTGGAATTGGGTGCTAATGATTATATGTCTAAACCAGTGCGTTTACGAGAATTGGTTGCTCGTGTTAAAGCACAGTTGCGCGATGGTAAAGATGATCTAAAGCCAGTGAATCAAATTGTAATTGGCGGTCTTTTTATTGATTTAGAATCACGCATCGTGTCAATAGATAATGAATCCAAAGAATTAACGTTTAAGGAATTTGAATTATTAGCTACTTTGGCGAAAAATCCCAATCGCGTATTCACCCGCGATCAGTTATTTGCCAAAGTTTGGGGCTCTGACTTCCTTGGAGAAAGCCGAACAGTAGACGTACATATAAGATATCTAAGAGAAAAGTTGGAAAACAATCCCAGCCAACCTAAACATATTCAAACAGTTCGCGGCGTAGGCTATCGTCTTAACTGGACTTAATTGTTACTGAATTATTTTTATATCAGTTTAGATAAATTTATTTTCATATTTCAAAACAAGTGCGATTATTACGTATTTAAATTTATTTTATAAAATATTAATATTAGTATATAATATTTTATAATAATATATATAGGCTTGTGAATGGATGAATTGCTAATTAACCTTAAAAATAAACACTTAATCCCGCTTACCTTAATTTTAGGATTTAGCGTATGGCTTGTCATGTGCTATAGTCATTATAAAAGCTTTTGGTTTGACACTATTTATCGAGTCCAGACTGTTGACTTTAATTTGCTTCATCATACTTTGCCGATTACCTTATCGGAATTAATTGCAGCCAATCGCAGCGATCTCATTCAAAAAGTATTAGATGCTAATTATGGCTTATTTGGACTAGTTATTACCGATGGGGCTGGCGATACCATCTTATACAAAACTGATGCCATTTACCATAGACGTTCTTGGCAGAAATTTTTAAGTATTGCCAATTTAAACGAAGCTGCTAAATATGAAAAATTTGATTATTTAACCAACCCTGTACCCATTGGCTCTTTCAAAGAACATATATCTCCTCGAGATACAACTGAACCCATTGAAGTCGGAGAGTTTATTTCACCAGATCAATTACCCAAACCTAAAATCATTGGCCGTATTTACTATCTAAGGGAAATCCCACCCAGTTTTAGGGCGGATTTAACTAACTTTTTAACAACCGGCGTTTTTGATATTTCACAGGCTAAACGTGGTTACTTAATAATTTCTTACTGTGTCATTATTTTAATGGCTAGTCTAATATCTTTTATTTATTTGCGTAAACAGGCATTAAATTACAAAAAACAAGAATTACAAATGCTTACCCGCGAATTAGAGATTAAACGAAGGGCTTTAGAAAATTTAGCAAGCCAGCTAGCAGCTAATAAATCACGTAAAATGTGGCTGGAACGTGAGGCTAAAGAAATGACCCTTAGGGCAAACAGACTTAAAAACTCTTTAACTGAATTAAAAATTTATTTTGACCGTCGAAACGGCAAAAAACTGAATAATAAAATTAATTTAAACAATTCAAATCAATCAAATCAACCTAATCAAATTCTTGAAGAAGCCAGCCAGTTAATTCCAGAATTAACTCAATCAGCTTTAAATTTGTCAAGTCAGGCTAATTCATTACAAGAGCAATGTTTGGATCTTGAAAATAAACGTCTGGAAATGGAAAAAATTATCGATAAAGCCTTTAGTCAGGTTCAAACTCAATCTGAATATCGTAAAACTTTTGAAATCGTAAATTAACAAAATATTAAACTGTTTAACAAAAAATAAATTACGTTCAAGCCAAGAACGTGATAAGCTATTAGACAATCAAATCATTAATCTTTGTGGAAACGCATTGTTTTTTTGTATTTTAAAAGATAATTTGGTACATAATTGCTTTGTCTGATTAAACAATATGGCTTTTAGTAAAGAAACTTCTACTGATAATAGTCCGGCTCAAATTCTTAAGTACTTACAAGAAAAAAGCTCTGAACCGGTTTATAAAAGAGGTTTGCAATATTATCGTCGACGTAAAGTCCTACGTTATGAAGAGTTTAAGGATAAGAGTGGTCTTGAGGCCTTAGTTATTGGCTCTGAACCACAACCTTATAAAGTCGAACTAAAGCTTAAAGAGTCCGGCGATTTTGAAGTTTCCTGTACCTGTCCATATTTTGAAGATATCTGTAAACATTCAGTAGCGGTTATTTTAAATTATTTAAGTAAATTAAATCCGGGTCTTCGCTTTGAGCTTAATGACAATGATCGCTTACATGATAATCTAAATGAAAAAGCGCCAAAAGTTAAAGATTTTTTTGAAGAAAATCTAAATCCTAATAATTGTACTTCTATTAATAAAATTGATTTAGGTGTGTTAATTTTAGAAAAACCTTTGGCTTTTATTCTAGGTTTAATTCCTAATGAAACCATGGGAAAAATAAACATTTTGAAAATTCCCCCAGATATCTCCAATCATTTTGCTGGTGAAAAATTACTTCCTAATCTAATTCAGTATCTTCTAGCCCTACCCCAGACAACTAAAGGGAATGCCGGTGGTCATAGGATACCCCGAGGAGAAGAAGGCAGCATCCTAAAGTATGCACAATATTGCACTAATCTGATTAATATTAATAATAATCAAAAATTCAACTTTGCTAATGACGAAATCATCCCTAAGGTTTTAGTGGCTGAAAATGAAAATGGTGAAATATCGCTCAAATTAAAAGCCTTTATAAAAGATAGTGAAAATCAAGAAATTGAATTAACGGCACCACTTTATCTATTAGGGAATATTTCATATGTACTTAGTGAGCAGACTTTTTACAATGGTGATTTTTCGGCATTGCAAAAACTATTTCCTTTTATTGATTCGTTTGGACAATTAAATGTAAGACTAGATTTGGTACCAAAATTTTTAGCTACAGATTTACCTAATATTAGTAAAAAAATTCCGGTTCTTTATGATGAAACCTTGGCACCATTTCCGCGCGCTGTTAATGACAATCCAAATGTTATGATTAAATTATCAGAAAAAGTCAATTTAGGTAGTACCAATATTAATGACTTTAAAAAAAATCACTTGATTTAAATTTAGCTTTTAAGTATCAGGATGTTATCCTCGCTTCTAAGGATGAAACTGGATCTTCTGAAATTGAGTCTTATACACGAACCATTGCTGAAAATGGCCG
>DAHXLC010000010.1 GCA_027371815.1 Candidatus Melainabacteria bacterium | reverse complement strand
CTACAACTAGCGGTCGTTTAGATAAGACAAAATCAATAATCATTTTTACATATAATAGTTTTGAGCTTAAATAGGCTTAGTTCGCTAAACCAAATTAAAGATATCAAGATATTCTTACGCAGACAATAAATTTATTATGACATATTAAACTTTATTCTTAGAAGTAAGTAATTAATCTATCTAGTTATGTTAAAAAAGTTTTTAACATAACGACAATTTAGTTTTTTGCCAATAATTAGTCAAACTTTTCAGCAAACAAAACACAAGCCAGGACTAAATTCTTGGCTTGTGTTTACTTATCCTTCTGGAGAAATTTATTAACGATGTAAATCCATTTCAACTCGAGTTAATTCATCACGAACTGAAGATAATTCCATCATCGTGCTATCTAATTGATTAAACAAACTATTTAGTTCGCGGGGATTACTGTGTCGATTATTTTGTTGAATTTGTAATTCTCGATTTAATTCAGTTCGATCTTTTAATAAAGCTTGTTCACGAGCAAGAAGATCTTCTCTTTGAAATTTAAGTTCATAATATTCTTGATTGTCAATAATGGCATAAGCTTGATTGTTGATGGTTGAGAAGAGAGTGGTGATTGCAGCTATAATAATAAGCCCCATTCGTAAAATATTAGTTTTTCTCATATCCTTCATTTAACCTCACTTGTTAAATTTGCTTTCAATAATATTAATTTATCAGATTAATTGGGATCTTTAAAGTTCCACTTTCAAATATTTCTACCAGTCCGCTTGACGTCAAAGGCAGTTTAAAATCAATTTAATTTCTTTAAGCTTATGGCTGTTTAATTACAATAATTGTTTAGTAAAACACGATTTAAAATGGGGAGTAAATATTTACTCCCCATTTTTTAAAATATCATTCTGCTGATTATTATCTATGTAAATCCATTTCAACTCGAGTCAACTCATCACGAACTGATGACAATTCAACCATTGTATTATCTAACTGACTGAATAAAAGATTAAGTTCTTTAGGATTGGCATTACGATTATTTTGTTTAATCTGTAATTGACGTGACAAATCTTCTTTATCTCTTAACAAATCTTGTTCACGAGCAAGCAGATCTTGTCTTTGGAATTTGAGCTCATAGTATTCTTGATTATCAATAATTGCATAGGCTTCATTATTGATAGTCGAGAAAATGGTTGTTAAAACAGCCATGAATATGAGCCCATTTCTAAAAATAGTATTTTTTCTCATATTCTTTGTTTAACCTCTAAAAATTTTCTGTCTTTGTATTATTAATTTAACAGATTAAATGGTAGCTTTAAAGCTCCACTTTTGATATAATATTCCAGTCCACTTAATTTTTTCTATAAAATCATATGTCTGAACTACTTCTTAATATAGATCAAAAGCATAAAGACACTCTTTACAAGCAAATCTATAATGGCATTCGCCTTAGTATTTTAAATGGGGGCTTAAAAGCCGGTGAAAAAATGCCCTCAACCCGCCAATTGTCAATCGAACTTAGCGTATCCAGAGCTACCGTTACTTTAGCTTATGAGTATTTGTTGAGTGAAGGTTATCTTGAATCACGTTCGGGGTCTGGAACCTACGTTAGCCGTCATTTACCTGAAGAATATACCCAGATAGATCGTAAATCCATTAATATAGATGGCCTTAATTTAACCGACACTGGTATAGTTGACAATGTCAAGGATTATGCTATTCACTTGTATGAGAATTTGTCTTACTATGGTCTAAACTTGAAAACTGGCAACTATCTTGACTACGCAACCAGTGATAGCGATGTTGATATTCAGTTTGGCTTTGGGCGCCCTGATTTAAAGGCCTTTCCGATGAAAAAATGGATGCAGCTTATGACTTACCATGCTATTCGAGCGAATTTGCATTTGTTGGATTCGCCCCATGAAGCTGGCGGCTATCATCCATTGAAAGAAGCCTTAAGTCATTATCTGTTAAAGTCCAGAGCCTTACCCTGTAAACCAAATCAAATTATTGTTGTCAACGGGTCGCAACAGGGCATTGACCTGGTTATCCGTTGCCTGCTTAATCCTAATGATTTAGTAGCAATTGAAGAACCTGGCTATTTAGGTGCCCAAAGAGCTTTTCAAGCTGCTGGAGCGAAACTAATTCCCATTGAGGTTAACAAAGAAGGTTTACGTATTGATATCTTAAAAGCAAACTATGATGTAAATAGTAAAAAAATCTTAAAAATGGTCTATGTAACACCTTCACACCAATATCCCACCGGAGCGGTAATGCCGTTAGCTAAAAGACTTGAATTAATTTCCTTTGCTAAACGCACCGGAACTATAATAATTGAAGATGACTATGACAGTGAATATCGTTATGATGGCAGACCTATTCCAGCTTTAAGTGGTCTGGCCAAATCAGCGCCAGTTATATATATCGGTACATTTTCTAAAGTTATGCTACCAGCTTTAAGACTTGGCTATATAGTTGTGCCTGAACCCTTAATCGATATTTTTACAAGCGCCAAATGGCTAACAGATAGACATTCACCTTTATTACACCAACAGGCATTAACAGATTTTTTAAATCAAGGTCACTTAGAACGTCATTTACGTAAAATGCGGCCAATTTATCTGGAAAAACGCCGAACCTTAATTAAGCTTTTAAAAGAATTATTTGGCTATCGCGTTAATATCCTTGGTGATGATGCCGGAATCAATATTTTAGCTCGGTTTCAAACCACGATTAGTGATGAAGAAATAATTCAAAAGGCTCGCGAACTTAAAATTGGTCTAGTTACAACCAAGTCGGACTATATAAGTAAACAAGTGTCAGGTGAGTTTTTATTTAATTATGCCGGTGAACCTTTGCCAAAATTAATTGCGGCCATCAAAAAATTGCCAAATATAATTTATTAAAGTCGATCATAACAATGTGATCCGTATTTTTAATTTACTAAATTAGTAATATACTAATTATCAAATAGCTAAATAAGAAAAAAGCTAGCCGTCATTGAATAATTTTATCTAAAGGAATATCAGCAATGCAATTAAATATCAATTTAATATTTAAATAATTAAGGGGAAATTATGGTCAACTTAAAAACAGAAAATGATTTTAGTAAACTCAAAGAATTTATAGTCAATAACGCCAAAACAAGTATTCATAAGCCATCCGGTATGCTTAAATATAATTATGTAACACCAACGTGCAATGTTGAAGCCGGTAGCGACGATCAAAGCAACGTGTCATTACGATCAACACTAGGGCATTATTTACAGATGTATGACTGGGATGCCTGTTTTTTTAGCCAGGCTATGACAAGTATTGATATAAATTATTTAATCGAAGATGTTATAGCTAATTTTTTAAACCTAAAACACGCTGACGGCTATATTCCTCGAACCGTTTCACCTAATAGAATTTGGGATACGGGAGATATGTGTAAACCCTTTTTAGCGCAAACTTTGTTATTTGGTTATGAAAAATTAAAAAATCAAAATTATTTTAAATATATCAATGATTTAGATTGTTATTTAACTTTTTATGAGCGGACTCGTCTAGATAAATCAGGTCTTTATACCTGGCGTAATGTTTTAGAAAGTGGCGTAGATAATAATTTAGCTCTAATCTGGCCAATTGAAGCTAGTAAAGATGAAAATAAGGATATTGGTATTTTCCCCGATAGTCAATTATTAGCAGTTGATTTAAATTGTTATTTATATGAAGAATTCAGATCAATGATTAAATTAGCTAAAGTTAGTAATAATAACGAATTAGCTAGTAAATATACCCATAAAGCTCAAAGTTTAATGGCTAAAATTAATAATATCCTTTATGATGCCAAGGAAAAATTTTATTTTAATGTTGAAAGAAAAAGCCAAGAATTTGTAAGAATTAAGAGTTGGACTAATCTTTTACCAGTTGTTTATAATATTGCTGACAATATGCTTAGTAATTCAATTATTGAAAATTTTATTTTAAATACTAACCATTTTAATCAAAATTCAGGATTGTCCTCAATGTCAAAAGCTGAAGTTTTGTATAATCAAGCTAAGCGGGGGTTATATGGTAGAGCCATTGTCTCTAACTGGCAAGGACCAATGTGGATATTACCCAATGCGATTATTTTACGTTATTTAAAAAATACTAATTATAAAAATGAAGCTTTAGTAATTGCTAAAAAAGTTTTAAATACGGTCTGGTATGCTATTAAAACCAATGGAACGATGTATGAAAATTATAATGCTCATACGGGCGAAGCACTTTGGGCACCACAATTTATGAGCTGGAATAGTTTGTGCTTGGAATTAATTGATTTTGTAGAAAATAATTAATACTTGGAATTAATTGATTTTAAATAATGTAATTTAACGTATTGGTAAATTGTTTTTTCTTCGTAAATCATTTATTTAATTAAAATTTTCTATAATCACTTGGTTATTAATATTTTCCCGATTTCGTAATTTTACTGATTACAATACTTAAAAATATTGTTTAATTTAAAATTATCTTAATTAGGTTCGTAAACAATTATTCGATTTTTATAAAGGTCAACAAAAATGGTAAAAGACTTCTCAAAATTTGAACAGGTTAAATCCCAACCAAATAATATATCATCAATAAACAAAAAATTAAGTTCTGAAGCCTATAACACTAATTCCAAATCCGTTTCAGAAAATGACCAGCATAAAACTGTATCTGATGCTATTCAGGATCATACCGAGCATAAAACCGGTAAATGGGCAGCTTTAACTTTTGATGATGGCCCTAGTCCAGTTTATACCCCTAAGGTTTTAGCCATTTTACAAAAATTTAATATCAAAGCAACATTTTGTATTATCGGTGAAGAAGCTAAACGATTTCCTTATCTAGTTAAAGATATTGTGTCTAGTGGAAACAAACTTTGTGATCATACAATGACTCATGATGAACGATTACCGTCTAAATCAGATAAAGTTATTAAGGAAGAAATTCTTGGCGATAAACATGTATTAGAACAAATAGCCCCCAATACACCAATTGACTATTACCGAGCTCCAGGTGGTGCCTGGAGTCCACATGTTCGAGAGCAAGCTGCCTCATGGGGGCTTGAACCACTAGGCTGGTCAGTAGATACCCGAGACTGGGCACGACCTGGAGTAAACTCAATATTAAATGCCGTTAAAACCGAACTTCGCCCTGGTGGAGTTATATTAATGCATGATGGTGGCGGTAATCGCGACCAATCTATATCAGCACTTAAACAAATAATACCAAGCCTGCAAAAACAAGGCTATAAATTTGATTTTCCTGGATAATTATTAACCTTAAAGGAGTTATGATCGTGCGGACTTACTGCTCTACAAACCGCATTATTGAATTAACTTTAATACGCTGCACAATTACCACTTTTAAACATAGCCTTGTTGGTTGAATTGTGCTATAATCATAATTTTATTGGCTAAATTGATTAAACTTATTTTAGGCTCTGAAAAATTGGTTGGATCAAAATTGTCAATTTAAGGTAAATTTTCAAAATGAAAAAAGTATTTTTAGCGATTTTAAGCCTGCTGGTTACTATATTGTGTAACCAAGCGAATATTTATGCGCTTAACCAAAACCCTAATCCTCATAAACCAGTTATAGCTTTGGCTCTAGGTGGTGGTGGCATAAAAGGTGCTGCGCATATTGGTGTTTTAAGAATTTTAGCCAAAAATGGTATTAAAGTTGATTATATAGCCGGCTGTAGCATGGGCTCAATAGTTGGCGGGTTATATTGTGCGGGCATTCCGTTGGATAAAATCGAAGAAATTTTAGTAAAAAAAGAGCTCCAAAAAAAATACGCACCAGGTTTTTTAACACCAAGAGTACTTTTAACACCACTTACTAGTTTAAAAATATTAGGCTCCCATCGTCATTATGCTGGCTTATTTAATAGCAAAAAATTTGAAGCTTACCTTAATGGCCTTTTGCCTGATAACAAAAAAACTATTGAATCTTTAGATATCCCTTTTTGTGCAGTTGTAACAAACCTTTTAGATGGTAAAGCTTATAAATTAACCGTTGGTAGTTTAGCTAAAGCGATTGTGGCCAGTTCAGCTTTGCCTCCATTTGTGCGTCCTGTCGCAATCAACAATTGCTTATACGTAGATGGAGCTGTTCGCTCTAATGTCCCAACCGTATCAGCTCGGCAATATAATCCGGATATTTTAATTGCTGTTTGTGTAGATAATTACCTGGAACCAATGCATAAAAATAGCTTTCATTCAATGAAAAATGTAGCTGCTCGAGTACGAGATATATTAGTTTTTGTTGCTGATGAGCACCATTTACAAAAAGCTGATATCATTATAAGTCCTGAAGTTGATGAAATTCCAGTTTTATCAAAAAAAACTGCTGATGTAACTACTGCTATTCGAGCTGGTGAAGAGGCTACACAACAAATACTTCCTCAAATTAAGGCCTTAATTAATAATTACAATAGTAAAAAATAAATTCGCTAAATACAGAATGGCCAAAAGAATTTCAAGTAAATTTTAATCAAGCTTCGTGATTTGTAAACGTTCCACGTGCTTGTCAAGATCTGTATTTTTGAGCGTTTCTAATAAACAACTAAAACTAATTTAAAATAATTAATCTTGCTTTGTTGAATTATTTTGCCAGTTAAGTGGTAGCAGTTCTGAAATATTTGCTTCTGGGTTAATTGTTAATTTTTCGATAGCATCTTTTATGTATTCGTAAGCATTAATATCGTTCATTTTACAAGAATTAACCAGGCTGCTAAATATAGCAAAAGTTTTTCCTGCACCATCATTACCCAAAAACAGGAAAGTTTTTGCGGCCAATGGCTATCGGACGAATATTTCTTTCTGCCTTATTGTTATCTATCGATAAATAACCCTGCTCTGTGTAAACAGTTAATTTATCAAAATAATTTAGTGCGTAATTTACAGCCTTGTCGAATGGCTCATTTGTTGAATACTTTAATTTCAATTTAATTAGCCATTCTTTAAAACTGTTTAAGATTGGTATGGCTTCAATCTTTCTGATTTTTAATTTTTCCTCATCGTCTAAATCTTTTATTCTTCTTTCAATGGCGTATAATTTACCAATTTCAAGAAGCGCATAATTGGCGTGGACTTTATTATTGTTTAAGGCCTCAGTAAATTTTCTTCGGGCATGAGCCATACAAGCTAACGATTTCATGCCATCTTTGCTATTAACTTTGTTGTAACCAGTATAACCATCTGTTTGGAGATAACCTCTATAAGGCTCTAGAAACTTATCAGGGTTAACACCGGATCTATCGGTATGAAATGAGTAAGCTACATAATTGTGACCTTTATCGCCAATATATGTCCAAATATAGCCATATTTGGCTTTGCCAGCTTTTTTTTGCAAATATTTAAGTGGGGTTTCATCCGCTTGTACAACACTGGATTCTAGAATATTTTGTTTGATTGAATCATATACTGGCTCCAACTTGTCAGCTATAACTTGAAGCCAGCGACACATAGATGACCTGGGGATAGAGACACCAAGTCTTTCGAAAATTTGTTCTTGCCTGTATAGTGGTAAATGGTCAGCGTACTTGTTGGTAATTATATTAGCTAATAAGCTAAAGCTTGGAGCTCCTTTTTCAATCGCCAGAACCGTTGGCTTTGGCGCTAAAATAATTTCACTTTTGCAATCTTTACAGGAGTATTTTAATCGTTCGTGCTTAACTCTTACAAATTTGCCTGGAATATAGTCTAATTCGGTCGTAATTTCTTTACCGCATTCTACCCTGGGCTTTTGGCATTTGGGGCATATAAGGTCATCCTGGCTTAATGTATGTGTAAGTACCCTGGTTTCAACTTTTTCATTGTCTTGAGTAATTCTTCTTCCACCGCCTCCAGATTGTTTTATTTTTTCAATAGTTTCATCTTTAAAATGAGTTAAATCCACTTCAGGATATTCATTTTGTAGATCTTCAAAAATAATTCTTAATTGTTCACCATCTAATTGTTCTGTTTTTTTACCATATTTTTTCCTGGTAATAAGTTCTAGTCTATGAGTTAATTCATTATTTTTTAACGTTAAGATATTATTTTTTTCTGCAAGAATTTTTATTATTTCATGGCATTCTTCAAGGCTATTTGGTAAATCTTTGAGCAATTCTTTTGTCATTTTTTTAAGCTGCAAAATTCTTTTATTTTAAATTACAGCCACCATTATAACACTATTTCAAAATTATTTTCATGATAAAATCTTTTTCTTGTACGAATATTAACCAAATCTATTCCATCCAATATTAATCGTAATGTTGATGGATCGACTTCAATGCCAGCGCAAGTTTGTTTTTCTAAATCCGGAAATTTAAATGTACCTTTCGTTAGTTTTTTATACCAAATTACAAAACCGTCTCCATCAAAATAT
>DAHXLC010000317.1 GCA_027371815.1 Candidatus Melainabacteria bacterium | reverse complement strand
CTAATCTATTTTAATCAAGCTTTCAGATAAGCAAGAGTCCATTATTTCTTTTTAGTATTATAACTTGCTGTAGTCAAGTGAAAATACTTTTCCAAAACTTGTTTAGCTACTGGAGCTGCAGCTGATCCACCATGGCCACCATGTTCTACAAACACCACGACCACAATACTTGGATTCTCAACCGGAGCATAACAGGCAAACCAGGCATGAGTTTTACTATGTTCTGGTGGCGCTTCAGCTGATCCAGTTTTACCGGCCACCTTAATACCAGGCAATCGACATATACCACCAGTACCACTTGCTACCACAGCTTCAAGCCCATCCAAAACCACTTTTAGATATTCTTTATTAGTCTTTATAGTTTCATGTTCTGGTGTTGGTAAAACTCGTTTATTAATTTTATTAACCAAATGCAAATTAGGTAATTTACCTCGGGAAGCAAAACCACAATAAATTCGTGCCGCTTGCATTGGTGTTAACTGAATAAAAGTTTGACCAATAGACATGTGCAAGGTATTACCGGGATACCATTTTTCTTTCATAACCCTAAGCTTCCAGGCACTATCCGGAACCAAACCCGAACTTTCATGAGGTAATTCAACCCCGGTCGGACGGTTGCCACCAAATAAGCAGGCCCAATATTTAATTTGTTCCGGAGTAAGTTTTAAACCCATTTGATAAAAAGCTGAATCTCTGGACCAGGCAAGGCACTTTACTAAATCAAAAAGCCCAGTTGATCGAGTCCAGTCACCAAAAAAGAATCCCCCCAAAGAAACGCCACCACTAACATGTAATTTAGTATCTGGCTTGACCACATGGCTTTCTAAAGCAGCTAATAAAGTTATGGCTTTCCAAATAGATCCTGGTGGATACCCTGACAACGCCCGATTAAATAGTGGATGATCTGGGGCATTTAATTTTACCCAGTCAGTTGGCTTAATTTTATGAGAAAATATATTAGGGTTAAAACTAGGCAAAGAGACCAAAGCTAATATTTCGCCAGTACGTGGATCACAGGCAACACAGGCACCAGACTTACCTTTAAGCGCATCATAGGCTATTTTCTGCAAATCTAGATCAATAGTACTAACTAAAGGCAGTCCTGGAATTGCCTGTTTGGTTATTTTAGGAATATTAGACTTGTCTCTTAAGGCCTGGCCTAAAGCATTTACTTTGATCCGTTGCTCACCATCAACCCCACGCAACTGTTCATCATAAATTTTTTCAATACCTTCTTGTCCAACAACATCACCCATTTTGCGGTCTTTGTAATAATTTAATTGAGTTTCGGTAATTTCTCCACAATAACCCAATATATGAGCAGTTACATCACTTTGGGGATAAACTCGGCTAATATCAGATAAAATATCAATGCCTGGTAAAAATAGCTGATTTTCATAAATTTTGGACACGGTATCAATATCCAAATCCCTTTCAATAACTACCGGCAGGATAGAATTTCGATAACTAATAAGATTAAGCTTATTATACAGTTCAGCCTGATTTACATTTAAAATTTTACTTAAAATTCTGGCCAAATTATCAATATCATCAAGTTGACTAGGAATAGCTACTAACGATAATGACTCGGCATTTGTCGCCAAAAGATTACCATGGCGATCATAAATAACACCACGAGGGGCACGCAAAAATGTTACTCGTGAAGAATTTTCGATAGCTTTTTTCTTATAGTAATTAAAGTTAATAAGCTGTAGCCAGGCCAGTCTGCACAATAAACTAAGCGAACACAATAAAACAATAATTGTTAAAATAATTGTTTTGGTTTTAAAAGATTGATTATTGTCCATATATTATATTATTTTTCCATATTTATCCAATACTCATAAATTGCATTAATTGGGAAATATACAAACGGAGCAATTAATGCATTAATCGAGGCTTCAATCATTGCAAAATTAATTAAGTGATTAAAAACACCATTGACCTGAAAAAAGAATAATTCAAGACTAAATATTCCTTGAGCTAAAACCGAAAACATAAATACTAAGGGAATAATTAAAAATACCGGTAAAGAGAAATTTCTTAAAGAAAAATAACCAGCTAAAAAACCAACTGTGGGATACGAAACTGGAAAAATCCCAGTTAACGATTTTTCAATACTAGCTAAAAATAAACCTAAGAATAAACCACTAATTGAACCATTCTTAAATTGATTTTTAACTACCTGACCTAAAGAAATCCGCTTAATCTCATTGGGATTTTCCTTAGGATAATTAAAATTAGCCACTAACCCAGTAACAATAATAATGGTAAGCGGTAAATTAGCGCATACATGAGCCAATCTTAATTTACCAATAAAAATAATTTGAATTATCCAGGCAAAAAATGAGAATGAAATTACTAAAAATATTAAAAACAATTTCTGCTTACTGCTAATTGATAGGATATTCATAAATTTAATTTTTTGATTGTCCAATGACCATAACTGAAGTTAAATTATCGACATTAACCGCCAGTTTAACTTCAATTTGCATACTGGCGCCATTATTTTCCCGCGCAATACGACTTACGGTACCAATGATGTGATTAGGGGGAAAACTGCCTCCTTTTCCTAAACAAACCACTTCTTCACCGATTTCAACCGGATAGCCTAAAGGTACAAAATTAATAACTGGTGGCTTATCAAATGAGCCAACCAATATACCCGTAGCATTAGCTTTTTTGATAATAACCCCAATTTTCTGCTGGGGATCTGTTAATAAACGAACTACTGCTGTATCAGCTGTAACTTCGATTACCTGGCCAACCACGCCAAAGGAATTAATTACGGCAAAACCGGCTTGAATATTATCATTACTTCCTTTATCGATTATGATTTGACTATACCAATTACTCGGTGTATGACCAATTACATCGCAAGCAATTGTTTCAGATTTAAAGGTATTTTTTAAATCAAGTAATTTACGTAACGAATTAGTCTCCCGAGTCTGTTCCTTAAGTCCGGCTAATTCAACCTGATTTTTAGCCAACTCCTGTTCTAAATGCTTAATCTTGGCACTTGACTCAATAAGAGCTGTAGCTAACTGTTTGGTTGACTGGTACGATAAGTTTACCTGACTGGCTAATTTAGCAAAACTAGCTGATAAAGACAAAACTATTCCGCTAAAAGGCCCAGCTAAAAGGCATATAAAAAAAAATAAAACAATAATTTCAACAAAACTTGAATTAGGATCAACTTTAATATTTAAATCATCATTAGATTCGTTATTAATAGTATTCACGAGAATATTTATCTATACATGAGAAAATGCATGCTGCAAAACACGATGATAGCCAGGATCCATTAACAT
>DAHXLC010000309.1 GCA_027371815.1 Candidatus Melainabacteria bacterium | reverse complement strand
GGTGTTTCGTTATCTGAAAAATGTGGCTCCTGGAGCTGCGACAATTCTGGACTACAACACCCGCGAACCCATTTGTGATTGATACCGGGGTTCAAGACTGTTGCAGGTGGCCAATTCTTCTGGTTACAACTGGTTGATTTGCGCAAAGTTGTTTTAGCTAAAGCTGACATGGCTATCGCTCCTTATCTTGGTTTGGTTAATATTCATGACTTTACCGATCGGCAGACTGGTAAATTTTGCCACCAAATGTAAATACCAACTTATCGTTGCCATCCAGATTCACGTTGCGAACCGGAATAGCTTCAAGGTGAACTTTGCCGCCAACAATTTGTCCAACACCAAAACCCGGATGCCAGTTATTCAGCATGTTTGCATAGGCAAGATAGGCATGGTTGGGATTGACTAAGTGACCAAGTTCAAATGCCCGAATGGTTTCATTGGCCGTTGTAGTTGCACTGCAGCCAAGCCGGTGGGTGTGACCCGTTGTGGTGCTTTGGCCAAAACGAGCCGAATCGGCTCTCGGGCTAGCCCCTGGATTGGGTCGAACGATAAAGCCATGATGGAAAGTCATGTCATCATTGACCCGAAGTCCACCACCAAATCCACCCTGTTCGGCCAAATCATAGATAAATGTGACTTTGTCACCAATCTTGTAACCCATGAGACCATGGAAACTCAAAATCGGTTCGCGGGTGTTGTAGTCCAGAATTGTCGCAGCTCCAGGAGCCACATTTTTCAGATAACGAAACACCCTGTCTTCATGGTTGCCCATGATGTAAAAGGCCTGTTTGCATTTTGAAACGCTGATAATTTTATCTACCAGACGACGTGTTTCATCCAGTTCGGACTGAATATTTTTGACCGAACGCGGTGGAGTAGGCCAGGCCGACAAAGCAAAAACATCTGCAACGTCACCAATGAAAATGATAACATCAGGCTGGTAGTCTTTCAGAAAAGCCAAAATTGCCCACATCAGCATTGCATTGTGAGCCGGACAGTGAATATCAGGCAGGACAACAATTTTTGTACCGTTAGGGAATGTCACTGGTAAAATTCCACCAAAGGTCAAAAATTGCTGATCACCTTTAAGGTTACCAATATTCATGGTATATCTCCTTATTGAAGTTTGTTAGTGTTGAATGTTGAGGTTTTTAATCATTATTAAAATTCGCTATGAATAAAAACCATTAATACAAGTCTGTTAAATTTATTTTTTAGCTAAAACCTAGGTAAATTAAGTTTTTTGAGTGGATTCCTTTTGGGTTTAAGAAAAATAAAATTATAGATTTAGCCTAAACTTTATTAAATAGCTAAAGCAATATTAAATTTACTTGGGAGATCATATTTTTATTTAATATAAAGCTTAAATTTAATATAAAACCTTAACTGGCTTATTATACATATTATGGCAATTTGACTTTGTTATAATTAGCGCAATTGGCTAGGTATATATTTTTCTAGTTTTAATATATTAAAAAGCCCAACTTGTTTAAGTTGTCGGAGATATTAGTGCAGCTCATGCGTGCTCGCGATAGTTAACGCTAATATTCGACTGGTTAATTTTATTATTCAAAATTATTTAAATCAGCTATATTAATAAGGGTAAAATGTAAGCAAACTTTTTTAATTATAAATTCACTAAGGTTGAGTTGATGAATAAAATTATTGTTGTAGGCAGTTTAAGCCTAGATTTAGTGTTAAAGGTAGCAAGAATGCCTGGTCTTGGTGAAACTATTATTGCTCAGGATTTTGCCAAGTACCCTGGTGGCAAAGGCAATAATCAAGCTATTGCGGCTAGCCGATCCCAAACCATTACCATAATGATTGGTAATATTGGCCAAGATGAATACGGCCAAATGCTTAAACAGTCATTAATTGATAATAATGTCAATACTGACTTTCTGTATGAAGACTCAAGTTCCGGAACTGGTTTGGCTTTTATTACAATTAATGCTGATGGTGATAACAGTATTGTGATTGCGCCAAGATCCAATAGTAATTTAACCCCGGCGTTAATAGCAAAGTCTAAATTGGCATTTACTGAAAATTATCTGTTAATGCTTCAATTGGAAACTCCAATAGAAACAAGTATTTATGCGGCGGATCTTGCCAAACAACAAAAGCAATTGGTTTTACTCAATCCGGCTCCAGTGCCAGCTAGTGGGCAATTACCTAGCGAACTTATGGGATTAGTAGACTTTTTTCTGCCCAATCAAAGCGAAACTTTTTTATTAACCGGTATTGAAGTTAAAGATGTTGAAAGTGCTAAATTAGCGGCTTTACACTTGTTAAAATTAGGTCCGAAAAATATTATTATCACTATGGGTGATTTGGGTGTTTTTGCGTTAACCCATCAGCAGGAAGAAATTTTTATTCCGGCGTTTAAGGTTAAGACAATTGATACTACAGCAGCTGGAGATGCGTTTTGTGGAGCATTTGCGGCTTGTTATCTGCGAAATAATGATCTGATTTTGGCTTTAAAGTATGCTAGTGCTGCTGGAGCGCTTGCTACAACAAAATCGGGAGCGGTTCCATCGCTACCTGAAGCAAGTGATATTTTACAGTTGCTGAGCTAACAGCTTGACAGAAATTTAGTGAAAATTTTATTCCTAAATCTCATTTTAGAATATTTAACAGATACATTCTAAAAATACTTATTGAAATTTAGTAAAGATTAAACTTAATTATTTTATCATTGATTTTGGTTATATGTATTTATTTTTGGGCATAAAATCTTTAAGTTCTCAATGAGTAAATTTTCCATGCAACACGAACAGTTAAAAGAAATCAAAAAGCCTGAAGACAAAGTAGGAAAACATCCAACTTCTAGCCTGCATCATGAAGTTTATCATAAAGCAATAGCAGCCATTCATCCCATTACCCCAGAACAAATAGCTGATTCTGGTGATGAAGCTAATGCTAAATTGAGATATTCCTTAAATTTAAAAGGCATTGGTGTTGATGTTGCTCCAACTGACCAACTTCAAGCGGTGATGGATAAGCAAACACCTAAACAAATTCGTGAAACCCAAAAAGTTACTGATACTTTAAAAGGAGCTAGTGGCGTAGTTCAATCGGTTAATTATGGAGATTGTTGGTTTGAATCAAGTTTGAGTTCGTTAGCTATAAGCCATCAAGGTCAAGAATTGATTTCTAAGATGATTAGTCAGAATAAAGATGGTTCTTATACAGTTGTTTTTCCCGGATATGATAAACTGAAAATTAATGTAACCAATCAAGAAATTGCAGCTGATAAACTTAATAATCCAACTCGCTGGGCTAATATTCTTGAGACTGCTTTAATAAAAATTTTACCAGAACAAGCTAAAAAGGGCTTAGAGCCTCAAGTTGCCTTAAAATTGCTTACGGATAAAAATACCGATACCATGTTTTTAAAAGGTAATGAAAAGGCTAGTTTAGATCAAATTAGTCAAGCGCTGGAGCATAAACTTAACGCTGGTGAGCCTGTCGTTGCTGCGACAATAGCTAAAGTTCCTGGTTTGGTTGGTGAAAATGGACCAATATTTCTTGATCATTCCTATTCAGTGGTAGGTTTTAACCCAGAAAACCAAACCGTTATTTTGCGCAATCCGTTTGGTTTAAATCATAATTTGCCAGTAAAAAATGCTGATATTCCGCAAGTTGGTGAAGTCGCTAATGGTATTAAAAACTTAGGTAATGGCGAAATTAGTATGAGTTTGAATCAATTTGCTAAAGCTTATAGTTTTATTGCCTTTACTAAAGATAAATGATCAAAACAAATTGGAATTGGATTTATAAACTTCTAATAAATTATGTATTATGATGCATTTTATGCTGTAGTAATTGATAGGTAGAGTTAACAATAATTTAGCTAATTAAAGACAAATTAAAATAAAAAAACCAACAATATACTAAGCTTAATAAGGACTAATTAAAATGAATAGTGAAGAAATAACGAAAAATCATGCTTTAAATTTAGAAGATATTTACCTTGGCCAGAAGTTTTTTAGTGATGCTTATCCTATTCCTAAAGCTGAAATGGTTGATTTTGCTAGGAAATACGATCCCCAAATTTTTCATACTGATGAAAATAAAGCCAAAGATACATTTTTTCAAGGAATAGCAGCTAGTGGTTGGTATACAGCTAGCATTTCCATGAAATTATTGGTTAATAGTTTGCCGATTATAGGTGGTTTGATTGGTGCTGGTTGTGAAGTGAATTGGCCTAGACCAACCAGGGAAAATGATATTTTAAGATTAGAAACGGAAGTTATTGCTATTAGACCATCTAAATCTAAACCAGATCGCGGTATCGTATCAATTCAATGTTTAACTTATAATCAAAATGATGAAATTGTTCAACGGCTTATCTCTAAAATAGTGGTATTTAAAAAAAACATGGCTAGAAACCAAAAGATCTAAAGCTTTTAACTTTAGATCTTTTGGGGGGGAGTGGAGAGGGAAAAATAGTTTAACTTAAATTAGCCACATTTGGAATAACCACAGCTTTCGCAAACTAAACAGCCATCTATTTTAACTAAACCACTATTGCCACATTTGCTACAGGTTTTAACTGGTTTAGTTGTTACCAAAACTTCTTCCATTTTGGCTAAACTTTGAGTTGTCGTTAAAGTGATAGTATCCGCGGTAGTGGTGTTTTTTTGATTGAGCCTGCGATAGTGTTGCATGGCTTTAGCTAATCCATCACAAGGTGATTGAATAACTGCTGGTTTGTCCGTTTCACTAAATTTATAAAAAGCCGGATAGCCTGATTGAATGTTAACCAATTGTTTAACAATAGTTTCTTCAACTTTGGAGCGTTCATCTTCACCAAACTCAGCAGCATATTGTAAAAATGCTGAAGCCAAGCGTCCTACGGCTTCAAATAAACCACCTTCAATAGCACCGGGTTTACCCATACGAGCATATACTTCAATTAACTCACCTTGTCGGTTAGTTTCATGATTTAAAGATACATGTAAAGTCGACATACCTTCTGGTGTGCCAACGCGAACTTTAAATGTTTGACCAGTAGTTTCTTCAGTGTTGATTGAACGTTTTTCTTGATGTCCTAATAAACTTAAAAGATTGTTTTCGCGATCATAATCAGTAGCAGCAATTTTTTCAACAGGTTGACTTAATCTGCTACCATCCGGATAGAACGTTATATCTTTTACGCCTAGTTTCCAGGCTAGCATCGCTGCTTCATAAACTTGCGCTTCACTCATATCCAACGGAATTGAACAGGTATTTGAAACTGAATTAAAGGTAGGTGGACATAATTTAGCCCCAGCATGAATAGCAGCTAAATGCTTAATATAAGCTTCTGGTGATACTTCTACTCTTATGGGAAAGGCTTGTTGAACTGCTTGTGGTATACAATCTAAACCCTGAACTGATTTGTTATTATTTCTAATTTTTTGCATGAGTTCTTGTTCGGATTCGGGTGTGTTTGGCCAAGCATTATGTTTTATCATTAATTCTTTAAAGCCTGGAGCTAAAAAATCAACATAACGGGAACGAACTTTACGGGAAAATACGATACCATTATGTGGATCAACACCCCAGGTAGTTTGCAAGGCCTGCGCCAAAGTTCCCGTTGGTGCATTGTTGGTCATACAGCTGTTGCGTACTTTTAGCCCTTTTTTGGCAAAACGGCTTCCTTCCCAAAGTGGATAAACGCCACGATCTTTAGCTAAATTAATTGATGTTTCTAAAGATATTTCGGTGTATTGCGCAAATAATTCTTCAGTTGCTTGAAGGGCTTCGTTACTGCCAAAACCAAGTCCAAGCCTGGATAAATATTCGGCAATTCCAGCAAAGCCGCCACCGTTTCGGCGCTCGAGGCGAGCGGTCATATTTTGAGCTGGAATTGGATACCAACTAACATCGGTTACGTTATCCATAAATCGTTGTTGAATTGAAGCTGTTTGTTTCATGGCGCTAAAATTATAACTGCCATCTTCATTAAAGAAATCCTCATGGGCAGCGTGTAGCGAGCTTAAATTACAATTACCCATATAAGTTCGACCATCTAAGCCTGGGCCTGCTGGTAAAAACTGCTCACCGCAAGGATTACAGGTATTTAAGTCGTAGGCATGATTATTTGCATTAGCATTATTAACGGTTTCATAAAAGGCTAAACCAGGTTCACCGGAGTCTTTCATTCCTTCAACAATACGGGCAAAAACTTCTGGGGCATAAAAATAACCGCGGGCTTTTACGGATTTATCGGTAATTTCAACCTGGGCATTGGGTATTTGACGAGCCGCAATAATAGCTTCAGGCCATTGACTAAGGTCTACGGCATATTCTTCATAAAGTGGTTCTTTGGTTAATTTGTTGACTTTGGCAAAGCCAGTTTTAGAATCCATTAGTGGTTTGCGTGGATCGTAAACTGGTCCAGACCATGGTTGTTTATTAAAAGTTGTTTGATAAAAAGTTTTATTCTCAACTGCTTCCATAAAGCCGGGCATGGCCAAAACTGTAACATTGGTATTTTTTAAATAATTTTGTTTTTCTAAATATTGATGATAAAGCTCTCCATATTGTTTTTCGGCTAGATCTAAAATACGTTTTTTGAAACCGGTTTTACTTTCTTGTGGTTTTTGGGTGGCATGACTTAAAGCCTGTTTATATAATTTAGACATAGTTGGTGGTGGTATTAGTTTTTTCTTGTCGATC
>DAHXLC010000289.1 GCA_027371815.1 Candidatus Melainabacteria bacterium | reverse complement strand
AAAGAAGTGACTGCTAGCAGTCACTTCTTTAGGAGGACCGATAGGTTCGAGCATCAGGTGGTTGACTCTGTTCAGAGTCAACCACCTTATTAAAAGGTTGGGCTGCTATGCAGCCCAACCCTTGAAAGAATCCACTTCCCGAAAAAGGGTTGGGCTAAGTAGCCCAACCCTTTTGTAAGTATGTTGATTTTTTTTTGTCCAACGTACTGAAGAGGGGTACTGAGTGTCCTTCTTTTTTTGATAGTGATTTTATGAAATATGGATGTTGTTTTTTCTTTTAGATCCAAATAATACTGTAGTATCTTTATTAGTAGTATTAATTTTATTGACTATGTTAGCTTTTTTAATACCAAACGGTGTTTTAAGTAATGAGTCTCATAATCCAGATTCTTTAACAAATGATGGTTATTATTCTATTACAAAAAGTTATTGTTTATTTGTTACAATGGTACCTTTGATTTGGTCATTGTATTTGTGGGCTAGTTTCGATGCGGTGGGGCATAGTTTACAAATGGTTGTTACATTAGAACGTTTGCACATAAGTTTCGGTGTTGATAGTGTTTCTTTAAGTTTAACTATATTGACTACAGCTTTATTTCCTATTTGTATAATGTTAATGCGTACTTTTAAAGGGTATATTACTTTTTTATTATTAGAAATAGTAATTTACGGTGCTTTAAATGTATTAGACCTTTTAGGGTTTTATATTTTGTTTGAAGCTTCTTTAATTTTATTGTTTTTATTAATTGGTCGTACACCTTATGGAAATATTGAAGCAGCATATAAAATTATTTTATATACAATGGCTGGTTCATTAGTATTATTGCCTATCATTTTTGTTTTATATGCTTTGGGTGGTTCAACGTCATTAATTTATTTAATGTGTAATTTTGGTTCGCAAGGAGAAGGGATTTGGTTTTTATTACCAGAACGTCAAATGATTTTAGGTTGGGGATTATTTATTGTATTTGCTGTAAAAATTCCTTTAATGCCTGTACATTTGTGGTTACCAGAAGCACATGTAGCAGCTCCAACAGCAGGTAGTGTTTTATTAGCAGGAGTTTTATTGAAATTAGGAGGTATTGGTTTTATTCGTTTTATGATACCAATATTGCCCACATTTACAGCTTCTATTTTTCCATTAGTTTGTTGTATGTGTTTGGCTTCTTTCTTATTTTCAACATTAAGCACTATTCGTCAAATCGATTTAAAAAAAATAGTAGCATATTCTTCTATTGGACATATGGCTATGATTACTTTAGCTATTTTCACAATGAGTGAATATTCCGCTTATAATGCAACTTTTATGATGGTGGCTCATGGTTTGGTATCCCCATGTTTATTTCTTTTGGTTGGTTTATTATATGATCGTTTTCATACTAAATTTGTATTATATTTTACAGGTCTTGGTGCACATATGCCTATTTTTAGCATTTTTTTCTTTTTGTGTACTTTAGCTAATTTAAGTTTCCCTCTCTTTCCAAATTTTATAGCTGAATTTTTATGTTTGACAAGTATTTTTAGTGTACATTCGTTGTATGCATCAAACCTACATTACCATCAATACCTGCTGGATAAACTATATTTTTATTAGAGGTTGAATGTAGGGTGGAAGCAACAGAGTTGCTTCCACTACCCATTGTAAATAAACGAAAGACACGTAAATAATATACTAAAGACAATCCAGTACAGAATAAAGAAATTAATAATAATCCTAAATAAGGGCCAGCCATTGATCCATTAGCAACACTTTGAAAAATCCATGCTTTACCAAAAAATCCAGCTAAAGGAGGTAAACCTGCCAAACTTACAGCTAATATCGAAAAAATACGTTTGTCTGTATTATT
>DAHXLC010000280.1 GCA_027371815.1 Candidatus Melainabacteria bacterium | reverse complement strand
CAATTGATTTTGCCTTATGGAAAGTTTGTGATATTCATGAAACCGTATGGCCAAGCCCTTGGGGACTGGGGCGACCGGGATGGAATATTGAATGTTCAACCATGATTAAACATGTCTTAGGCGAAACAATTGATATTCATGGTGGTGGCGAGGATCTAATTTTCCCCCACCACGAAAACGAAATTGCCCAATCTGAATGCTTGCATCATAAACAGTTAGCGAGATTCTGGATCCATAATAATTTCGTAAACGTAAAATCTCAAAAAATGTCTAAATCGTTGGGTAATTTTACCACAATCAATGAATTACTAAGCTCTTATTCTAGTGATACAATTCGTTTATTTGTTTTACAAAATAACTATCGCCATCCCGTAGACTTTTCCCCATCTGGCCTTAATGCAGCTAAACTAGCGATTAATCGACTGGTTAATAGTATCCAAGCTATAGATCCTGGTATAACCTTACCCGATTTTCTTACACCAAAAATTAATGAGCCTAACTATAATAAATTTCTACCAACTAAATCACAAATCCAAGAATTCTTAAATACTTTAAATATTCCCACCGATTTTGGCCAAAATTTTCAATTAGAGTTTGAAGAAGCCATGAATAATGATTTTAATACGGCTATTGCTATATCTAAACTGTTTAATTTAAGTGATCAAATCCAATCTAGCCCAGATTTAAAAACTAAACAAAATTTAGCCATTCTACTTAAAATTTATGCTCAAGTCTTAGGCTTTACGCTCGTTGATGAAAGCCAAAAAGTACCACCATCAACATCCCTTGACTTGGTTGATCTAATAATTGAATTAAGGAATTTAAGCAGAAGTAATAAGGATTTTAAACAATCCGATTATATTCGTGATAAGCTTTTATCATTTGGTATTGAGGTGATGGATTCAGCAACGACAACTTGGAAAATAAAGTAAGTGTTTTCACAAATTTTGATAATTTATATATAAGGATGTTACAGGATGAAAAACTTAAACAAATTAATTATTTTAACTTTAATCTTAAGTCCCCAGTTAATTACTTCAACATTAGCTGATACTAAAAAAATTAAAGCTGATACTCCAGTCGAAGAATTAAAAATACCGGCTTTTGAACATAATACTTTAAGCAAAACCGGTATGGAAATACCCGTAGTTTTATTAGATATTACGGCACCAGTTAAACCAGGTGGGAAAGGAACTATCAGCGTAAAATCTGATAGTGAATCGACAATTATACTTGAAGAAAACAAAGCTTTAAAAATGTCGTCAGCCAATACTGTTAAAACCAATAAGGATGGTAAAGCCAGTTTTACCTTTACGGTCAACAGTAATTGCAAACCAGGAATGCTACCAATCTTTATAAAGAGCTCATTAGGTGACAAACATAGTGAGCTTAAAACTTATTTACTAGTTAACAAATAAAAAGTACCAAGAACTATTTGCTATTGATAAAACTCCTAGACTAAACTTGGAAGAATTTTTATCTAGACTATTTAACTATTTAGTTTTAGCTTGACGTTTTAACTATAGCTTTAGTTGTTTTTTTAATATTATTGAGCTTTGTTAGTTTAACTGTTTTAGCCTTGCGTTTAGCAACTTTACTCGCTCTTTTTTTGCCAACTTGAAATGTCATAATTTTCTCCTTTTAATACATTTTAAACCCATAAATTACCTAAATATTCAATACCTTCAATTAATTTATTAGAAGCTGCCCGTAAAATTGCATGATGTACTGGGGGAAACAGCGTAATTTTATCCAACTCATGAATAGAAACATAATCGCAAGCTTCAAGAACCGGATCGTCACCCAATTGCATCGTCCCACCAATAACCCTGGCCTTAACATAAAAATTAACAATATGTCTTGATTTATTTGGGGCAATTGCTTCGGAAAGAAAAATAAATCGCTCCACCATAATTTCCAGATTAGTTTCTTCTTTAATTTCCCGAATCGCACACTGAGTTAAGGTTTCACCATATTCTAAGCGTCCACCAGGTAATACCCAATAGGAACAATTAGGCTTTTTATGTAAAACTAACAAAATTTCTTGTTTTTCGTTAATAATGACAACTGAAACCCGTATAGTCGGAATACGATTTTTGGGTTTATTTTGAGGATAATTTTTATACTTGTACAATTTGCCCATCCATCTTGAAAGCTTAGTAAGACAAAAGATTAATTAACAATTTTTAATATAAATACTTAAAATTCATATTTAGCTAATTAATAATTCATAAATAAGTATTAATAATATTGAATTTTTTCAATATAGTCTAGTTATTATTATGATTAAGTATCAAATATAAGGAAATTAACATGGTTTTTAATGAAAATTTTGAAATTGAGTTAAACAATATTAAAAACGAAGCTTTAACAAAATTAACCGATATTAATAAGATCGATCTCCTTGAAATCTGGAAACAAGAATATTTAGGCCGCAAAAGTAAATTTAATGACCTTTTGAAACTTTTAGGCAAAATAGACTCTATTGAACAGAAAAAATTCATGGGTGAATTGGCTAATAAAATTAAAGAAGTTTTAAACCAGGCTTATGAAAATTGTCAGCAATCCTTATATGAATTAGAAATCACCAAACAAATTGAAAGCGAATCTATTGACATTACTTTGCCTGGTTTAAATCGTAAATCTGGTCATTATCATCCGTTAAGCTTAATTTGTGAGGCAATTGGCGATATTTTTCAAGGCATGGGATTTAATCAGGTTTTTGGCCCTGAAGTTGAAACTAACTATTATAATTTTGATGCCTTAAATATTGACTTTGATCATCCCGCACGTGATGAACAGGATACATTTTATACTAATGTAGCACCCCATGTTTTACTTCGAAGCCAAACATCGACAGTTCAAATTAGAGCTATGGAAAAAACTAATCCGCCTTTAAAAATCATTTCTATTGGCAGGGTCTATCGCAACGAAGAGATTAATGCGCGCAAATATCCAATTTTCCACCAGGTCGAAGGTTTATATGTCAATAAAAATGTTAATTTTGGGCAATTAAAATGGACTTTACAAAAATTTATTAATTTATTTTTTGAACGTGATTTAAAAACAAGATTTAGACCAGATTTTTTCCCCTTCACCGAACCTAGTGCGGAAGTTGACTGTGAATGTCCCTTTTGTGAAACCCAAGGTTGCAAAACCTGTGGCTATAAAGGCTGGCTTGAAATCTTAGGTTGTGGTATGGTACATCCTAATGTTTTAAAAAATATAGGATCTAATTATGAGAACGCTGAAGGTTTTGCTTTTGGCATGGGCGTTGAAAGGCTAGCTATGATAAAATTTGGAATTAATGATATCCGTTATTTCTATAATAATGATATTAGATTTATTGAACAGTTTTAACGCTACAGGATTTAATTATGAAATTTTCTTACTCTTGGCTTAATGACTTTGTTAATCTATCCAATATAAGTCCTCAAGCTTTGGCCGACAAATTAACCAATTATGCCTTTGAAGTTGAAGAAGTATCGACTTATGGAGCTAATATTGTTGGACCAATTATTGCTGGCAAAATCTTAGAAATTAATCCCCACCCAAATGCTGATAAAATTCGTCTAACTAAAGTTCAAATAACTGATACCGAAATTCGTGATATTGTCTGTGGTGCCTGGAATATCGAAGTTGGTAATGTGGTTCCGGTAGCTTTACCTGGAGCGCTTGTCTTGAACCGTCATGACAATTCAGTTTTACCCATAAAAAAATCGAAAATACGCGGACAAACATCTGATGGCATGTTATGTTCACCTGCCGAGCTAGGACTAAATAACAATGACAGCAATGGTATCTATATTTTAGACAATTTTTACCCTGGCCAAAATTTAATTGAAAACCTTTATTTAAACCAAGATTTTATTTTACACATTGAACCACGATCTAATCGACCAGATGCCTTGTCACATTTTGGCATGGCCAGGGAAATAGCCGCTATTTATGATTTACCCTTAATTGAGCCACAAACAAATTTAGATAAATTTAAACAGCATTATGAAAATTTTCTAAAATTAAATATCATTATCGAAAATTTTGATGACTGCCCATATTTTTTACTGGTTGCCCTTAAAAATTTTAAAACGTTACCAAGTCCGTTAAAAATTCAACGAAGATTAGAATCAATAGGCGTCAGAAGTATTAATTTTATTGTTGATATTACAAATTATGTCTTACATGAAATGGGTCAACCAATGCATGCATACGATTACAATAAGTTAAATCAAAATAACAATTTCATCGTTCGCAAGGCTTTACCTAATGAAATAATAACCGCAATTGATAATCGTGAAAAAATTCTTGATTCAACCAATTTGATTATTGCCAATGACAACTTACCGCTTAGCATAGCTGGAATTATGGGCGGGAAAGATAGTGAAATTAGTGATACTACAAATACCATAGTTCTTGAATCAGCCACTTTCAACGCTAAAACCATCAGACATTCCAGTCGTAAATTAGGACTTAGCAGTGACAGTTCCCTTAGATTCGAACGTGGTGTCATTAAAGCTTATAATTTAAATAGTCTACAGCGAGCACTTTATTTAATTTTAAATTATGGATTAACCCAAAACCCTGATTTAAAATATTCGGCAGTATTTGCTCAAGGCAATAGTGAAAATGATTTAATTGAGCTTACGGTAAGCCCTAGCAAAATCAACAATACATTAGGGCTAGCTTTAACTATTGATCAAATTAGTAATATGCTTATGCGCTTAGGCTTTAAAATTGTCAGCACTGCTAATAATGAATTAGTTGTAACACCACCTAATTACCGCCTGAAAGATATAACAAGTCCAATTGATGTAATTGAAGAAATTGCTAGGTTATATGGCTATGAAAACATTCCCCTTAATAAGGCTGATTCTATTGATTCTTTGCCTTTAAATACCAATATCAGCAACATGGCTAAATCAGTGCTTGTTGGCTACGGCTTTAATGAAATCTGGACAAGTTCCTTAATTCCTAAAAATATAAGTGCAAATAGTATTCGGGTCTTAAATCCAATTTCACGAGATCACGAAGTTTTAAGAGAAAGTCTTATCCCCGGTTTGATTGAAGTTTTTAAATACAATCTCGATCGACAATACAAAGATATCTGGATTTTTGAAAATGCCTTCACTTATACAATTAAAGACAACAATAATAACTCTACGCAATCCTTGAATCCTAAGAGGACTAATGTTCAAGAAACACGGATGTTAAGCGCTCTAATCTATGGAAATAATGAAAATAGTAATTGGCTAGCTCATACCAAAGAGTTAGACTATTCCACCTATTTTAGACTTAAAGGTATACTCGAAAACGTCCTTGCCAGCCTGGGGATGGATCTTAACCTTATTACTTATGAAATAATCAATCATCCTCAATTACATCCAGGTCGCAGTGCTAAATTCGCTTACAATGCCAATGTCAAGACAGATATTGGCATAATTGGCGAATTTCATCCACAATTAAATAATAAATTTAACCTAAAAAATCGTGCCAGTTTATTTGAACTTGATCTAAACAAATGCGAACAATTTAAAACTAAGGCAAAATTTAAACCAATTGCTGTTACTCCCGTAGTTTCTCGAGACATAACTATTGATGTATTAAAGAATTTACTTCAGCAAGACTTAAAATCAGCCATCATAAATTATGCTGATTCTAAATTAATAAATTGTGAACTGACTAGCCGCTATCAACTTAATGAAAACACCACTAGTCTTACTTATCGATTAAACTTTCAAGATCCCCAGGC
Source organism: Candidatus Melainabacteria bacterium (assembly GCA_027371815.1). Classification (GTDB taxonomy): domain Bacteria; phylum Cyanobacteriota; class Vampirovibrionia; order Obscuribacterales; family JAKAZS01; genus JAKAZS01. The sequence continues at coordinate 2,281 of DAHXLC010000280.1, read as the reverse complement.
AACGCTTACGTCAATTGAAATTGATAGTTACATTGATTTAATAAAATTAAATCTAAGTAAAAATTACCAAGTCTCATTTCGCTAATTAGCGATAATTTAATATTAAATTATCGCTAATTATTATTAAATTATGTTAACATTAAATTTATGAATCATTCAAAGGTCAGCCAAAATTACAACTTAAATTACCAATTCAAATATATTGAATTGGCTATTATATCTATTTTTGTAATAAGTTTATGCCTAATAATCCCTTCAGCCTTTAATGTTCTGTTATTAAAAATAAGTCTTATCCAATTTATTGTTATTACCATTTCCATTGCGTATTTTATATCGAGTATTCTCTATTTAAGATCTGGTCAAAAAAACATCATAAAAGTAAGTTTAAATTTGATTTCTTTTATATTTGGCTTTGCGTTTATAGCTAATATTCTTACCAATTCAACCCAGTTAATCGAAAATAAATACGTTTTATTTAATTATCTACAAATAATGTCCATTTTTTTAGCCGGATTTTTCTTTATTTATCGCAGCTTTTCCGTCACAGCATTGCATGACCTAGAAGATTCAGCAATTAAACGAACCAAATCCAATTTAAAGGCTTTGGATAAAATTGATTCAACAAGTCAAGAAATTACTCAGGTGAACAAAAATATCTCAAAATTAAGAGATACCCAAATAAAAATCAAATCATTATCTAAAGGTGGCCAGTTACAAATTTATGATGATGAAACCAATAAATTTAAGAAAAAGAATTTATTTTCATTAATTGACGAAATTGATGAAGAAAATCAAAACAGCTAATATTTAAATTTTAACCCTAAAAAACCACATAAAATTAAGCAAGAAAATTAATTTTATGCATTAACTAATATTAATTTGGGAATATATAGAATTAAGATAGCAATGGAACCCAATTAAAAAAAATGCAACGATTATCTTTAGAAATTAAATGGCCACAAATATTGGTTGTTTTAATTTGGTTATCAACAACAGTCTTTATTACAAAATTTACTCCAAATTTAATATTCAAAGTGAATATTTTTATTTTATTTGGGGTATATATTGCATTTTCCATAATATTGCCATTAATTCTCTTCTTACAAACGGCTAAAATTAACATTATTAAATTTTCAGTATTGTCCATATTCTTAATAGCTTTGCTAAATATGGCATTTTTTTATATCAGTAAAAGTATTATTTTACTTTTTCCGGCTAATTTAATCGAATTTAATATTGTTCAACAAGCAATTCTGCTTATTGGTATAGCTGTTAATTTTAAAATATGTATTAAAATTAATATTCCCGTTACTGAATTGTCCTTAGAATTAGACAAGGCAGATGAAGTATTGCGGAGCCATCATAGCCAGAGCAAAACTTCTAAACAAAATATAACCGCAATGGCTGCCAGCCAAGCTGATAAAACCGGTCTCGAGAATTTAACATCACCAATCAGTAAAGATACCACATCCAGAAATGATAAAAGTAACGCTGATTTGACAAATAATGAAACCGCCCAAATTAATCCCATAAAAAAACACCTAAAATCAAATAAACCAAGTACTGAGAAAATCGAATTTACTGATGAATCAATTTTCCGGGAAGAAAATCTATTTTCAATTTTAGATCGAATTGAGAAAACTACACCCAAACCACCAGAATCCCCAAAAACGGCAAGTCCTTCTGACAGTTATACGCAAATTAAAATTGACGATGTTCTTCACGCTATTGATGCTAACACCCAAAGTAGTACAACCATAAATGATAATAAAATTAAAACTCCTGAGCCGTCTGAAAAAGTTAATGCCATTGAGAAAAGTACCAAAAAGCTTAAATTCCCTAACAAAAACAACAATAAAATACCTGTTTCACAAAACCCAGAGGTAAAACCGCTAACCAAGAATAATCCTAAACCCGGGTCAGAAAATAAATCTAATCCTATTAAAGAATCTTTGGCTAAAAAAGCCGAAAAAACCGAGAAGTCAGAGAATAATTCTGCTGTAATAAATGCACCATTAAAACCGACATATAATATTCAAGATTTAGACTCTCTTTTAAATTCAATTGATCTTATTAACACCTCAACTAAAACCAACGACTCAGAATCTACGCTAGTAACTGTTAGCGACAATACGGATATTAATTCAAGCCATGAAATTACTAATAATTTAAGTAATATCACAAATTATAATTCAAATACTAAAATTGATACCTTAAACAATAACATTGAGGTAATTAGTACTGATCCCCAAAATTCTAACGTTGAGGTAACGCTAGAAAA
>DAHXLC010000243.1 GCA_027371815.1 Candidatus Melainabacteria bacterium | reverse complement strand
TAAAATTATAATAATAAGCTTTACCCAGGCGATAATAATTATCTGGATAATCAGGTTTTAGTTCAGAAACTTTTTTAAAACACTTTATTGCTTCTTCTAATTCATCAGTTGTTTTATATGTTTTAAGTAAGCTTTCACCATATGTTTCTAATAAAGCATAATTAGTATTTTCGCAGCCTTTATGATTTTTAAAATATTGCTTTATATCGCTTATAATCCCTTTATAATCCTCATTATAAAACTTAGTGAGTATTATTGCTTCAAAGGTGGGAGTATAATCTGGGTCTAGCTGGAGAGCTTGGTTAAAATCTACCATTGCATCTTTAAAATTTTTATCGGTATGGCTATGTACGGCTCTTTTTGCCACTCCACGAGCATGATAAAGTTGAGGTGTTGGTTTTAATTCTATGGCTTTATCCATATATTTTATTCCGGCTCCAGGGTCGTCATTGCAACAATAACTAAGTCCTATCTGGTAATATAATTCATAAGTTTTAGGACCTTGCTCAGTAGCTATGGCCTTATCGTAATAGTATTTGGCTAATTCAATTTTTTTAGCCTTTAAATATATGTGACCTAATTCAACATAACCTTTGCAATAATTAGGGCTTAATTTTATTTCTTGACCAAAGGCTTCTATAGCTTTTTGCGTCTGCCCTAAATTATTATATATATAACCTTGTATCTGATAATACATAGCTGCATTTGGGTTAAGCTTAATAGCTAAATTGATATTATCGAGAGCGGCTTGGTAATTTATTAATCTATTATCAAAAATTATGGCTTTGCCACAGTAAGCCTCAGCATTGGGTTTTATTGCTAAAGATTTATTAAAATATTCTAGTGCCTTAATATTATCTTCATACAAGTTATACTGAGCCCCTATATTTTCATATAACTCATAATTTTTAGGATCGGTATCTATGGCTTTATTAAAATATTCTTGGGCTTTATCATTTTGGCCATGTTTTAAATATAAACAACCTAATTGATAATAACCGGCATAAAATTTTGGAACACGGGTTATTTCTTCTTTAAATTCAGCTACGGCTTTATCAAGCTTACCTAAATCATCATAGATGCGCCCGCGTAAACTATAATATGCTATTTGCCATGGATCTAAACTAATGGCTGTATTAATATTTTTAAGCGCAGCTTCATAATCATCTAATTTTTCATCATCTATTATAGCCAGCGTATAATAAAGTTGGCAATGATTAGGGTAAATTTTTATAGCTGTTTTTAAATCATAAACAGCTGCACCAACTTCATTTAAGTCTATGTAAACCTGACTTCTATTAATATAATAAGAAGAAATATTGGGATCGGCTTTATTTTGACTGGTTAATAATTCAATTGCCAAAGTATAGTCAATTATACTTGATTCATATTCTTTTAACTTTGTATGAACCATGCCACGTAAGTTATAGTTTGTAGCATTTTGAGGATAAATTGCCATAGCCTCATTTATTAACTTTAAGGCTTTATCATATTCTTTCTCATCAATATAATTTGAAAATTTAGACTGATATTCGTCAAGGCTCAAGCTAGCTAAAACAGTAACTGGTATTGTCAAATTAAAAATAACTACACTTAAGATAATGTTTTTAATGATTTTATACATATTTATTTAATGTTGCTTTCGATAAATTTCAACTTGTTTATTACTACCTAATTCTTT
>DAHXLC010000240.1 GCA_027371815.1 Candidatus Melainabacteria bacterium | reverse complement strand
CAAGAATTGACTCCAAAACTAGAAGTAGTATCTGGTATTAAAGTTTATTTGCAAAATCCACCGACGATTACAGTAGGTGGTCAAGTCACCAAAGGACTTTATCAATACAGTATATCAAGCCCAAAACTGGATGAATTATATGATGTTAGTAAAGCTCTTGAAGCTAAATTGCAGTTAAATCCCAAGCTTAAGGACGTTAATTCGGATTTACAGGTTGATAATCCCCAGGTGTTTGTTGATGTTGACAGGGATGAATGCTCGCGTTTAGGCATTTCGATGCTTCAGGTTGAAGATGCCTTGGGTGATGCCTATGCAACTAAACAAGTATCAACCATTTATTCTGATGTGAATGAATATTGGGTGATTCTAGAAGTCGAACCAAAATTTTATAAAAATCCTAGTAGTTTAGATATGATTTATATTAAATCTAATACTGGTATTATGGTTCCTTTACTGTCGGTAGCTAAGCTTTCCCAGGGGGTAGGACCGTTATTAATCAACCATGTTGGTCAATTTCCGGCCGTTACAATCTCTTTTAATTTAGCTAAAGGAGTCTCTCTAGGAGAAGCTGTTGAAGCTATTAAAGCTGATGCTAAACCCATTGTGCCAAAGTCGGTGAGTACAAATTTTCAAGGCATGGCTCAAGCCTTTGAAGATTCAACCGGAAATCTGTGGATATTGCTGGCAATTGCAATAATTGTTATATATATTGTTTTAGGTATTCTTTATGAAAGTTTTATTCATCCAGTTACGATATTAACAGGCTTACCTTCGGCTGGTTTAGGGGCTTTAATTGTTTTAATCTTATTTAGACGTGATTTGGATATTTATGGGTTTTTAGGGCTAATCATGTTAATTGGTATTGTGAAGAAAAATGCCATTATGATGATTGACTTTGCTGTTGAAGCCGAACGCGTTGATAAAAAATCGGCTACTGAGGCTATTTATCAGGCTTGTGTTACTCGATTCCGTCCGATTATGATGACAACTATGGCTGCGCTTATGGGGAGTATTCCGATTGCTTTTGGTTGGGGCGCTGGATCGGAAAGCCGTCAGCCTTTAGGTTTAACTGTGCTGGGTGGATTGGCCTTTTCGCAAATTGTAACTTTATATATAACGCCCGTGTTTTATGTGTTGTTTAGTAATATTCAACGTAAATTAAATAAACAAATGCATTTACAAATATTAGAAGAAAAGGATGATATTAAATTATCTCAAGCTAGGGATAATTAATCGTGAAAGTTGATTTTTTTGCAAATTTGCAACAGTCTATCATAAAATCTCCCTTGATAATTCTTGTTGTTTTTGCGCTAACCCAAATTTTTTTAATTTATAAAATTTTTGTAAATCACCAGGTTATTTTTAGTGGTGATTGTGCTCTGTTTTTTGAATGTGCTAAAAGATTATTATTAGGTCAATTGCCTTATGTGGATTTTATTGAACATAATCCACCTTTAATATATTACTTTAATTTGATACCAGCTTGGTTCCATTTACAGTTTAATCTTTCAGCTGATTTAGTTTTTTTGTATTATATGGTTATTATAACCACTTTAATTTTTATTTTTTCATATAAAATTTTAGTTAATGCAAAATTGCAGTTTTCGATTTATCAGACGTTCTTAATTGCAATAGTCTTATTTAATATAACTGTTTTAGAAACTTATGGACAACGTGAACATATTATAGTGTTATTAATTATTCCTTTTATGATTGTTAGATCATTGCGCTTTGAAAATTATGCTATTAGCAAGTTGACTGCAATACTAGCTGGCATTTTAGCTGGTATTGGTTTAAGTATTAAACCATGGTATACAATTTTAATATTATT
>DAHXLC010000230.1 GCA_027371815.1 Candidatus Melainabacteria bacterium | reverse complement strand
GGTTACGATTATTATTGGGCAGAGGATTATTGGCTTCTTTGGTTATTACATCAAGAGTGTTAGTTTGAGTGATAGAATTGGTCTGATTTTTTTCTTGATTATGGGTAAAATTATTGTTACTGGTGTTATCCATAGCCGTTTTAATTTGATCAAGAATTGTTTTAGCAGAACTTGCATAACTGCCATTAGGATCAATATTTAAGTATTCTTCAAAAGCTGGAACGGCCTTACTTATATTATTTTGGGACTGATAAATTAAACCTAAGGCATAATAAGCATTGCTTAAGTTCTTATCAAATTCAATAGCTTTTTCATATTCATTTTGAGCTTTATCAGTTTGTTTTAGGCCAGCATAGGCTAAGGCTAGGTCAAAATGTGCTTGGGCATTATTAGGATCAAGTTTTAAGGCTTCTGAATATAAATTCTTTGCATCATTATAATCTTCTTGGATAAGTTTAATATTGGCACAATTTATATAAGCTTCAAAAAATTTAGGATCCAATTCAATCGCTTTATGATATTGAGCAACACTAGCCGTTAATTCATTATGTTTTTCTAAGGCTATGCCTAAATCATTATATCCTTTGGCATAATTTGGTTTCATTTGTACGATATGTTGATAGGTTTCAATGGCTTCGACAGTTTTACCTTCATTTAAGAATAATTGTGCTTGAAAGCGGTTGGTTTCATAATTTTCTGGATCTTGAGTTAATACGTTATGGATTAAATTTTGCGCTTTTTCATAATTATTGGTATTAATGTATAATTCAATTAAAGTGCAACTAGCATTAATATTTGTCGGATTAAGAGTTATTATGCTTTCCAGATTTTGAATGGCTCCAGTATAGTCTTTTACATTAATCATGGCGTTGGCTAGTTCAATTAGGGCATTGGTATCATTAGGATTATAGCTAAGCCCTTCTTTATAATAGGTTATTGCTAATTCGGGTTTTTTATCTAAAAGATAGACCCTAGCTAAATTTATTAAGGCCTGACTGTCTTTAGGATTTTTACTCAGATAGGTTTTAAAGTTATTTTCAGCCGAACTTAATTCATTGGTTTTTAAATCTAAAAGGCCTAAATTAAAGTAAGCATCTGGTAAATCAGGGTTTAACGCAATGGCCTTTTGATAGTTTTCTTTGGCTTTATCATATTGTAAACTAGTTTGTTGCAGATAGCCTATACTAAATAAAATTTGGCAGTTTTGAGGATCGAGCGTTAAGGCTATTTCGTATTCTTCAATGGCTTGTGTGGTATCATTGGTTTTAGTATAGGTTTTGGCTAAGTTCAAATGATATTTAAGATCATCATTTTTTAGCGCAATGGCACTTAAATAATTCTGAATTGCTTCTTTATAGTTGTTTAAGTTATATTCGCTTTGGGCAATGTAATAGTATGCTTGAGGAATTTTTGCGTTAATATCACAAGCCTGTTTTAAAATGTCAACAGCATCTTTGTAGTTTTTGTTTTCATAATAACAAACACCTAAGTTGTAAAGTAAAGAATAATTATTCTTGTTAGTTTCTAATACTTTGGTATATTCTTTGGCCGCTAATTCATAATTCCCCATTTGTTGATAAGTGACTGCTAGTTGTGATCTGGCTTTTAATTCGTTGGGATAGGCCTGTAATACCTGATTAAACTGATTAAGCGCTGAGGTGAAGTTTTTTAGACTGCGTAAAGCTGTTCCATAATTTAGTCTTAATAAGGGAACATCCGGCTTTAATTTTATGGCTTGCGCAAATTGAGTTAAGGCTTCTTCATTTTTTCCTTGATTCAGCAACAGGCTACCTAAGGCTTCGCGGGCAAAGGCGTCAGATGGCTTAAGCTCGATGGCTCTTTGATATTCACAGATAGCATCTTCACTAAGGCCATTTTGTTCAAGAATACTGGCTAAGGTAATATGAGCTAAAGGATCCTCAGGAGCACTTAAAACAACGGATTGCAGAATTGGCAAAGCCTTATTAGGGTAACCTTGTTTGAAATAAGCAATACCTTGATAATATAAATCGAGTAAACTTTTACTACAGATTAAGCTATTGCTTGGACTTACAATTGCTGCTTGAGATGGGTTTACGTCTGTATTGACTGGTATAGGGTTGGTGATTTGTGGTGATGATTTTAGGGGACTAGCTGTTGGGGTTGGTGTTTTAATTGGATTAAGCGGTAAACCACCTGATTGAATATCATTAGGATTTAGCCTGGGCAGTTGACCACGCAGTTTTAAATCCTGTCCATAAGCTAAACTACTACTAGTTAGTAACACTAACAAAGCATAATGTGGTAAATGTTTCACTTTTCTTACAAACCTCAATTAAAATCTATCATCATATTATGCCAAATATTTTGATTTATTACTAATTTCTTAAAAACCATTTAACTTTATTTTTATGTTTAAGAAATTTTAGACAAATTGGCTAATTTATTTTATTGAAATTTAGACAATGTGCACATTGTTCTTAAGATTAGAATTGTATAAGATTAAAGTATACACATTAGCTATCGTCTGATACGGTTTTATGATTATTCATTTGCGAAATTATTGGCATACATTAATTAAGATATTGAATCCTTGCGATACTAATCTGTCAAATTTTCATATGTCCAAAGACCCCTAGCGTTAAAAACTGTTTTAGCCTTATTTACAGTTAATTATAGCAATGTATTTATTTTTAAATATGTTAGGTGGTTTTATGGTAGTTTATAAAAAAAATAATTTAAGAAAAAAAACTAAGTCTTTTAAAGAAGCTAAAATAACGCAATATGATGTTATTGCTAATTTAGCTTTAACAAATTCAATTGAACATTTGAATTTGTCTTATTCGCAAAAATTATGTGGAGCGGAGGGTTGCGTTGAATTTAAAGATGAAGGAGTTTATACCTATGATAATAAAGGTAAACGGTATTTAGACTGTTTGGGTGGTTATGGAATATTTAATATTGGCCATCGTCATCCAAAAGTTATTTCTGCTGTTAAAGCTCAATTAGATCAAGTCTGTTTACATAGTCAGGATTTGTTAAACCCTTGGGCTGCTTATTTGGCCAGTCAATTGGCTAAGATTACACCAGGTAATTTAAAATATACTTTCTTTTGTAATAGTGGTACTGAAGCTGTTGAAGGCGCTTTGAAACTAGCTCGATTATATACCGGAAAAAGTGAAATTATCTCGACGAAAAATTCGTATCATGGGGTTAGTTTAGGGGCTTTATCTGCAACTGGTCGGGATGTTTTCCGTAAGCCATTTGAACCATTACTTAATGGTTTTACGCATGTTCCTTTTGGTGATATTGAAGCTATAGCTTCTGCTATAACTAAAGATACTGCCTGCGTTATTTTAGAACCAATTCAAGGTGAAGGTGGTATTAACTTACCGCCAGCTGGCTACCTTAAACAGGTTCGTAAATTGACTAAACAACATAATATTTTGCTTATTCTCGATGAAGTTCAGACTGGTATGGGGCGAACTGGTAAGATGTTTGCTTGTGAACATGAAAATGTTGTTCCCGATATTTTATGTTTAGCTAAGGCACTTGGTGGTGGCGTTATGCCCATTGGTTGTTTTATGTCTAATGCTAAAATTTGGCAGGCCTTTACGCCTAACCCAACTATTCATAATTCTACTTTTGGTGGAAATCCGTTAGCTTGTGCAGCTGCTAGTGCTACTATTGAAGTGTTATTAGAAGAACATTTAATTGCGCGTTCTATGGTTATGGGCAATTATTTCTTCACTGAGTTAAATAAATTAAAATGTAAATATCCTAATATTCTTAAAGACGTAAGAGGAAAGGGGTTATTAATTGGTCTGGAATTTAATTCTCAAGATTTGCGTGAAGATATTCAAGTTAAATTATTCCATAAAGGTGTATTAGTGGCAGCAACCCTTAATGCTAATTCAACCATTCGTATTGAACCACCACTAATTATTACGCAAAGTCAGATTGATTTTATGATAACTACTTTGGATTATATTTTAACTGAGTTAAATGCCAAGGTTAAACCTATTAAAACTAAAATTTTGAAAAAGGCCAATTAAATTTTTAAGGAGATTTGTTTTGTTAAATGTTATAAACCTGTTATCTTATCAGGTTAAAGCCAAGAATTACCAAGAGAATTGTAAAGATCTTAAAGTCTTACTTAACCATTATTTAACTCAGGAACGCGAGGCTAAATTACCAACAACGCTTAACACTGCTAATAATCTGGTAAATTATCCGCATAAGTTTTTTGTAAAATAATTTGTATTATTGTATTGCCGTTTTGATTGCCTATCTGTTAAACTTCATAAGTTGATGTTAAGTTAAATAAAACTATGAATTCTCAAGTCTTATGTATTGAAACCAATGAAGCACCTAAAGCAATTGGCCCTTATTCGCAAGGTGTAGTGTTTAATAATTTGATTTTTGTATCAGGCCAATTGCCAATATCACCGGTTTCTGGGGATTTGATTACTGGTGATATAAAGGAACAAACTCGACAAATTTTAATTAATATCGATAATATACTTAAGGCCGCTAATTCAGGATATCAGAATATTGTCAAGGTGAATATTTACCTGACTAATCTTAATGATTTTCCTTTAATGAATCAAGTTTATGCTGACTTTTTTGGTACTCATAAACCGGCTAGGGCTACGGTTGGTGTGAATGCCTTAGTTAAAGGTGCGCAAATTGAAATTGATGTAATTGCTTATGTTAATAATCAGATGCATTAATGGTGAGTAAGGTTTATTAATGATTAGTTTAACAATTATCAATGTGCTTATTGTTATAATAGCGATCCTTGCTTCAATTATTGATATCAAAACCAAGAAAATTCCTAATTACCTTAATTTTGGTGGTGCACTTTTAGGGTTGGTTCTTAATACCTTGAACCGTGGCTTTCCCGGTTTATTTATTTCTCTTTTAGCTTATATAATTGCCGTTATAATAATGATTGTGCTGGATCCAAAACATAAAGTTGGTTATGGTGATGTAAAATTAATGGGTTGTATTGGTGCCTTTATTGGACCAAAATTAATTTTAATTACCTGGTTCTTTTATGCTTTTTTGTTTGGATTTTATTCCGTTATTCGCATAGCCTTAAGTTTACCTTGGCGAAAACTTTGTTGGGATTATATCTTAGCAAAGCAAACCAAACAAGCTTTTGTCTTTAATTTTGATAAAACCAATTTAAATAATGTTTTAAAATCAAGGATTTCTTTAGCGCCATTTATTGCTTTAAGCTTGATTATTACTTTAACTTACGGCGAATTTATTATTCAAATGATTATGAACCCAAAGCCCTAAAGTTCATACAATATGATTGTAAATTTACCAATAATTAGTAATTTAGATTTATTTAGATCAATTCAATATGTAGATTTTGCAAGGTTTATATTTAGTTTAAGCTTTCAATTTTAAGTTGATCGTTTACGGCTGAGTTACTTTGTCTAATTGAATTTATTGGTAATTCTAAACAGGCCATAGCTTTAGGATAAACTTTGGTAAACTGCCAGGGTTGGATATTTTCAACTACAGCTATAATTTCTAGATTTTGATTATAAAAGATTACATCAATAGGGTAACGCATAAAAAACATATGAATTGATTTACACGGCTCAATAATTAAACCAGAGCCTGGCTTAAATTCTTTGGTTAAAAGTAAGCCAATTAGCCTTGTTAAAAATGTATCAGCAATCAGAGTCTGTCTAGATACATATAAACTGCTATTTACATTATATACTTGACAAATTTTACTTAGCACCAGTGCCGCCACCCATCGATGGACCAAGTGATGTGACAATAGTTAAGGCAGCTGGACCAAGCATTGGTAATAAAATCAAAGGCATAACAAATAACATAATGACAGGAACCATTTTAACTGGTACTTTGGCCGCAATTTCTTCTTGTTTACGTTTTAAGCGATCTCTTAAGGCTTCAGCTTGTTGGCGTAAGGGATAGCTTATATCAGCACCTTTACTTTCGGCAGCAATTAAACCAGCCGCCATATTAATCAATTCTTCAACACCACAGCGTTCGCCCATTTCTCTTAAAGCAATTGGTACCGATTTAGCAAACATTTTAACATCACTAATTAGTTGTTGCATTTCATTAGATAGTAATGGGCATGATTCAGTAGTTTCTTTGCTTAATTTATCAACGCCAGCTAATAAACTTAAACCAGCTTGTGAACATACTATTAATAAATCTAAAACGGTCGGCAATTCTTTGACGATTTGGGCTTGTCTTTGTCGAGCTCGACCGGCTAAGAAAAAATTAGGAATAGTCCAACCAACTAAAATTGTAAAAAATGCCAGTAATATATTCATTGGGTTAGATAAGGATGCTGAAACACCCCAAAGGATACAAAAGATTCCTACAGCCCCTTTAATACCCATAAAACGATGTAAATGTTGTTTGGTGCGGTAATTAGCAAAACTTAACAGCTCAATTGTGCGTTTATCGACTAAATATGGAGCCATAGTGATTAACTGTTTACCGAGGCTTTCAAAAAGTATCAGCAAAGCTGAGTCTTTTGGTGCTTCTTGGCTTTCAATTTCTTTTTCATTGCGTTTCTTGATCCTAACTGAATAGGTATCCATATAATTATCCATTGCCGGTTTGGTAATGGCAAAGCCTAAAAGCAGTACTGATAAAAATACAAGAAAACTTACTAAACCACTGGAACTCATTTATGTTTAAACCTCGAAAGTTGTCATTTTCATTAAAATGTAAAAACCAATTAATTCCCAGATTACAAATACCGCTAAAGCAATGCGGGCAAAGAAGTTATTTAAAAACGGCATAATATAATTGGGTGCCATTGTATAAGTTAAAAGGGTAATAAAATAAGGCAGACTACCAATAAACATTGCTGTAGCTTTACCTTGTGAGGTTAAACTGTCCATATAATCACGCAGTTTAAATCGTTCGCGAATAGCATCGGCTATTTCGGCTATTACATCAGCTAAATTTCCACCTACATCCTGTGAGATAAAAATTGCGGTAATGAGTAACCTAAAATCAGCTGCTTTAATTCTAAGACTCATTTCCTTAAGCGATTCACGAAAAGGTTTGCCTAGTTGTAATGATACTAGACCTCTTTTAAATTCACCACGTATTGGTTCTGGTGCTGTTTCGGATAATAATTTAAAAACTTCGATAATTGGTGAACCTGCTCTAAGCGAACTTACCATTGTTTCTAAAATTTGAGGTAATTGAGCCGTCATTTTAGCCTGGCGATTTTTAGCAACTTTTTTTAAAGCAAAAATAAAGCCATAACCACCAAAGGGTAAGCCAAAAAAGAAAGCAATAGGAGCTAGCATTGGCGACATATAGGCACAACCGCCCGCAAAAATAAGCCCGCCAGCAAAAATAGAAAGTCCCCAATACATTCTCATTTTGTCATACTGATTTTCTAAACCAGCTGTATCAAGTAAATTAGCCAAAAAATTAGTTCTTTGGGTTACAAATAAATTTATTTCTTCGGTTGGTTTGGTTTTTGATTTAAATTTATTTTGTTGTTTGCTTAAACGCGTAAGTTCACCGGAAAATCCTGATTGACTTGCTGCTATTAATAAAACTCCACCCAAAAGAATTATAAAAAAGACAATTATTGGAATTGATGTTGCCATATTATTTTTGTATTTCCTGATTACAACCTACAACTTTATTATCTTAACCATTCTAATTTAAACGGAACTGATTCTTGTTCGAGTTGATCTAAAAATTTTGGTGGCAATCCTGAGCCAACATGCCTACATTTAAAGAATCCTCTTGGATCACGCCCTTCTCTTTCGAGTAAGAACATCGAGCTTATAGCAATAGTGTCACCTTCCATACCAGTTATTTCAGCAATTTCGGTTAGCCGCCTAGTCCCATCTTCTAAACGACGAATCTGAATAATTACCTGAAGTGCTGAAGCAATGAGCTCTCGAGCTGCTTTTGGCGGCATTTCAGCTCCAGACATTAGAATCATGTTTTCCAGACGTTTAGTACAATCCCGTGGAGTATTAGCATGGATTGTGGTCATTGAACCACCGTGACCAGTATTCATGGCCTGTAACATATCAAAAGCTTCTTCACCCCGACATTCCCCAAGAATTATTCGATCTGGCCGCATCCGTAAACAGTTTACTACAAGCATCCGTTGATTAATTTGACCTTTGCCTTCAGTGTTGGGTGGTCTGGTTTCCATTCTTACCCAGTGCTCATGTTGTAGCCTTAATTCAGCAGCATCTTCAATCGTAATAATTCGTTCACGAGGATTAATATGCGCTGATAGAGCATTTAAAAGTGTTGTTTTACCAGAACCGGTACCTCCTGAGATAATCATATTAATCCGTCCTTTAACCAAAGCTTTTAAAACTTCAGCCATTTGAACTGACAAAGCACCCTTTTCAACTAATTGACCTAATGACATAATAGATGTACCAAACATCCGGATGGTAACTGTTGGCCCATCAATGGTTACTGGAGGAATGGTGGCATTAACCCGTGAACCGTTTGGTAAACGGGCATCAACCATTGGCGAATTATCATCAAGTCGACGACCTAGTGGTTGAATAATTTTGTCAATGGTCATTCTTAAGTGGCGGTTATCTTCAAAAACTACATTGGTTTTTTCGAGACGGCCATTGCGTTCAACATAGATACTGTGACAACCGTTAACGCAAATATCACCAATGCTTGGATCGCGAAGAAGTGGTCCTAGCGGTCCAAACCCAAATACTTCATCTAAAACATTTTGTAATAATATACCTTTTTCCATCATGGTTAATGGGGCTGGATCGGAATTTACAATTTCTCTAATCCTCTGTCTGACCTGTTGCTGGGTATCTTCAGAAATATTAGTTAATCTTGAAGTGTCTAATTCTCTACGTAATTGTTCAATAATTAATTTTTCCCGTTCACGAATAAGTTGTTGATTCGCCGAAAATTTGGTACTAGAGTCTTGTGAAGATGCTTGCGATGAACTTTCACCGTGGCCACCAAAATGGCCACTATCATCTTTAGCATCAATCCTCTCAATATCTGATTTACTTGGACCTGATGTTTCAGTTACCCCAGCACTTGAATTTCGACCAGTTTCTAGTCCCGATCCACCAACAGTTTTGGATGCCTGGGTTTGGTAACCTTTATTACCTAAGCCTGTAGATTGTGGATTATTACCCAGACCCGTTGACTGTTGATTACCACCCAGTCCCGTTGACTGTTGATTACCACCCAGTCCTGTGGAGCCATCCTTACTACCGAATTGGGTACCTGTTTGACCTCCAGATAAGCCAGTGTTTTGATCTTTGCCAACTAAGCCACCAGTACCTTGATTAGGAGTAGCGACTTCGCCACCTTGACGTTGACGTACTAGTTGACCCATTAAAGATGACGCTGGACGAGCCGGCAAATTTTGGTCTTTTCTTTGATCACCCATATTCTCACCATCCTGTTTAAAAACGAAAAAAGAATTGTTTGAATTATTTTTAATTAAACATTCTACTTAATTTATTTGTTCCCAATAAGCCGAAAAAATATGTTAGAAAATTAAAAATAAAAAAAAATTAACAATTATTTTTTCTTACCAAATATTGCTGGTATTTTAAAGAACGAGGCTTTTTCAGTTTCTTTTGAAGTCAAAAGCAATTGTTCACCACCAGCTATACGTTTAGCTAAAGAGTCCAGTGATTTGCCCAGTGTTGTATGGCCAGGGGCTATTTGACCTTGATTAATAACCCATTTAGCGGTTTTGGCATCACTGGGGATTTCGTGATAAACAGGATAATTTAAATTAGCTTTACATTCACTTAACACATCTGGTGGCAACCATTCAGATCGGTTAATTACTAACAATAGTTTGTCCTGAGCATAATGGGCTTTAAATGTATCAATGCATTTGCGTGCATTTAAAATAGCCGCCCAATTATATTCGGTAATCACTAATACATTATCTGCTAGATCTAAAGTAGCTATAGCTCTTTCATCAAGGAGGTTTTTCGGTAAATCTACCAGGACATATCTAAATTCTTGTTTAGCTGTAAATAATATTTCTTGAACTTGCGCTGCGTATATATCGCCAATATCTTCTAATTCTGGTGGGGCTGCAAGTATGCTTAACTTGTCATCATATTTAGTCATAAGATTTCTTAAATATGTTGCATCAAAATTAGTATGAGAAAAATCAATGGTACTTAAGGAAAAGGATGGATCGAGATTTAGGTAATGGGATACCATACCGAATTGAAGGTCTAAATCTACTATACAAGATTCCCCGTATTTGGATAAATGTCCAGCTAAATTAGTACATATTGAGGTTGCCCCAATTCCGCCGGTTGGACTGAATACGGCTATAACCTTACCGCCTGCTACATTAACTGACTCAGACTGTTGTTTCAACTGAATGCTTTGTACTGCTGCTGGTAAATCAGTACGCCAGCGTTCAGCATCTAAGAAGTCGGATGCTCCTAGCCGATACGCTGTTCTGATAAGTTCTGGATCTGGTACATCATAACTTACAAAAAAATACAATTGGGGAAATGTTTCCCTAAGTTCTGCTAGTAAAGACAATCCTCTAACTGGAGCTGGACTTAATTCAATCCAGACAAGTTTAGGATGTAAACTACCGATTTGTTCGCGAGCCATACTGCCCGATACGGTACTGACCAACGCTAGCCAGGGTTGTGAATGGATAAGGTCTTCAATAGTTTGTCGTTTATCTAATCCAGCATCACAAACTAGCAGCGTTGTCAGTTTCATATTTCTAAGTCTCTCCTTACATAATTTTGATAATCTTTATTATATATTAACCTTGTGGTACTTGTAAAACATTTTTACTGCTTCCTGACCAGATTTCAATTTCATGCAGGGGAGGAGGAGCAACATCGCCACCACCACCATTGCTACTATCAGGGCTAGCGCCACTGTCACCAGCTCCAGGAATTGGTGGTGGTGCTGGTAATGAATTAGGCGCAGGTAAATTTGCGGTAGTATCGCTAGGCATGTTAGGATTACTGCCACCGCCACCACCACCATTGTCGCCAGCTTTTTGGAATAGTGAAGTTACATCAACAGTAGCTAGTGGTGTATTATCCTTTTCACTTCTTAAGGTCAAGTATAGCTTGGCAGCCATTATTGCTTTAATTAGCTTATCGGCATCTTCGGGTGTGACAGCAACCGTTACACAACTGGCTGGAGCAGCGGCTTGACCACTACCAGCGTTAGCTTTCTGGAAGGTTTGACCTACGGCAATAACTTCAATATCAGAGAGAATTGGGGATGCTTTTGTATCGGCGGCTGATCCAGCTGAAGCTACAATGTCAACATGACTTTCAGGCGTAATAAACCCAGCTACACCAGAATTGGTATCAACACCAAAAGTTACAGCTCGGTATCCTTCTTTGATTTTTTGATCAAAAGTCATTACCTTAGCAGCAACAGCAAAATCTGAAGATCGAAGCATTTGGCCTGCAGCAATATTTACTTTAGAGGTTTGCCCTTGAGCCATCTGTAAATTCTGGATACTATCTATAGGAATTTTACTTTGTTCTGTTTCTTTTAATTCCAACATCTCACTGGTAATGATTTCACCTTCAGGAATATCTTTTTTAGCTAGTACTACTGAGCCTTTTGCATTCATTTTACTTTCATATTCTTGCTTGACACGATTCTTTTCATCTTCTTGTTCACTAAACTGTTTATTGGTAACTACCATTGCTATAACCGCCATAACTAAGACTATGGCAACTAATACAACCGGATTTAATCTGGTTATATTTAACCACAACATACGTAATGGATTCATTTAAACTTACCCCCTTAAAAACCTTACAAATTAGAATTCTAATTTAGACGTGATAACAGTATTTTTACATATTTTTTATTAATTTTGCTTTTGACTTCTGAATTTTGTGTTTTTTATGATTAGAATTCTTAACATTTTATAATTATTCTTTTGCTTACCAACCAATTTCTTGGTTATTTGTTAGATATATACCCTGTTAATTTATCTATTAAACATATTAGGGATGAATAAATCCATCCCTAATATAATATTTATTTAATATTTTGTGTTAGTTTTATTACGATGCTGCTGTTGAGTCTAAGTTGTTTAATTGACTGGCAACAGATGAGAATGCGTTTGAAATTGCAGTCTTTAAACCACCAGTTACGAAAGTGAATACAATTGATACTAGTACAGCTACGAATGCTAAAATTGCACCATATTCTGTAATACCCTGTCCTGATTCTTCGCTAATAAAATTTTCGATGAATTTTTGATTTGACATTATGTTGTCCTCCCTGAATTTCAAAGCTTAATCAGCTTTGGTTTAGAATTGTAGTAAATAAATTTTTATTAAAGTCAAAATTGTACACTATAGAAAGTAAAATATAAACAGATTTTATCAATAAATATTAAATTATATTATTAGCCTCCTTTTTAGCGAAATTTAAGATTTATAATAATTACTTACCCTCCTATTATTAATTTTAACTTGACAATCTAAATTTGCCTAGGCCTTTTAGATTAAATCTTTAAAAAAAGTTTATTTTAAAATTTAATAATCTAATGAGTATGTATGATGTGGAGGGTTTAAGTAATCATGTTCTTACAACCTAAAATCAAGGATTCATTAACTAAACTATTAATTGCCTTATCGCTAAAATATAAGGCAAATCAAGTTTGGTCATATTCTGATGGAAAGCAGTTCTCTGTTGAAGTGGCCAGTTTGATTGGAATATTATTGCTTTTTGTTAAGCAATATAAAAGAGACTTAAATTTTAATATTTTATTTAATTCTTTAAATATTGATGAATTAATTGAGGTTATTAAGTCGCAGATTTTAAAAAATCAAAATCTCGATGGTGGTTGGACAACTGCTAATAAGATTGGACAATCTGATTGGAATACTGGTCGAGCTTTATTATTTTTAAGATATTTTGCCTATTTTAATAAAAGTAAAGATAAGCAAATTGATGAATCTATCAATAATGCGATTTATTTTCTGGCAGCAATTCGTAATGAATTATTTAAGCCAACTGTTTTTTATCGATTGTTATTATATGTAATTGATGGTGAACCAGCTTTAAGGTATGGTCGAGGCTGGCCTTGGGATGTAAACTGTTATCAGTGGATTGAACCAACTTGTTATAATTTATTAGCTTTTAAATTGCCACAAAGAAGTACTAGCGAATATTTTCAGAAAATTATTAAGCAAGCAAATCGCTATTTATTAGAACATAGTTGTCTTCATGGTGGGTGGAATTATGGTAATGATATTATCTTGGGTCATGAGATTCCGGCAATCACGGCTACAACAGCAGAAGCTTTAATAACATTACAGGATGTAAAAGCCCATCCGGTAATAAATTTAGCGCTAAAATACTTGTTTTCAAATGTTAATTGTGGCTCTACGGTTACCGAACTGGCCTTAACTCAAATTGTAAATGATATTTATCTGGTTAAAAATGATTTATGGCTTAATAGTTTGTTGGAAAGCCAAAACAATGATGGTAGTTTTGGCTTAAATAATTATGTATCGGCTTTAGCTGGTTTAAGTTTGTTAACCGGTTTAGGCTATAATGCTTTTAAGATGTCTGTGGTTGGTTAAATGAATAAATCTCGACGAGTTTTTTTACAGTTGTTGCTGACATCGTTTTTGCTAAGTGCTTGTCAACGCACTAAAAAATTAGATTTTGGTACGTTTAAACCGCCAACAGCTAAACAATTAGAAAATCGTAATAAACAAATATCTAAAGTTGCGGTAATTGAATCGTATAAATATGATGAAGCTGAAATATTGGAAAATTTAAAAAAATATATTCAACACTTCCCCAATCTAAATCTTGAAAATAAAACCGTTATCCTTAAACCTAATATGGTGGATTATTGGCCTGGCAAAGTTATTTCAACTAATGCAATTTTTTTAGCTAGTGTTATTAGCCTTTGTGAGTATTTACAGGCGAAAGATATTATCGTAGCTGAGGGATCTGGTAATTTTCGCGATACTGAATTTGTTTTGGGTAAAACTGGCATTGGTGATGTCTGTAAGTCTAAACAGGTAAAATTTGTTGATCTTAATATAGATGATATTGAACCAGTCGATAACCCAGATGGTTTTAGTGGCATAAATCCCTTTTACTTACCAAAAACAATTTTAAATGCTGATGTTATTATTAGCCTGCCTAAAATGAAATGCCATCATTGGGCTTTATTAACAGCCTCAATGAAAAATTTTTTTGGCATTGTTCCTGGTAAAAAATATGGTTGGCCGAAAAATTTATTACATCACCGTGGAATCCCTCAATGTATTATTGATTTGGTTTTATTGGCTAAACCGCATTTTGCCATAGTTGATGGTATTTTAGCGATGGAAGGCGATGGGCCACTTAATGGGGATACGGTTGAAGCTAATCTAATTATTATGGGCGATGATTTGGCTAGTGTCGATGCGACTTGTGCCCGAGTAATGGAATTGGAGCTTGATAAAATTCCCTATCTAGCTATGGCTGGTTCAGTAATTGGCAATATTGATAATGCCCAAATTGAAATTATTGGTTCGCCAATTGCCAAGGTTAAAAAAGCTTTTAAAAGACCAATTACGTATATTAATTCAGAACTTTTAAGTTTAGGAAAAAATCAATCTAGTTAAAATTTAGCAAATAATTAAATCTTTTTTAGATCACACTCTTTATACATGCAAATATCTCCTGACATGATATTGTTGTCAAAGGTAAATTAGATATCAAGAATTATGGAGGTAATTAATGACAAGCAGAATTAAACCTATTGAAGCCGATAATGCTAGTAAAGAACAAAATGAAGTTTTAAATTTAATCAATCAAAAATTTGGTAGAATACCTAATATTTTTGCCCTTATGGCTAATTCACCACAAAGCATTAAAGGTTATCTGGCCTTTAATGAGGCTTTGTCCAATGGTGTACTTAGTCCTCAAATTCGTGAACGTATTGCCATTGTTGTAGCTGAAACGCATTTGTGTGAATATTGTTTAAGTGCTCATGTGGCTTTAGCTAAACAAATTGGTTTGGATGATGCTGAAATTATGAAAGCTCGGCAAGTTCAATCGCAAGATGCCAAAATTGATGCCATGCTTGGTTTTGCGCGCAATTTATTATTACGTAAAGCTGATTTGCCGGAGTCGGATTATTCAGATTTGAAAGCAAGCGGAGTTACCGATGCTGAAATTACGGAAATTATTGCTAATGTAGCTTTAAATGTCTTTACAAATTATTTTAATCATGTGGCCAAAACTGAAGTTGATTTTCCTAAAATTAAATTAGCTTTTCCCGTATAGTTATCTTGAAAACTTTAAAAAATATAATTTTGCAAATGCTTAGTTTTTTGCTAAAATATTTTAAGTTAGTAAGCTTGCTGTAAGGTAGATAAATTTCAAAGATATATTTCTTGTCAAGAATTCAATAATTAAAGTTTGTAAATATTGAATCAATAATCTTTTAATTACGTCGTTGTTATCATTAATTGAAAACTAAATAGGTTGTGTAATATGAATCATTCCTTTAAAATCTCTTTAAAACTGCTCGTTTTAACATTGCTTTGTTGCTTTCCCAGTTTGAAATTAATGGCTAAACCTTGTAACCCCATTAATGCTAAAGTTGTCAAATCAAGTACGCCTATCGATGATAACTTAATTTCTTTGACTAAAGCAGCTGCTAATCTACCTCCGCAAATGCGAGCCCGCCTGGATCGAGGTGAAGTTCTAGTTGGGCTCAAAGAAATTGATGGTATCAAATATGTCTCGGGAAGAATTTTAATTAATGCCCCACCAGCTAAAGTATGGCCAATAATGGTAAATCCGTTTGAATTTCAAAAGAAAATTTCACCACGTATGAGTGACGTATTAGTTTTAGTTGATAAAGAGTCTGAATCTATATTAAAAGTAACTTTAGATGTTCCTTTTCCTTTGCCTAAAGTAACTTATGTGGTTAAATCAGACTATGAAAAAGATAAATCCGTTAAATTTAGAAGAATTGGTGGGCTTATAAAGGACTTTCGCGGAACTTGGGAAATGCAGTCAGCTGATAATGGTACTAAAACCGATTTAACTTATTGTATGTTTATTGATCCTGGATTCCCTGTACCTCAGTTTATTATTCGTGAAGGCGTAAAAATGGAATTACCTTCAACTTTAATCGGACTAAGAAATCGTGTGGTAAAATTAACCAATCCTCATGAAATACCTGTTAGACATACTATTTTAGCGGCTGTTAATTATTCTAAAAATACTATTCATTAAATGGATAAGTTTAGCCAGATAAAGACAGTTTAGCTGTGTGCTTAATTAGTAATTCAAAACATCTTTATTTCTCTAACTTATTAATTAAAGGTAAGAGTAAGTATAGTATTATTGAAGCCAAAATAGCTGATACGGCCATGCTTAAGAATACATTGGCATAAACTAGCGGGTTGTTAATATTGCACAGACTGCACCATAGACCTGCTAAAAAATTACCCAGGGCATAGGATAAATACCAAATTCCTAAAACTAAGCCAACATAACGTGCTGGAGCTAGTTTAGTAACAGTGCTTAGTCCAACTGGACTTAAACAAAGTTCACCTAAAACTTCAAATAAATAACATCCTATAATCCATAAAGGACTAATTTTATGGGTTAAAGCTAAATATGATGCTGGTACCATTAAACATATTCCTATACCTAATAAAATCAGCCCTAAAACAAATTTAGCCTGACTCCTTGGTTGTTTGTTGCCTAAATGTAACCAAAGTTTAGATATTAAAGGGGCAAAAATAATTATAAATACAGCTTGAAATGTTTGGAGGTATGATGGTGGAAAGTTATAATTGCCAATTTGACAATTGGTATATTTATTGGCAAATATATTTAGTGAAGCTCCGCCTTGTTCATACACAGCCCAGAACATGGCTGAAAATAAGAATAATAAGGCAATTATCAATAATTTATTGGTTTCAGTTTTGGTTAAAGGGGTGAATACTGGCAGATTTAAATTAATATGACTTGGTTTGACTGGATTATCAGGAATTAAATATTTTTGCCGGATAAAAGTGATTAAGCCTAAAATCATACCAATAGCGGCAGCTCCAAAACCAAAATGCCAAGACATTTTTGGATCGAGATGACAGTTGGTAAGGAAGCTTTTAAATTCGTTGCCTTGGGCTAAAAACCCACATACTAGTGGTGCTAGAGCCGCACCAAGGTTAATTCCCATATAGAAGATAATAAAACCACTATCACGTTTGCTTTCATTATCAATATAAAGATTGCCAACTATTGAACTTACACTTGGCTTTAATAAGCCAGTACCAATAACAATGGCTATTAGTCCAGAATAAAAAAAAGGTTCGGTGTTAATGGTTAAGAGCAGGTGACCTAAGGCTATAATACTGCCACCAATGATTATAGCTAGTTTAGGACCCAGATAGTTATCCGCAATAAATCCGCCCGGAATTGCCGTCATATAAACTAAACTGGTATAGGTACCATAAATTATTGAGGCAAATGGACTGGCAAAATTAAGACCTCCTTCTTGGGGAGAAGCTATCATGTATAAAATTAAGATTGCGCGCATACCATAATAGCTAAATCGCTCCCATAATTCAGTAAAAAATAATACCTGTAATCCTTTGGGATGATTGTTTAAAAGCAAGGATAAGGGATTCAATTAATTACCTCAAAGTTTTAAAAAAATTAATTGTTGTCAACATTTAATTCGTTGATTAAATTAATAAATTTATTTAACTCACTTTCATTTAGATTTAAACTTTCCTTTAAATAGGTTGATAAAGCTTGTTTGGGAGATTCTAATATCGCTTCTTGTAAATTAGGAATTCTGATTCTGCTAAAACTTGGTTTGATATCCGGAATTAATTTATAACTCATGGCAGGAGTACAGATTTTTTTTAGTTCAGTTTCATTTAATTTATGAAGATTATCACTATCAATTGTATATTTTATTCGCAAAACACAATCATTAATATTATAGTTATTTATTTTTTTGGCTAAAAACAAATTAGGGTTGTCAACGTTTCTCAAGTCAGTTTCAATCGTTATAAATGGACGAGGATTAAGGGAATGAAATTTATAACTTGTGTCTGCCCTATTTAAGTTTACTTGAACAAAACCTTTATCTTCAAACTCTTCACCAAAATCAACTCGGTCAATTGAACCACAATAAACTATTGCTGGATTTGCTCGATTAATAATTTGGTGTTTATGAACATGACCAAGTGCTACATAGTCAATTTTGTCATTCATAAATAGTGATACGGGAAAAGTTAGACTGTAACCTAAGAGTAATTCCTCTTCAATACCAGCTAAAGCTTTATCAACGGTCATATGAGCGGTAATAATACTTGGCAAGGTTGAATCAAGTTTATTATAGTAGTCTTGAAGAATTGTTTCGACTTGATTAATAATTGTTTCATCAAGATTGGCATTGCCCAAAGATTGTAATTGGCTTTGGGTGGATAAAAGATGTTTAGTAATGTGCGGTAGACCAATGAGTTGGAATTTACCATTTTTACATTTAAAAGTTTGCAGACATGGACTATCAATAATATAAACATTTTCGACTTTTAAGCTGTCAAATACTGATAAAGAATGGCTTTCGGTTGACTTGTGAATTTGATCATGATTTCCTACCAGTAATATGGTAATAATATTATTTTGCGACAGGCGTTTTATTTCTCGTGCAAAGTATTTTTGATACAGTGGTTCAGGGTTGGCAGTTTTGTAAGCATCACCAGCAAAAATCACACAATCGGTCTGATTGTCGATGGCAAAATCGACAACTTTAGTAAAACTGGCAATAAAGTCTTCAAATCTAGTGTTTAAACCGGTTTGAGGATTAATTTTGCCATGGCCTTCACCAGAACCAAAATGTATATCTGAAACATGTATAATTTCAATTGACATAGTTTTAAAAAATTAATTTTTAGACTAAATATATAATACAATTTAAAGTATGAATAAAGTAAAAAAATATTTAAGTTTATTTCTTGTTGTCAATACCTTGTTGATGCAAGTAAGCTTTGCACTTAACAATAACGATATCATTAATGTAATTAAACTTAGTCAGGTAATACCAGTTAATAAACAAATTCAGGTTAAAATAAGTAATAAGGAAGTAGTGCTATCCATGTATTATAGCCCTAAGGCTAGCGATCAAGATTGTAAGATTGATGCTGTTTTATTGACTCGTGCTATTATGCAAAAATTCAATAAAGAAGTTTCGTTGGTGCGTATTTTTTTCTATGACAATATTAAAACTGATGAATATCGCATGGTAGTAGTTCGATCGGGTGACATTCAATCCTTTGGTAAGGGTAAGTTGGATGAAAAATTATTATTTTCGGTTATTGATGTAATCAAAGGACGAATAACTCATTCTTCCACAGCACCTACATTAATTACGAATATTAATATGCTAGTACCCGGCATTCGGCTTGAAGAAAGACAGGCTTTGCTTGCCTCTATTTTAGCTTGTCGCAAACATGGTGGTAATATTAATATAGCCATGAAGCAGTTTATAAAATTAGAAGATGCTGCTAAATCCAACAATGAGTATCTGGTTGACAAATATTTGAATTCTACTAAACGAGAAGTTGATATTTTAACTTATCAAACACAGAATAAAATTAATACCGAAAATAATGAAGCCCCAATTCCTAGTGACGCATCTTACAATGAATTAGCTCAAGTATATAGTTTAATAACCCAGGTTAATGATCATGGCGATAAGGTTGATAGTCAGTTAATGAGTACTTATAATCAATTGCATCAGTTGGCAAAATCAAGTAGTAATGCAGCTCAGGTCGCACAAGGATCTAAACTATTAGTCAATCTTTTAATATCTAGATATAAATATTTAAAATCATATTAAAATATATGTTAAAAAAAAACTCAATTGTTCAGATTGAAATTGATGCTTATGCAACCAGTGGTCAAGGAATCAGCCATAATTTAGCAATCCCAGTTTTTGTTGACGGTGTAGCCATTGGTGATAAAATCTCAGTAAATATTTATGATATTCGTAAATCTTTTGCACTGGGCGAAGTTATTGAAATTTTAAATGAAAGTCCAGATCGCGTCAAACCATTTTGTCCGTATTTTTCAATTTGTGGTGGCTGTCAGTGGCAGCATTTAGATTATCAAGCTCAGCTTAAGGCTAAACAAGATATTGTCAGAAATTGTTTGATTCATATAGGTGGATTTACAGATTTATTGGTTGAAGCTGTCATCCCAGCTGTGGAAAATAAAGCTTATCGTAATAAGGCTCAATTCCCTTTATCCTTTCAAAATAATAAAATTGAAATAGGTTTTTATAAAATTAAATCACATGACTTAATTAATATTAATGCCTGTCCAGTAGCATCAATGCCTATTAATCAGTTACTTGAAAATTGTCACATTTTATTGAATAAGCATAAGCTAAGAATTTATGATGAAAAAAACCAAATTGGTTTATTACGTCATAGTATTATGCAATATAGTTTTGGGTATGAAACTATACTGGTAACTTTAGTCTTAAATACCAAAAATAAATTAAGTATTGATATTAAGGAATATCAAAAATTAAAATTATTCATGGCTGATTTAATGCAAATTAATCAAAATATTTCAGGAATTTGTCTGAATTTTAATGATAAGTCTGGAAATAAAATTTTAGGACAATCTTTTAGTAATGGGGTTGGGGTTGACTATATAATTGAATCCTTGTCAAGTCAATTAGTAAAATGGCCAAATAATAACAATATTTTAAAATTGAAAATTAAAAGTCAAAGTTTTTTTCAAATAAATCCGCGGATTTGTGAAAAATTAAATGATGAAATTTATAAAGTGGTTGCTTGCCTAAATTCAAATAATAAACTTAATATTATTGATGCCTATGGCGGAATTGGTACGATAGCACTGTGGTTAGCACCACTAGCTTGTAAAATAATTTGTTTGGAAATATCCCCTCAGGCGATTGAATGTGGTAAGGATAATGCTGAATTAAATGGTATTACTAATATTAATTTTAGCCAAGGTCTAGTCGAAGATAATTTGGCGAGATTTTTATTGAGTGAAAATTATGATTTAATTATTCTTGATCCACCACGTAAAGGTGTTGATATAAATGTTTTAAATTTAATTAAAAAACTTTTTATTAAAAATATTATTTATATAAGCTGTAATCCAGCTACCTTAGCTCGGGATTTGAAAATTTTAACAAAATCTTATCAGAATTTTGCCTATAAAATTAATTTAATTCAGCCTTTAGATATGTTTAGTCATACCTTTCATATTGAAACTATGGTAAGTTTGACTTTATTCCCAGAACCATAAATAAGGCTTGTAATATATTAGTATGCCACAGACAGGTTAAGTAACTATGATCAATGGCACTTTTAAACGAACTTTTGGGTAAATTAAGTTTTTGGCAGATTTTTTTACAAGTTGTCAAGGCTTCGATGGCTTCAGCATAATTCCCTTGAGCCATCAAAGTTAAACCCAGGCTGTAATAAGCATGGGCAATTAGGGGATGATTAGGATTGCGAACTACAAATTGCCAATTAGATATACAATATTTAAATATCTGGCAAGCTTCTTTGTATCGATTAAGTTTTCGATAGGTATCAGCTAATTGAAATCCAGCAATAGCAAAACTATTACTTATTCTAAAACGATAGGGGTACATGCTTTGATAAAGTTTGGCATAATAGTCTAAAGCAATTTTAGGTTCATTGCTTATCGTATAGGTATTGCCTAATAGCATATAGGCATCCCACAAATAGGGGCTGTTGGGATTGGCCTTAATCATATTTAAAGCTTCTTGGCAATAATTTAGGTCACCTTGATAGTCATGATTTAAATAATTAATCCAAGCCAACTTTTTTATCGCTAAAATAATAAATTCATTGTTTTTTAAAGATGTAGCAATTTTTTTAATTTCCAAATAGGTATCACTAGCTTCAACAAATTTATTGGCTTTATAGTAATTAACACCTAATTGATTTAAGGCATTTAAATATTGTAGAGAATTTTTCGTACATTCATCAGCAACTTCTTGAAGGTTAATTTTACTCTTTTCAATTTCATCATTATTATTTACGGTAGCATTTTTGCTGCTATCAAGATTGGGTATAAATAGAAGATTGGTATTAAGATTTTTATAAAGATTATCCTGATTAATTACAATTGAATAACCATAAAAACCTAAAGCACAAATTATGGCAAAAACACCAGTATTTAAAATTATTTTTTCCCAATTAACATTGACTCTTTTAGGTTTTTCCGTTTTTAAATTTATACTAGGTAAAGTGGCTCGACCAAGTTTACTCTGGGTAGTTTCATTTTGTTTTAGGGCAATAGCTTTAGATTGCCAGACTTCTTCGGAAGCGACAAAAGCTAAAGCTAAATCATTTTTAACATCCGTTACATTGAGGTAACGATTACTTGGATTTTTGTCTAAGGCTTTAAACGTCAGTGATTCAATCCGGGCAATAAAATTGGATGATTGCGTTAATGTTAAAGGAAATGATTGCGGCAAGTCATTTAAATGGCTTGCGTAATTACTGGTTATATTTTGAC
>DAHXLC010000225.1 GCA_027371815.1 Candidatus Melainabacteria bacterium | reverse complement strand
AAGAAACTCAGATTGATGAAAAAAAATTAGCGAAATTGCAACAAAGTATCAATCAATTATATTTAATCATTATAAAAAAGATTTATTAGCCTTATTTAATCAAAAGGTTAGTGAGCGCAGAGAGGTAGTTTTAAAACTAATTGCTAAAGTCAACGTTGATAATGGCATCAATATTGATAATTTTATATATTCTGTAATTAATTTAAATTTTTTAGTCAATTCAAATGATGTTGTATTTCTTTGTGAAAATTTACATTTATTCAAAGAACTAACTCAGATTAAGGTTCTTGCAAAAATTATAGCCTGGCTTATAAATTGGGAAGATAATTTAAGCTGTGAATCTATTCTATTGCATAAAGATGTTTTAGAAGGTGAGCTTAGATTTTATAGTGATCTTGAATTAATGAAAAAATATATTAGTTCACCCAAAATAATAAACAATGAAATTGGTATTCAAAACAACGATCAAAACCCTGATATTAAGCCACCATCTGTAGTTATATTAGAGCGTTTGGATAAATTTGAAAATGGACAATTTGATATGTGGCGGTATATGTTACACGATATGCTATTTGAAGAAAATGGTTGGCCTAGTCTAAATGAATTTGAATTTAATATTCAAGTAACACCAGGGTGGAAAAATGCAAATTCTAAAACAAGAGACCGCATTAAAAAAGCAGCTTTACTGTTCCTTCAAAAATATAATATTATATCAGATGATTGGCTGGATTTTAATGTAAATAATCACAATCGAGATGTACTAGGTGTTTATAAGGCATTTAAATTATTATTAGCTGAAAACACTAATATTGAGCAATCCTTATTCCAAAAATGGTTATTGGTTATCTTATTTATTTTAATTAAATATGAGAAAGATTCTGGGGTTAAGAAATTGTTTGTTTCAAAATTAGAAGATTTGGATTCAGTTAGTATTATTTCAAATTTTAAAATAATCTTTAAAACCGATTATGATTCAAATTTGCTAACTGAAATTCTTGATTACTTTTCTAAACAGTGGAATGATGAATTTTCAGAATTACTTTTTAACGAACTTAAAACTAGGTTCTCTGAATTTAAAAATTTTATAAATGCTTGGGATTTACTATTAAAACATAATTATGAACCCGCAATTAACTACCTGCTTGATTCTTTACCTAAAAATTTAAATGAAATTGCAAATACCGATTTATCAATTCTTTGTTTATTGGCACGCAATCAAGAACTAACTGCATGGGATATTATTTTTAACCTGTCGGAAACAATGCCTGACAGCTCAAAAAAACTATTAGCTGAACTAGCCATTTACCCAAAATCTGTAATAAAATTACCAGAAAAGAGCTTAAGCAAGTTATTTAAATTATTAGAAAATTGTTTTCCATCAAATGAAGATATAAATAACAATCACAATCTACAAAATACGGCTATGGCTAAATTGGATTTTTTTAATTTAGGTTCATGGAATATTAACATTAGGCAATTTAAAGAAGATGTTATTTATGCTTTAGTAAACAGGAATACTGAACTGGCTTGTAATGAATTGAACCAACTTGCAATAGATTTTCCCGATTATGGAGGTTTATTAGATTTGGCTACAAAAGCAGAGCTTAAATTTAATGAAACAAATTGGCTGCAACCAAGCCTAGAAGATCTACATAATTTGCTTGCGGATTGTAATACCCGATTTATTCAAGATAATAATCAATTAATGGATGCGGTTATTAAATCCTTAATGAATCTACAAATAAAACTACAAAGTTCTGAAACACCGGCCATTTTTGATTTGTGGGATGAGTCTAGTATTCATGGAAATAAACCTAAAATCGAAAATCGCCTATCTGACTACATAATACGCCATTTAAAACATGAACTTGTTCAAAATAGGTTGATTTTAACAAGGGAAACACAAATAAGACCTGGCGGATACAGAAAATCTAAAAACTCGCCAGATGTTAAAAGAGAAATATGTGCCCAAAACATAGATATACTGGTTAAGCTAGCAAATACTAATAATGATGAGAATGAAGGATTTAACGATCTTACCCTTGCTATTGAAGTTAAAAGCTGCTCGAACAATAAGTTGCTCACAGCAGCACAAAACCAATTATTAGAAAGGTATATGAAAACCAATTCAATTACTCACGGATTGTACCTGGTTTGCTTTGCTCATGGCACTTATAAGGGTGATTGTAGACACGACGATATTAAAACATTACGTAAGACCCTAGAAGATCAGTGCAAAACATTAAGTAATGGCAAATTTAACGTAAGTTCTTTTGTCTTAGATATTAGTCTATACCAGTCTTAAGGAAATTTAACTAAATACTTTTATCTTTCTATTGTTAAATCTGTTTAATCTCATAGCGTGATAAAAAAAGAGAATTTATAATGTTACATTGTTAAAATTTTTGAAATTAATGCTAAAATTAATAAATTATAATATTGACCTAAAGTGACCTCTTCAAGTTAAATAAAAAAAATATGGCAATAAAAAAATCTGACCTTTATTCAAGTCTTTGGCAAAGTTGCGACGAATTAAGAGGAGGTATGGACGCATCGCAATATAAAGATTACATTCTTGTACTGTTATTCGTTAAATACGTATCCGATAAACATAGTCAAAAAGACTCAGTGTTTACTGTGCCCAAGGGTGCTAGTTTTACAGATATGGTCAATTTAAAAGGCAACAAAGAAATTGGCGATAAAATTAATAAAATTATAGGTTCTATAGCAAAGGCTAATGACCTTGACGGAATCGTTAATGTAGCTGATTTTAACGATGAAGCTAAACTAGGTAAGGGCAAAGATATGGTCGATAAGTTGACTGCGCTTATCGGTATTTTTGAAAGCCTTGATTTTAAAGCCAATAGAGCCGATGGTGATGATTTGTTAGGCGACGCTTATGAGTACCTCATGCGTCACTTTGCTAGCCAGTCTGGCAAGAGTAAAGGTCAGTTTTATACACCAGCTGAAGTCTCACGTATTATGGCTAAAGTAATTAATATAAATAAAGCCACCAAAGCTGAGCAAACTATATATGACCCTACCTGTGGGTCTGGGTCTTTGTTACTTAAAGCGCAGGCTGAAGCATTAGCTGCAAAAAACATTGAGCTTACAATTTATGGCCAGGAAATGGACGTGGCTACTCGAGCAATGGCTAAAATGAATATGATTTTGCATAATTGCCCATCAGCTGAGATTGTACAAGGCAATACAATCACGAACCCTCATTTTTTGTCGGGTGAAAGGCAGTTAAAAACTTTTGACTTTATTGTGGCTAACCCGCCGTTTTCGACTAAGAGCTGGGCTAGCGGAATTAACCCAAATAATGATTTATATAATCGTTTTGAATATGGGATACCACCAGCTAAAAATGGTGACTACGCTTTTTTATTACATTTTTATCTCCGTCTTTAATAAAGCCGCTGCTGGCATCAATCATAAAGATACCGTCTCGATCTTTGGCCGTAGCTTTATCTAAAACAATAACACAAGCTGGAATTCCTGTACCATAAAACAAATTTGCTGGTAAACCAATTATACCTTTAATAAAACCTCGATCAATTAAATTTTTACGTATTACAGCTTCAGCATTACCTCTAAATAACACACCATGTGGTAATACTATAGCCCCAGCGCCAGTGGTTTTAAGAGAAGCTAAAATATGTAATAAAAAAGCGTAGTCACCATTTTTAGCTGGTGGTATCCCATATTCAAAACGATTATATAAATCATTATTTGGGTTAATTCCGC
>DAHXLC010000188.1 GCA_027371815.1 Candidatus Melainabacteria bacterium | reverse complement strand
GGGCATACTGAAGAAGAATTACGCAGAATTGTTACAGCTTTAATTAAATTTATTTTTGCATCTAAAATCAAACTACCATCAGGATTTTCTACAATCCATTCTTCAACAACATCACTTTCGTCAGCAATATCACCAACGAGTTCTTCCAACAAATCTTCAAAAGTGACTAGACCACCGGTACCACCATATTCATCTACCACAATAGCCATATGGCATTTACTCTTTTTAAATTCACTAAGCAAATCACCTAGATACTTGTTTTCCGGAACAATTAAGACTTTACGAACAAGTTTACTAACTGTTTCTTGCTGTTTATTGTCAAGCAAAGCTCTTAAACCATCACGGATATGAATAACGCCTAAAATATTATCAATGTTTTTTTCATAGACCGGAATACGTGAATGACCGTGTTCTAGAGCAATTTCCACGAATTCATTAATAGTGGTATTCACTTCAATACAAGTCATATCCGTTCTCGGAGTCATTACCTCGCTGGCTACCGTATCGGCAAAATCAAAAACACTATGGAGCATTTCTTCTTCATCGGGTTCTAAAACACCATCTTCATGGCTAGCTGTAACAATTCTGCGTAATTCTTCTTCAGTATGCCCTAATTTAGGCTTAGGTAATTTTTCAACTCTTAACAATTTTAATATTAAATTACTCGACTGATTTAACAAAGATATAAAAGGATTAGTAATATAACACCACCATTCAATAGGATGAATCATGATTAAAATAACCTTTTCAGCTCTTTCATAAGCATAGGTTTTAGGTACCAATTCACCAAAAATAGTCTGCAAGAAAGCTGTAGTAATAAACGCCACTACATAACAACTAGCTGTTACACTTGAAGAAATAGCTATATGAATTTTGGTATTTATATTAAAAATATCCATAATTAACCCAGTTAAACTATTAGCTAGGGTAGCTTCACCCACAGCACCTAATACTAAGGTAGCTAAAGTTATTCCAAGCTGACAGGCAGAAATAAAACGCTCAGGATTATCTAAATGGTTTAAGACTAACCTTGCACTCTTATTGCCTTCATCAGCTAATTGCTCGATATGAATACGCCTTACTCTAGCTAAAGCCATTTCAGTAGCAACAAAAAGAGCATTTAAGGAAATTAATATAGAAATTAGTAAGAATTGATTAATAGTAAACAAAGCAATCTAAAATTGCTTGCTCCTTAAAAAACCACAAAAAAAATAAGTTTAAGCAAAAATGCTTAAAAAAATGTTTACAACTGTCAGGTTCTTCCATATTAAATGAGTAAGCTTTAGAGTTAATTCTTCTTGACAACAACCATACAGAATTATTATAACATGTCAAAAGTCGAAATTGGTAAAAATTTAATCTTGAAATATTAACAATTGTCATTTAAGGATTACTTCATTACCCTGAAAAATTTTTAAGCTATATTTTTTCAGTAGAACCATTTTCAGCACAGATATACTCGACAATTTTGTCAATCAAGTCGGCAAAGGTAATCAGACCAATAATTGTTCCATCTGAATCCTTTACAATTGCCATATTACACTTACTGTTATTTAATTTGATAATAATCTCACCAATATAGTCATGCTTTTTTACGGTTAATACATTCTCCAAAGCCAATGTAGACACTGCCTTTGCTTCTTGCTTAGCTAATATGCCTTTTATTCCAGCACCAAGGTAAATTAGACCTAAAATATTATCAAACGATTTATCATAGACCGGAAGTCTAGAATGACCAAACTTTAGAGCAACTTGAACAAAGTCACTAATTGTTGTATGTACTTCTACGCAAGTCATAGCTATTTTTGGTGTCATAACGTTCATAGCTTTTGTATCAGCAAAATCACAAATTCGATTAATGGTTTCTGCTTGCTCTAATGTAAAATCAACATTTTCATCAGAAACAGTTTTAGTTAATAAATCTATTACCACATTAGTAATATAACACCACCATTCAAAAGGATGAATCAGTGATAAGACAACCTTTTCGAGTCGGGAATTAGCATAGTTAGGAAGAATTAAAGCCGCAAAAATAAATTTAATTAAAGCTGTAATACTAAACGCTAAAATATAGCAAAAACCCTTTATAATTACTGAAATAATCATAAAATTTTCGCAACTTAGTCTAAACAAATCTACCATAAACCAAGCTGCCCTATCTGCCATAAAGCTTTGGATCGCCCAGCCTAAAACTAAGCTGGTTACCGTAACACCAAACTGATATGAAGTATTAAACCGTTGCAAATTATTTAAATGCTTTAAGACTAATCTAGCACTTAAATTACCATCCTTGGCCAATTGCTCAATATCAAAACGCCTAACCCTAGATAAAGCAATCTCAGTTGCTACAAAAATTACATTTAGGAAAATCAGGACAAAAATTATTAATAATTGATTTATAACACATCTAGTAACTAAAATTACCAGCTCCTTATAAAAATTACCTTTAAAACAAATATAAGCTCATGTGCTCAATTAATTGACAACAATTGTCTGATTTATTTAATAGTAATACCAATCACGATAATCACTTTTTAAAATTTAACAGGCTAAAATGCTCATTTTAATAATTTTCGTAACTATAAAAACTTATCAATACGGTAATATTAATTTAAAACTGCTTACTTGTATCTTACAAGACTAAATCAGTAAAATATTTTGTATAAATGCGGTTAGACAGCTAAAAAAGGCAGCCATTGTTACTTCATGTTTCAATTTAGTTGTAATCATAAACTTTAATTTTATTACCCCAAGTCAATGAGTTAAAATATTACTTAAAAAAATTTTGAGTATAATAATAGATGCCTTTAATGAATTTACCATCGGCTTGGTACCTAATAGCTGATTCTTGTGAAATTCCTAATCATAAACCCCTGGCTTTAAAACGGTTAGGTCTAAACCTCGTTATCTGGCGCCATAATGAAAAAGTCTATGCCTTAGAAGACTTATGTCCACATCGTAGTGCAAAATTAAGCCTCGGTACTATCAAAGCAGAAACTATTGAATGCCCTTTTCATGGTTTTAAATATTCAGCTTTAGGTAATTGTATTTATGTACCTGAAACTGATAAAGATGCTCCTAACTTATGCGTCAAAGCCTTTACCGTTTGCGAACAAAACGCTTTTATTTTTATTAAACATGGTCAGCCGTTAGATCTAAATCCACCCTGGTTTGACGCTTTAACCAAAATGACTTGCTACAGCGGCTTTACCAGTCTCTGGCCAAGCCATGTAACCCGCTGTATTGAAAATCAACTTGATTATGCCCATTTACCTTACGTGCATAAAACAACCATTGGCAAAAACATTGATAAAAACATGCAAGTTAAATTTGAATTCACTAACCAATCTATTAAGATGTATACTAATGCTCAAAATTCAACAAGTACATCATTTGAATTTAAATTTGGGAATATATGGCTTTTAAATATCTTGCCGGATAAATTTACCCAGTTTTTAGCTTTTGTACCCATTGATGAACATAATACTAAATTGTATTTACGAACTTATCAGAATTTCTTAAAGATACCAGTATTAAAAGAATTATTAGGTTTAATTTTTAATCAGCAAAGCAAAATTATTTTAAATCAGGATAAAAGAGTAGTCTTAAGTCAAAGACCACTTAATTCATTGGAATCGCTTAACGAAAATCTATACCCAAGCGATAAGGGTATTATATATTTTCGCCAAGCCTGGCAAAAAGGAATTGCTAAATCAGATGATTAAAGATTACCTAAAATTAGATTTTGGTAAATCAAACCAAGCCATAAAAAATAACAAGTTAATTATGATCTAAATAACCATGCATTGGTTGAGATTCATTAGCAGCCAATTCATAAGGCTTAAGCTTGATAATTTTGGCTTGAGGTTGATTTTTATCATTTGAAGCTTGAGGTTGTTGTGAATTTTTTTTAGACTTTTCTTTTGGTAAACTATGTTTTTTTAACATTTCCTGTTCTTTAATTTGTTCACGGATTAAATTAACGGTACTATTTAATGGTGGTTTACCAAATACATACCTTAAACCATAAAACAGTCGAAAATCAATTCCCGAAAAACCTAAATTGCCACCAGAATGAAAATTATAAACTGGTTCAGCTCGGACAAAGGAATAAAGACCTGGCACTTGTCTAAATAATTGTTTATCAATTTCAAAATCAAGTACCCATAAATATGAATTTAGAGGATATAGTTTGGATGCAAACTGATTACGAAAATTAGTCACAAACGTTGAATTAAATAGGAATATATAAGAATTACGCTTCCAAAGGGCACCAAACGTATAATAAGGATCCATTTCAGCTGTAGGAGCTTGAAAGAAATAACGCCCTCGCATTTGCAGAATTGTACTCATATAACCAATGATATTAGGTGTGAACATATGCGTATAGGTAATACCAGGTAAATAATCAAAAACAGCTGGAGCTCTAGTTTCATACAATTCACGTAACATGAATTGACCCATTAAATTACCTCTGCGACCGATCGCAATGTCCTGCTGAATACCTCCACCAACTGATTGAATCACACTATCCAATCCTTGATTGCGTGGTCTAAATAAAGTATCAGATATCATAAAATAATTACCAAATATTCGCGTATGCGGGGTTAAGGCCCAACCAGCCGTTAGATTTGGATAAATACGAAAAACATTATCAGTGCTATCCGATAAGCCAATAGTTTTTTGAATTGAAGCTTTTTGGGCTGGACTTAAAGCTGCATAACTCGATCCAGTTGGAAACTGCTTGATTAATTGACGTTTAATTGGATATTGCCAGGGATTGGTTTCTAGACGAAAGGAAGACTCAATTACTGAATTAAAATAAAACTTACTGGGTAATTTTTGCAAAGTCCTAATTTTAAAATTTTCAAATTGACTAGCACTGGTCTGGTTAAAATTTAAGGGTAAAACATCAGTTGGCAAAATCGTACCTTGCGCTATAACGGCCTTAATACTTATTAAGTATAAAACCAATAATAAAATAACTAAATAGTAGGTTTTATTAACCAACAATTTTAACCAGTATTAAAAAACAATTTAAACTTTAATTTTAAGATTTTTTTCTAAGATATTAAAAGCAAAATCTAAATCGTTAATTAGATCATCAATATCTTCAATACCTACAGAAAAACGTAAAAGACCATCAACAATCCCGCGTTCAATACGATCTTTTTCTGGTATTGAACCATGCGTCATGGAACTGGGATGACAGATTAATGACTCAATACCACCAAGGCTTTCAGCTAAAGTAAAAATTTTAGTATTTTTACTTAATAAATTAGCCGATTCATACCCACCTTTTAACACAAAAGAAACCATGCCACCAAAACCACGCATTTGAGTTTTAGCTAAATCATGTTGAGGATGATCCGGTAAACCTGGATAATAAACACTTTCAACAGATTTTTGCGCTTTTAAAAACTTGGCAATGGCCAAAGCATTTTTTTCATGTTCACGTGCTCTTAAACTTAACGTTTTAAGACCTCGTAAAACTAAAAAGCAGTCCATTGGACCAGGGATCCCCCCCACCGCATTTTGATGAAATTTAAGTTCTTCATATAAATTTTCATCATTAACTACAATTGCCCCACCAACTACATCAGAATGACCGCCAATATATTTAGTAGTACTATGAACAACTATATCAGCACCCAAATCAAGTGGATTCTGAAAATATGGACTAGCAAAGGTATTATCTACAACAGTAATAATATTATGACTTTTAACGGTATTTACTAAACCTTTGATATCAGCTAATCTTAAGAGTGGATTGGTAGGTGTTTCAATCCAGAGCATTTTGGTATTAGGTTTTATGGCTTGTTTTACTAAATTCAAGTTTCTGGTATCAAGAAACGAAAATTCAATATTATAATTAGTTAAAACTTTAGCGAATAAACGATAAGTGCCACCATAAACATCTTCACCAACAATTACATGACTGCCAGCTTTTAACAAATTACCCACACAGCTAGTAGCAGCCATTCCAGAGGCAAAAGCCAATCCATGCTTGCCATTTTCTAGACTAGCCAAACACGTTTCTAGTGCAGTTCGAGTTGGATTATGGGTACGTGCGTATTCATACCCCTTATGCACGCCAATTTCACTTTGAGCAAACGTAGATGTCTGATAAATTGGTGTCATAATAGCACCAGTACTAGGATCTGGCTCCTGGCCAACATGAATAGCTTTAGTTGAAAATTTCATTTTTTTAATAACCCCCTTTTGGTTAAAAATTATCGAGAATAAACTTCACTTTTTTTTTCAATCATTTGATTTTGCAAATAGTCTATAATATCAGCCTTAGTTAATACTCCTGTTACCTTATTATCTTCAGTAACAACAACCAAAGGATGACCTTGGGAAAATATTTTATAGACATCTGCCACTTCATCCATAATTTCAACTTCAAGATAAGGTTTACCCATGACAGAACTCACTACAATCGAATCAGGATCTTTACGGGAATAAACAATTTGCATACAGACAAAATCGTTAATATGACCATAATTACGACCCAATTCATCTATTACCGGAATTTGACTTAACTTATGCTGATTCATTTTAGCAATTGCCGTTTTCACTGTATCATTTGGCTTGACTGTTACTAAATTAGGCAAATTTGCTTGCTTGGCTTTAGCCATGAGCAAATCTTTAACATAATAACAAGATCCTTCACTTTGAAGGAATCCTTGTTCCATCATCCATTCATCATTATAAATTTTACTTAAATAACCTCTGCCACCATCGGTAAATAAAACTACAATACAATCATCTTGTTTTAATTCCTGCGCAATTTTTAAGGCCGCAACCATTGAAGTCCCTGAAGATCCTCCAGCTAAAATACCTTCTTCGCAAGCTATGCGACGAGCCATAAGAAATGATTCTTTATCAGATACACGTATAAACCGGTCTACCAGTTTTAAATTAACATTTTTAGGAATATAATCTTCACCAATTCCTTCAACTTTATATGGCTTAGCTAAATCACCAGATAAAATTGATCCTTCAGGATCGCTACTTACAATTAAAATATTAGGATTTTTTTCCTTGAGATATTTAGCAATACCATTTAAGGAACCACCTGTTCCCATGCCGGCTACAAAACAGGTTATTTTGCCTTCACTTTGTTCCCAAATTTCGGTAGCGGTTGATTCATAATGAGCTAAGGGATTATTAGGATTAGCAAACTGATTAGGCTGAAAACTATTAGGTATTTCCAAGCATAAGCGATTAGCTACTGAATAATAACTCTCATGGCTGCTAGCCATAACACTAGTTGGTACAATAACTACTTCAGCTCCATAAGCTTTTAATAAATTTAATTTTTCTGATGCTACTTTATCTGGTGCCACTAAAATACAGCGATAACCTTTAACTGCAGCAATTTGAGCTAGACCAACTCCAGTATTGCCTGACGTTGGTTCAATAATCGTCGATCCTGGCTTAAGGAGACCTTTAGCCTCAGCATCTTCAATCATTTTTAACGAAGGTCTGTCCTTAATTGATCCGCCTGGATTAAACATTTCACATTTAGCCAGGATTAATGGTTTTAAGTCATAACTTAATTTATTAATTTTAATCATCGGTGTATGACCAATGGTTTGTAATATATTTTGCTTAAATTTCATTTTGCTTTTTTTCCTAGTGATTGGGTTAATAATATAGTTTAAGGTTAAAATTTGTCATTTTAACCTTTTATAATTTTATAAGTTATAAATGATAAAATATAATGAATTATGCTAAACAAACATAAGTTTAATTTAATTTTCAACCATTTCCCTTTACTTTAATAATATTATCACATTGATTATGAATAACTTTTTTGAACATTTGGACAATACCCTTCCTGGTGAATTTCCTTACACGCGCGGAATTCACGGATCGATGTATCGTTCCAAGCCATGGACAATGCGTCAATATTCTGGTTTTGGTGATGCTAAAACTACTAACGAACGTTTTAAATATTTACTTAACAATGGTCAAACCGGATTATCAGTGGCTTTTGATTTGCCAACGCAAATGGGTTTAGACAGTGATAATAAAACTGCTCAAGGTGAAGTAGGCAAAACCGGTGTTGCTATTGACAGCCTTAGGGATATGGAAATTTTATTTGACGGTATTGATTTAAGCAAAGTCTCCACTTCCATGACCATAAATGCAACTGCCGCAATACTTTTATGCATGTATCAAGCCGTTGGTGAGAAAAACGGCGTTGACAAGCATTTATTAAGAGGAACAATTCAAAACTATATTTTAAAAGAATATGAAGCTCGCAATACCTATATTTATCCACCCACAGCTTCAATGCGGATAATCTGCGATATTTTTGCTTATTGCCGTAAAAATTTACCTAATTTTAATACCATTTCGATAAGTGGATACCATATTCGTGAGGCTGGAGCTACAGCAGTCCAGGAACTAGCCTTTACGTTTAGCAATGCAATTGAATATGTTAAAGCTGCAACCGCTAGTGGACTTAGCATTGATGAATTTGCTCCCCAATTAAGTTTTTTCTTCGTTGCCCAAATTAATTTTTTTGAAGAAATTGCTAAATTTAGGGCCGCTCGAAGAATTTGGGCTAAAATTATGCAAGACAAATTTAAGGCTCTTAATCCTAAATCATTAATGCTTCGCTTTCATGTTCAAACGGCTGGGTCAAGTTTAACTTCTGTCCAAATTGACAATAATATCACCCGTACCACAGTTGAGGCACTAGCAGCAGTTCTAGGTGGAACACAATCATTACATACCAACAGCAAAGATGAAGCTTTATCCTTGCCAAC
Organism: Candidatus Melainabacteria bacterium; assembly: GCA_027371815.1. Lineage (GTDB taxonomy): Bacteria > Cyanobacteriota > Vampirovibrionia > Obscuribacterales > JAKAZS01 > JAKAZS01. Next base: position 3,715 of record DAHXLC010000188.1, on the reverse strand, counting down.
GGAAAGCTCAGCTTTACTAGCTTTAAGAACCCAACAACTAATTTTACATGAAACTGGCGTAGCCAATACTGTCGATCCTTTTGGTGGTTCTTATTATATTGAGAATTTAACTAACGAAATTGAAACTAAGGTAACTGAATTAATGTCCGTTATTGAAAAACGTGGTGGCGCAATTGCTTCTATTGAAGATGGTTTTATCCAAAAACAAATTCAGGATTCGGCCTATAGCGATCATTTAAGCTTAACCAATAATCAAAAAATAATTGTTGGCTATAATAAATTTACCGATGATATCGAGAGCCCAGCCAATAAAATCCTTAAAATTAATAATCAAATTGAAGTAAATCAGATTAAAGCCTTAAATAAACTTAAACCCCAACGCGATAACTTAAAAGTTCAAAAATCATTAAATGACTTACAATACTTATCTAAAACCAGGGAAAATCTGTTACCGGGAATTCTCACTGCTGTAAAAACATATGCAACAGTTGGTGAAATTAGTGATGCATTAGCTAATGTTTTTGGTCATTATAAATCCTATCAAGCTTTTTAAATTATTTATACATGCCTCATCAAAGCCTAACTATTCTTATTGTAAACTGGCGAACTCCAGAATTACTACGTCAATGCCTTAATTCTCTTGCCTTAGACGAAAATTATTTAAACTGGGAAATTTATGTTGTTGATAATTATTCTCAGGATGAATCAGTAAATATTATTGAATCTCAATTTAAAGGCGTTAAATTAATTAAAAACACTGCCAATTTAGGGTTTTCGATTGCTTGTAATCAAGTTTTTAAAATCTTCACAACTAACTATATATTTTTACTTAATCCCGATACCACCATTACCCAAAATGCGATAAGTACATTAGTAAATTATATGCAAGCCAATCCTGATATAGGCATTTGCGGGCCTAAGGTTTTAAACCAGGATGGCAGTTTACAACTAGCTTGTCGAAGAGCATTTCCGACACCACTAGCTTCATTGTATCGCTTAACTTATTTAAGTTATTTATTTCCTAAACATAAAAGCTTAGCTAATTATAATTTAACTTATGCCGATGAAAATACTATTTGTGAAGTTGATAGTGTTTCTGGAGCAGCAATGTTAATACGCAAAAATGTTCTTGAAAAAATTGGTTTTTTTGATGAGAATATTTTCATGTTTGGTGAAGATTTAGACTTATGCTGGCGGGCAAAATCAGCTGGTTTTAAAGTAGTATATTTGCCCCAATCGGTGATTTATCATATTCATGGTGCTGCCAGCCAAAAACGACCAATTGGCACAACCATCAATTTACATATGGGCATGTATGTATTTTACCAAAAGCATTTAAGTAAAAAATATCCCATTATTCTTAACTTTTTAGTTTATTTTGCCATAATTATTCGAGCTGTCTTGTTTATAATTATTAATCTTATTAGGTCTTTCTTCCCTATAAAATCTAAAAATCTAGTAAAGTCTTAATAAGGAAGTTTTTTAATTAATGAGGAGACCTTTCAAAATAAATGTCAAATGATCAGTGTTTTTTAGTAACCGGTGCTAGCGGTACTATTGGCCGAGCATTTTTAGAAGAGTTGGCAGTTAAGCAAAATCTTAAAGTTAGAGCACAGGTACGTAACAAAAGAGCAACTCGAGCTAGTATTGGGCAAACAGTTGATCTTACTAAAGTCGACCTGGTCGAAGCAGATTTTACCAGGTGCTTGGAACAGGACTATGAAAAATTAGTTTCGGGAATTGATACAATAATCCATGCTGGCGGACTGGTACACAATCCTAATGCCACTTACCAAGAATTTGATGTAGTTAACACTAGAGCGACCTTAGCCCTAGCCCAAGCTGCTAGTTTAAAAAAAGTTCAAAATATGATTTTTTTAAGCACAGCTGGAGTTTATGGCAATGGCCCTTTTACTAATATCACCGAAACCAGTGAATTAAAGCCGGTCACTCCCTATGCCTCTTCAAAACTAGCCTGTGAGAATGTACTAAAAAATTTTACTAATTCCATTCCCAATATTATTATATTTAGAATTGGTTTAGTTTATGGACCTGGTGATCGGGGCAATGTATTAACGCTAATTAAGGAAATAAAACATAGTCGTTATCTCCAAATTGGGAAAGGCGACACGCTTAAGAGTATGATTTATGCAAATGATGTAGCTAAAGCAATTTTGAACACAATTTCCCGATCGTCCCAAAATCCGGGATTTAATATCTATAATTTAGCCAATCCAAACCCAGTTAGCATTAAAATATTAACCGAAGATATTGCTCAAATTTTAAAAATTAGTAAAAAAATTCAATCTTTACCCGAACCCTTAATTTCTTTTGGCGTTAAAGCTGCTCAAGCTTTACTTCGAGAAAAATCACCAGTTTCTGTAGACCAATTAAAAAAATTAACCACAACAACAACTTTGTCCATGCAAAACCTCCAAAAAATACTGCTCTCAATTCCTCAAACTCAATTAACTGAAGGCTTGGAGAAAGAAATAACCTGGGCAAAACAAAATAATTTAATCTAAAGATTATTAAATTCTTTTAATTATTTAATCTAAAGTATAATTTAGATTAAAATTATCTATATTATTTGTTTAAGCTTGAGTAAACAGATGTTACGAATATATTTTAATGAAATAAAATAAATATTCCTAATAATATAAAATCAAGTTAATATACTTAGTGGCAATTAAATGTGAGGTTAAACTCTTGAAAATCCTTATAATCGAAGATGACGTTAATATTGCTCGTCTAATCGAACTTGAACTTGGCTATGAAGGTTACCAAGTCGCTGTAGCCCATGAGGGCAATCAGGGTCTTGAACTTTTTAAAAACGATCAACCTGATCTCGTTTTACTTGATGTAATGTTACCCGGGCTTGATGGGGTAGAAGTTTGCAAACGCCTTCGACAAATGTCTAAAGTTCCAGTAATAATGCTTACCGCTAAAGATGGCGTTGGAGATAGAGTGGTTGGCTTAGATAGTGGAGCTGATGACTATTTGACTAAACCATTTGCTACCGAAGAACTGCTAGCTCGAATTAGAGCTGTTTTAAGACGCAAACCTCAAGAAGGTATTTTGGCATACTCAGATCTCTGGATGGATCAATTAAATCGTTTCGTTAAACGTGCTGATAAGCCATTAGATTTAAGAGCCAAAGAATTTGACTTATTACGTTTATTTATGCAATATCCTGAACAAGTGTTATCGCGTGAATTTATTTTTGACAAAGTCTGGGGTTATGACTTTATTGGTGAATCTAATGTGATTGAAGTTTACATTCGCTACTTAAGGTCAAAACTTGATGAACATACTTCAAATAAACGCTTAATCCAAACTGTACGCGGCGAAGGTTATGTTTTAAAAGAAGAAGACGCAAATTCTTCAAGGTAAAAACAACGGCTTATTTAGGAATTTAAAAATTTTTAAATTCCTAAATGCGGATTATTTTGGGTTTCATTATGTTTTGGCACCCAGTTTTCATTCAAAAGCATTTTAAGTCGTTCTTGAATTTCTAGAGGAAATATTTGTAAGGTTTTTAAAGCCCTACAGCGAACATAAGCATTTTCATCTTGTGATAATTTCACCAAAATATTTTCAGGCATATGCGGATTTTCGGCCACACCAAACCTTACATCAACATCTTCATCACAAGATAAAACAGTTAAAGTATCAGGCGGTGTATTTGGATTTTCGGCTACGGCTAAACGAACAT